>NZ_ML136892.1 GCF_004009905.1 Lactobacillus xujianguonis
CAAAAAGGTGAGCAGATAGTTCTATAGCTGCTCACCTTTATTTTTATTGTAAAAGAAAAAGAACCGAATCCAAATAATTCGGTTCTAAAAGCGTCAAATTTGTCAATGTCTTAACTTAATGACATTGGAATGTCTTCCAAACCTTTTTCTATATGACAGTAATTAGTCTTGGTAGTTTACCAAAGCTAAGTATGAATCTGGCTTAAGTGAAGCACCACCAACTAAGCCACCATCAATGTCAGGCTTTGACATTAATTCCTTAACGTTAGCTGGCTTTACAGAACCACCGTATTGGATACGAACGTTTTCTGCAGTTTCTTCGTTGTACAAGTCCTTAACAGTTTCACGGATAGTCTTGCACATTTCTTCAGCTTGATCTGATGAAGCAGTCTTGCCAGTACCAATAGCCCAGATTGGTTCATAGGCAATAACAAGGTTAGAAACTTGATCAGCAGTTAAACCAGCCAAAGCAGCTTTGATTTGGCTAACTACCCATTCTTCTTGCTTGTTAGCTTCACGAGTTTCAAGTGATTCACCACAGCAAATAATTGGCTTCATGCCATTAGCAAAAATAGCCTTAGCTTTCTTGTTGATGTCTTCATCAGTTTCGTGGAAGTAGCCACGACGTTCTGAGTGACCAATAATTACGTAGTCCATGCCCATTTCCTTCAAAACCTTTGGAGAGGTTTCACCAGTGAAGGCACCTTCATCTTCGAAGTAGCAGTTTTCTGCACCGATGTGCAAGTTTGAGCCCTTAGCTGCTTTTCTCAAAGCATCAAGGTCAACTGCTGGAGCACAAATAAGTGATTCAACTTTGTTTGGATCTGGTAACTTATCCTTAACAGCGTTAACGAATTCAGTAGTTGCTTCTGGATTCATGTGTAACTTCCAGTTACCAGCAATAATTGGTGTACGACTCATTAGTCTATTATCTCCTTATACCTAAAATTACTTGTCTTGTACGCAAGCGATACCTGGCAATACCTTACCTTCAAGGTAGTTAAGTGAAGCACCACCACCAGTTGAAATGTGGCTAATCTTAGGTGCGATACCCAATTGCTTAGCAGCAGCAGTTGAGTCACCACCACCGATGATAGTAGTTGCGTCAGCAAGGTTTGCTAAAGCACGACCAACTTCCAAAGTACCTTCAGCAAAGTTAGGCATTTCGAAAGCACCCATTGGGCCGTTCCAAACAACAGTCTTAGCATCCTTCAAGATTTCCTTGAATTTAGCAATAGTCTTAGGACCGATGTCAAGACCCATCATGTTGTCAGGAATGTCATCACCAACAACTTCACGTGAAGCATCGTTTGAGAATTCAGTTGCAGCTACGTTGTCAACTGGAAGAACGATCTTGTCGCCAGCTTTTTCAAGCAATTCCTTAGCAAGGTCTACCTTGTCAGCTTCAAATAATGATTTACCAATCTTGTGGCCTTGAGCTGCCAAGAAGGTGTAAGCCATACCACCACCGATTAAAATGTGGTCTGACTTAGGAATCAAGTTGTTGATAACACCAATCTTGTCTGAAACCTTAGCACCACCCAAGATAGTTACAAATGGGTGTACAGGATTGTCAACAGCATCACCTAAGTACTTGATTTCCTTTTCAAGCAAGAAACCAGCAGCTGCAGGCTTGCCATTTTTCTTCATAGCAGTAGCGATACCTACGTTTGAAGCGTGGCTTCTGTGAGCAGTACCAAAGGCATCGTTTACGAACATGTCGCCAAGACTTGCCCAGTATTCGCCAAGCTTAGGATCGTTACCTGATTCACGTTTACCAAAGTCGTTGTCAATGTCTTGGAATCTGGTGTTTTCAAGAACAACAACGTCGCCATCTTTCATGTTGTTGATAGCGTCTTCTACTTCCTTACCTTCATTTGATGGTACGAAAGTTACAGGCTTCTTAAGAAGTTCACTTAAACGTTCTGCAACTGGCTTTAATGATAATTCTTTCTTGTCAGCGTCTGACTTTACACGGCCCAAGTGACTCAAAAGAATAGCCTTACCGCCATTTTCAATGATGTATTTAATAGTTGGAAGTGCAGCAACGATACGGTTGTCATCACCGATCACACCGTCCTTAATAGGAACATTGAAGTCTACACGTACTAAAACCTTTTTGCCTTTAACATCAAGGTCATCAACGATTAATTTAGCCATTATAATCCTCCGATTATTTGATATTTTTCCTTCAAAAAAAGGCGGAAGGAAGAATCTCCCTCCGCCTTCTCAATTACCACTTAACTATATAATCAGTTAATTTAAATTAATGATTAAAGAGTTGCAAAGTGTAATAAAGTACGAACCATTTGGCAAGTGAATGAGTATTCGTTGTCGTACCAAGCAACAGTCTTAACTAATTGCTTGTCACCTGCAGTAGTTACCATAGTTTGAGTTGGGTCAAAGATTGAACCAGCAGTCATGTTGATAACGTCGCTTGAAACGATGTGGTCACCATTGTAAGCAAATGATGGGCTTTCGTACTTCTTCATAGCTTCGTTAACTTCGTCAGCAGTAACCTTCTTGCTCAAGATTGATACTAATTCAGTTTCTGAACCATCTGGAACTGGAACACGTTGTGCGTGACCGTTCATCTTACCGTTCAAGTCAGGCAATACCAAACCGATAGCCTTAGCTGAACCAGTAGTATGAGGAATAATGTTTTCAGCAGCAGCACGAGCGTCTTGTTCCTTACCACTGCGAGCAGGACCATCCAAAGTCATTTGAGTACCAGTGTAAGCGTGGATAGTAGTCATAGTAGCAACTTCGATACCGAATTCCTTGTTCAAAGCGTTTGCCATTGGAGCAAGTGAGTTGGTAGTACATGAAGCAGCTGAAACAATCTTGTCGTCAGCAGTTAAAGTGTTTTCGTTTACTGAGTAAACGATAGTCTTCAAGTCGTTACCAGCTGGAGCTGAAATCAATACACGCTTAGCACCTGCGTCAAGGTGAGCTTGTGACTTAGCCTTGCTAGTGTAGAAACCAGTACATTCAAGAACGAAGTCAACACCATCGTTCTTAACCCATGGAATGTTTTGTGCTTGTGGTTCTGCGTATACGTGGTACTTCTTACCGTCAACTACGATTGAATCTTCAGTTGATGAAACTTCGTGGTTGAAAGTACCATGAGTAGTGTCGTACTTAAGCAAGTAAGCAAGCATTGCTGGAGTAGTCAAGTCGTTGATAGCAACAACTTCGATGTCCTTTGACTTTTCGCCCAAGTCCATAATACGACGGAATGCTAAACGACCGATACGGCCGAAACCGTTAATACCAATTTTAACTGTCATAACCTAAAGTCCTCCTTAAGAACTATAAACAACAATTTATTTTAAACGAGAAGTTTACTTCTCCTTTAAAATCGCATTTGAGGCACCCTCATCAGTAATTAACCAGGTTTGATGAGGTGCATTTGGCATATAAGCCTTAATTGCGTCAGCTTTTCTTGATCCGCAAGCAAGAGCAAATATGTGAGGTATTTTTTTCAGATTCTCAAACTGCAATCCAACCTGGGTGATGCGTTCAACAATCTTGCCAGTGTCATCGAAGAAACACCCGAAACATTCGGTGACAGCTTTTTTATCACGAAGCTCTGAAAGTCTGATTGAATCATACCCTCGGCGTTTAGCCATTTCTTGGGCTAAACCAATGCCATGAATCACAGCATCACTTTGTGATATGTCTTGCAGCACACTAGAGATCGAATTTTCACGAATTAGTGAACGATAAGCAACTTCAGAAACTTGTTCTGGTAAATACAATGTTTTGTAAGTACCTAAAGTCTTAGCTGCCATTTCCTGAACAATCGTATTACTTTGAGTCGTAACATTTTCACCCAAAGCTCCGCGCCCAGGAACAAACTCTAATTGGCGATTATTACCGAGCTGCTTTGACAAATAACTAGCAGACTTGGCAACGTCGATTCCACCTAGTACCGTGATAATTGAATGACCTAATGGTAATAGCAAATTCAAAGCTGAATTTAACTGCTCACCCATTTCTTCATATACTCGATCTTGTAAGTCAGCATTTCCCGGCACAATAATTGTCCGATCAATGCCTAACTTGCGTGCAAGCTTAACTTCTGTCTCACCTGCATTGAACAAGCGATCAATTAACGGTGCTGCATCTTGTAATGTCTTCTCGCCTTTTTCAGTTAAGACCATACCGTAATTACGAATTTCGATTAAACCAAGCTTTTTTAAGTACTCAGTTTCAGTTCGAACATTACGTTCAGATAGTCTTAGCTGCTGAGCCACATTTCTACGCCCAACTGGCGCGTGTAATGAAATCTGCTCAAGGACAAGATACCTTTGTCGAAGAATCTTTAAGACATCGGGAACGAGAGCTTCGAGCAAGGATAAGTCCGAGTTCATAAGCCCCTCCTTTCCGTGGGACGCTCGGTGACCATATGTGTGTCATTTACCGTCCCAGCTTGCTTAAAAATATAAGAGAAACGTAGTTTTGAGCTTTTTAGTTCAATACACATTTCCCAATCGACACTGTTAGTATAACAATGAATTTTTTCGAATTCAAGAAAAAACTTACGCTTTTTAAAATTAAAAAAAGACAAGCGAAAAGGTTTTAATTTTTGATAATTTTTTGATATACTAATTACTGTTGTATGGACCCTTAGTGTAATGGATCGCACGTAAGATTCCGGTTCTTGAAATCTGGGTTCGACTCCCAGGGGGTCCATAAGAAAAGAGCAGCTGCATCGCAGCTGCTCTTTTCTTTTGCCTTAAATTCTGCCTTTAGTTAATTCTGCTCTTTGAGCGAATTGAACGTATAAGTTAGATCCGGTACCAGACATACCTTCAATTTCACGACGAGTGTGGAAACAATAATGCTTCTTAGTTTTACCATTTTCATTCACACGGAAAATGTGATCATTGAAGCCGATGAAGAAGTCACCATCAGCATAAGCAAAACCTTGTACTGGTGAATTGCTAATAAATCTACCTTTTGTAGCACCAACTTCTTCTGCAGTCCATTCATCCCCATCACGGGTTAATTTCCAATATTCATAGCAGTTGTAGCCGCCATTATGGAACAAGGCATACATTGTATTATCACCAACAAACGTTGCGTTATGAATATAGCGGTTGCTTGCAATTCTGAAAGTCCAAATCTTCTTGATCTTCATATCGCTTTTACTAATTTGAAAGATTTCTTCTGATTTTGGACCGTTATTATAGTTATTGTCATTAGCCATGACATAAATTGAAGAACTTGTTGAACCTAGTGATTGACCATGACCTAATTTAATATACGGACTAACTTTGATGTTCTGAGCATATGACTTAAAGCTATTCCAACTCATAGTTGTTAAGTTTTGCGCAGCAGTTTTGCTCTTGATTGCATTCAAATTATAAGAAACAAGGTGACCAAATTGACTACTGCTGCTAGTAAACATCGAAGTTACAAAATCATTGCCATTAACAGTAATACCTTCTGGAATTACCCCAACTTGGCCCATCTTGTCACCTGCTTGACCATAACCCAGACTGACAAATCGAGGTTGGAAAAGACGAGTTCTCAAGGTTAAGCCGTTACTCTTAAAGGTATTGCCAGAAGTTTCTGAACGGTAACCATGGGCACGATTCCAGTTTCTTGAAGAGCCTTTAGAACCACCATTCCAAGTAGTAGTACTCTTAAAGCCGGTTTCTGCCTTCTTATCAGCAGTAGCATCTTGACCATCGTAAACTTTAATATCCATACTAGCCTTAGCTTTACCATAGCTATATTTCACAGTTGTAGCAGCGGTACTTACGTGAGCCTGAGAAACGTGAACTTTACTTGGGTTAACTGCAGTTCCTTGACTGTTAGTTACATAGTTAATCGCATCCCTAGTTGGGAAAGCGTAACTTGAGTTCTTAACTAAAGAAACATCTTTAGCTACAGAAATCTTGTTACGAGCAAAGAAGTTTTGGCTAACCCAACCAACATGACGGCCGTCAACATAAATGTCCCAGAAATTACCCTTTTTAGTTGAGACATAACGCTTTGATTGAATTTGACCATGTTTAAAGTACTTGGTAGAAGTAAACTTTCCGGATGGGCCACTGCCAGATACATTGTGGTAAATCGCATAATTTCCATTTCCAGCAATCTTAGTTACTGCCTTACTGAAACTTTTGGCACTGGCAGGCTTAGCTGTAGTGCTGACTAAGACACTGCCCATTAACAAGGCAGCAGTAGCCATAACAACTTTAAAACTATTTTTTCCTTTCATAATTTTCCTCCAAACAATTTCATCCCGGATATTTTAGCACATTTTTATTCACAATTTCATATTAGTTTGGGTAAAAGTTCTAATAAGCTGTTTTATTTTTTCTTCTCATATTATAATTAAAAACGTAACAATTCTAATAGTGATAGAGATAGGAGATTTTTATGGTTGAATCCCAAAACAATCCTAAAAAGATGATGTGGACAACCTTAGCAATGATGGCCTTTTCTACCGTTTGGGGATTTGGTAATGTTGTTAACGGCTATGTCTATTTCGATGGCACGAAAGTCATCTTTAGCTGGATTGTCATGTTTTTGTTGTACTTTGTTCCTTATGCCCTCATGGTAGGTGAACTTGGTGCCACCTTTAAGAATGCTGAAGGTGGGGTTTCCTCCTGGGTTAACGCTACAATGGGCGCTAAATGGGCATACTACGCTGGTTGGACTTACTGGGCTTGTCACGTCGTTTACATTTCTAGTAAAGGTACCGGTGGTTTAAGAGCCATGGCTTGGGGCATCTTTGGTAACACGCATTGGTATGATAGTCTGCCAACGGCTACTACTCAACTTGCGACCTTAGTTGTCTTTCTTTTCTTCTGTTGGGTGGCCAGTCGCGGGGTACCAGTTTTAAAGACTTTGGCTACTATTGCCGGAACTTCAATGTTCATCATGTCAATTTTATTTATCATCATGATGTTTGCCGCTCCTGCAATCAATCCTCATGCTAGTTACTACTCAATTGATTTTAATTGGAAAAACTTTTTACCAACCTTCAATATCAAATACTTAACTTCACTTTCAATCTTAGTCTTTGCTGTTGGTGGTTGTGAAAAGATTTCACCATATGTTAATAAAGTGAAGGATCCGACCAAGAACTTCCCTAAAGCAATGATGGCTTTAGCAATCATGGTTATGGTTTCTGCGATCTTAGGAACTTTTGCCATGGCCTTAATGTTTGATCCTAAAGTAGTTAACAATCATTTAAACGAATACATTTCAAATGGGGCTTACATGGCCTTCCAAAGATTAGGTGAATACTATCACGTTGGTGGATTATTCATGTACATCTACTCTTGGTGTAACGTAATTGGCCAATTCTCAACTTTAGTAATTAGTATTGATGCGCCATTAAGAATGTTATTAGGTAGTAAAGAAGCTAAAAACTTTATCCCTAAAGGCTTACTTAAGCTAAACAAACATGGTGCTTACATTAATGGGATTTGGATGGTAGTCATTCTTTCCGGTGGTTTAATTGCTGCACAAGCCTTGCTTCCAGATGCATTAGCAGTCATGGCCCAGTTAGTGAAACTTAACTCAACTACAATGCCGTTGCGTTATCTCTGGGTCTTTGCGGCATATATTGCCTTAAGAAAGCACCAAGCCAAATTTGAAACAACTTATCAAATGACTAAGCATCAAGGCTTAGCTTATACTGCTGGTATTTGGTGTTTCCTTGTAACTGCAGCTTGCTGTATCATGGGAATTTACTCACCAGATCCATTTACGCTCTTCTTGAACATTATTACTCCAATTATCTTAGTTGTCTTAGGTTTAATCTTGCCAGCAATTAAGAAATATCAAGAAGCCAAAAATTAGTTATTTAGAATAGTTATAAATAAAAGCGTCGAAAACGGCGCTTTTATTTTTTTCATGCTAAACTATAGATGAACTATTTGGAGGTGAAAAAAGTTGACGGAAAACACAGCTCAAACACTCCTTCATCATCATCATCTTAAGGCGACCAAACCACGAATCAAGATTCTGAGCTACTTAATGCAAAGCCATAATCATCCTACAGTGGACACCATTTACCACGATTTAGCTGGTGATGAACAATTGAACAAAGCAACCATTTATAACACACTTAATACCTTAATTGGCGTGGGAATGGTAATCGAAATTAAGAATGGTAGTAATTCAAGCCACTATGATTACTTTGTTAAACCACACTTTCATATTATTTGTAAAAATTGTGGTCGCATTGCCGATGTAGTTTATCCCCATTTCGACGAAATTGAAAATCAAATGCGGGTTGAATCTGAGAAACAAACTGGCTATATTACTTCTTCTAGCCATTTAGAAATCTACGGTTTATGCCCTGAATGTCAACAAAAATTAGCAGATAAATAAAAAAGAGTTTGGAAAATTCCAAACTCTTTTTTACCTTGCTTAGTTTAACTTTTGCACACTCTTAAGTAATTCTGCACGTTGAGCTAAGTTGAAGTACAAGTGACCATCATCAACAGAAATACCTTCAATTTCACGACCAGTAGTGAAATCGTAGTATCCCTTGTAAGTACCAGTACGTCCTACCTTAACCACAATATCATTAAAGGCAATGTAGAAGTTCTTATTCTTAGAGTCATAAGTAAATCCTTGAACAGGACCAGTACCACCAACAAAGTCACCTTCAGTAGCTCCAACTAAAGTTGGATACCAGTTGTCTCCCTTGCGGTTGAATTCCCAGTATTCGTAGCAATCACGTTTTTCATCATAGTTTAAAGTGTACATTTGCTTGTCACTCACAACTACACCATTCTTGAAGTAACGTGGATCACTATCATTACCGTTCCAGCATTTAATTGTCCAAATCTTGTTGATCAACATGTCACTACGACGAATTTGAACTAATTCTTCTGACTTGTTAGTATCAACATCATTATTGTTAACTAAAGCGTAAACATATTTCTTAGTTGATCCCATTGCTTGACCGTGACCAATTGGAACATAAGGACTAACCTTAATGTTTTGAACATAGCTGTTGAACTTAGACTGTTTCATTGTCAACAAATGTTGTGGTTCAAATGGATCAGTTAATTTACTTAAATCATAACCAACAATGTGACCTTGAATTGAACTAGTGTAACTAAGCAAACTAGTAAAGGCCCAATTATGAGAAACAGTTACCCCTTCAGGGATGTGACCTACACGGTTGATTTCACCTTCATTAGCAGAGTTAGTCTTAACACTGAGCAATACTGGTTGGAAGAGTCTCGTCTTCATAGTAATTCCATTACTGCTCCAAGAGTGAGTATCAGTTTCTGGAGAGTATTCCTTGTTACTAATGTAGTTTAATGAAGAACCATAGTGAGAATCCCAACTCTTAAGTGAAGTGGTCCCCTTCTTAGGAGTTACCGCATTAGCGTTAGCAATCCCTTCTTTAGTACTCTTTCTAACGGTAATCTTAGTGCTTGCCTTAGCTTTACCTAAACTGTATTTAACAGTGTAGGTCTTAGGCTTATCACAGTTGATTACATCTTTAGAAATATCAACATCTTCATTATCAACTACAGTACCAGTATCGTCGGTAGCATAACTGATTGCATCACTAGCATCGAAAACATAATTACTGTTTCTTACCAAACTTACAGTCTTAGGAACAGCAATTTGGTTACGAGCAAAGAATTTTTCATTAACCCAACCAACACGACGACCATCAACATAAATTAACCAATAGGTTGCTTTCTTAGTCTTAATACTTTGGTTAGATTGAATATGGTTATAACGGAAAACAATGGCATCAGCCACTTTACCTGAAACCTTACCGTTAACCACATTCTTCCAAACTTTATAATTCTTAGTTCCAGCAACTTTAGTCATTAAGTTATAACTACTAATAACTTGTGCTGGGCTCTTCTTAGTTTCTACAGTTGATGCTGCATCATCAGTGCTATCTTTAGCAGAAACTAGGTTTGAATATCCAGCTAATAATCCAACAGTTAATGCCATAGCCGAACTGGCTGTTACAATCTTTTTATAATTCAAATTATTTCTCCTAAAACACATAAATCTTACCTTGTATATTGTAATATAAATTTATTGTAATAAAAAATACAAAATTAATACACTTTGTTTGACATGAATAATAGTAAGTGATTTAATTAGCACTGTACCTATAAGAGTGCTAATTAAAGATTTTAAAAATTTAGGAGGCAGATTTATGCTTGTACCTACAGTTATTGAACAAACTACTCGTGGAGAACGCGCATATGACATTTACTCACGTCTATTAAAAGACCGCATTATCATGTTGAGTGGTGAAATTAACGACCAAATGGCTAACTCAATCATTGCTCAATTATTATTCCTTGATGCACAAGACAACACTAAAGACATTTCTCTTTACATCAACTCACCAGGTGGTGTGATTACTTCTGGTTTAGCAATCATGGATACGATGAACTTTATTAAGTCAGACGTTTCTACGATTGCCATCGGGATGGCTGCTTCAATGGCATCTATTCTTTTAACTAGTGGTACTAAAGGCAAGCGTTTTGCATTACCTAACTCAACTGTCTTGATTCACCAACCATTAGGTGGAGCTCAAGGTCAACAAACTGATATTCAAATCGCTGCTAACGAAATTTTGAAGAGTCGTAAGAAGATTAACGAAATTTTGCACGAAACTACTGGCCAACCTTTGGAAAAGATCCAAAAGGATACTGAACGTGATAACTACTTAACAGCTGAAGAAGCTAAGGAATATGGCTTGATTGACGAAATTATGGTCAATAAAAAGAAGTAATACTTAGCTTAAGGTCTAAAAAAGAGTTTGGAATTAATTTCCAAACTCTTTTTTCTATGCTCTTAAACTGTCAGCTATTTCACGAATTTTTTTAAAGCGATGATTAACTCCGGATTTAGAAATAGGCCCATCAGGTACTTGCGCTGCAACATCTTTCAATGAAAGCTCTGGGTGCTGCAAACGAAAACGAGCTAAAGTCTGCAATTTTTCGGGCAAACTATCAATGCCTTCCTGCTCTTCAATCACTTGAATATCCTCGATTTGCTTAGCAGCGGCATTGGCTGTCTTTTTAAGATTTGCAGTATCGCAATTAACCAAGCGATTAACAGAATTGCGCATATCCCGCATAATTCTGAGATCTTCAAATGAAAGCATGGCATTTAAGGCTCCAACAATATGCAGAAAATCGCCAATCTTTTCTGCTTCCTTAAGATAAGCAATATAGCCACTTCGTCTTTTAGTGATTTTGGCATTTAAATAAAAGAACTTATTCATCAGCTCTGCCAAATCACGATTATGGTCTTCGTATGTCGAATAAATTTCCAGATGATATCTACTTGTCTCTGGATTATTGACACTACCACCGGCCAAAAAGGCCCCGCGTAAATACGACATTGCGCCTTCGCGAGAATTCATAATTCGCTTGGGAATTCTAGTAATCAATCCTTCCTCAGAATCCCAAATCAGCAAGCTTTCCATAATTTCTTTAACGTGTTGCTGCAAACGTACTAAATATTGATTATTCTTTTTTAGTTTCATTTTTCGCGAAACAATTAAAAGAGGCTCAATCCCAAAAGCCACTTTAATTAATTTGAACACGCGACGCGCAATTGCTGGATTTTCAGTCGTAATATCCAAACTAAACTGGTGATCATGCAAGTTTAAAACACCATTCATTCGCAAAAAAGCAGCTAATTCCGCCTTGGCATGTTCTGGGTGTACCTCCAGCGAAGTTAGCTCCTTTTTGACATCACTAGCATAACTAGCCATTAATCATCATCCATTCTTTTCCGTGACATTGCCTCAAATGCCAAATTGATTATTTCCTTACCTACTTTGTGACCATCATGAAATACTAAACCGTGTCGTTGATCAATAAAGTCATCAGTAATAACGCGACAATTTTGTTCGCGTAAACCTTCAAAATCATTACGAACAGGCTCTAAATAGGCATCATAATCTTCAGGGTGAAATTTAGTCATATCGATTTTGGCACCATTGACTAAAGCTGTATTGATAAAATGACCGCCTAAATGATCATTAATTACCCGGACGTGGTCTGCATCACTAAAGTGATCAGTTTCCCCGCGCTGAGTCATAATGTTACAGATATAAATTACTTCTGCTTTGGTTTCTCTAACAGCTTCACCTAGATTGGAAATCATTAAGTTAGGCAAAATAGAAGTAAATAAACTACCGGGCCCTAAAACTACGGCATCAGCCTGCATAATTGCCGCTAAAACAGGCAAAACTGCCTTAGGAGTTTCATTAGAATTCGTATCTGTAACCCAAACTCGCTTAATACGCTTATCTTTTGAAGTGATTTCCGTTTCACCCACTTCAGTTGAACCATCCACAAATTCTGCATTCAGAGTTAATGGTTCATTAGAAGCTGGAAAGACGTGCCCATCCACCTTCATCATCTTAGATAAAGATTGGACCGCATCAAAAATATTGCCATGCATTTCATTTAAGGCTGCAATAATTAAATTGCCAATCGCATGTCCTGAGAAGAATGAGTCGGAAGAATCAAAGCGATATTGAAAAATATTTTTTTCTTCTTGAGAAATATCACTTAAAGATACTAAAACATTACGAATGTCACCAGGTGGGACAACGTTAATAAAGTTTCTAATTGACCCAGAGGACCCACCATCATCAGAAACCGTTACAATGGCCGTAATTTCGGCATTCTGATCTTTTAAAGCATTAAGAATAACTGGTAAACCTGTTCCGCCACCAATTACCACTACTCGTGGGCGTCTTCCCTTAATGACACGCACAATTCTGGTTTCGCCATATGCCATCTTCTCACCTCTATTTTCTAATGTAACGACTAATTTCTCGATGAGTAATATCAACAGGATATTTTTTAGCTAAATCTCGCGCTAATTGTTGCGCAATTGACACACTACGGTGCTGACCGCCAGTACAGCCAATCGCAATGGTTAACTTTTCTTTACCTTCTTTAATATAGCCAGGAATGGCTGTCTCAAGTAGATCAAGCAACTTTTGATAGAAGACTTGTGTTTCTTCGTTAGTCATTACGTAATCAAAAACCCGCTTGTCTAAGCCAGTAAATGGCCGCAATTCTGGAATATAAAATGGATTAGGCAAAAAACGCACATCCATTACTACGTCAGCATCAATTGGCATCCCATATTTAAAACCAAAAGACATTACTTCAATTGAAAATGGTTGGCGTTTTCGATCGCTAAATTCATTTAATAAACGTTGCTTTAATTGCTTAGTAGTTAAGTTTGAGGTGTCAATCAGATAATTAGAGCGATTTTTAATGGGTGTTAAAATATCACGCTCTGCTTTAATCCCATCTAATAAACGCCCACTTGTAGCTAGCGGCGGTAAACGCCGAGTCTCTTTATAACGTGCTACTAAAGTATCATCAGAAGAATCTAAGAAGAGAATTGTAGCTTGTGCCTTCCCATTATCTTCAAGAGAATTAACTTCATTGAGTAGATCTTTATAAAAGCTCTTAACCCGTAAGTCAATTACCACTGCTACTTTTTTGAAGTCATTAGAATTAATCATTAAATCCCAAAAACTTCCAAGCAAGGTTGGTGGTAAATTATCTACCACGAAATAACCCATATCTTCTAGAGCATGAGCAGTCACTGTTTTTCCAGCGCCACTCATCCCCGTTACGATCAGCAATTGCTTTTTATCCTCAGCCATGATGTGCCTCCATCCTCCGCTCAATTATAACATACCGGGTGTTTCTTACTAATTTTTTTAGCATACTCCATTCCAGAATTATCGTGGTCAGAAACAGAAATAGCCGACTATAGTTACGAACATAAATTAAGCACTACGTGCTTCAATTTAGTTCTGCACTATCTCGGCTATTTCTCGAGAAGTTTCTTCCCACTCACTTAAAAAATTAGCGGTGCATCCAAGCAACTACAATTTCATTAATTCCGAATACTAACAACCAAAAAGCAACTAACCAAATCAAACTTAAAGCTGCTAAGACTGGGTTCAAAATTAAGAAAAATGCAAGAATTAAACTCAAAATGTTCATAATCAAGTTAAACAAGAAGTAACCATTTGAAAAGTCCTTCAAGTGCCATGAAAAGACAATCCCAACTACTGAGTCCACAAAGAACCAGATAGCAAACAAGTAGGCAATGGTTAAACCACCAATGTCATATGAACATAAGAACAAAATCCCAATGATGATATCTAGAATCCCAGAAACTAAAGTTACCCAACTCCGCACAAAGAAATCACGGAAACGAGTATAAGCTGAAATCCAAACCACACCTTGAACAATTGATAGAACAGCAAAGATTAAAACAAAGGCATGTAATCCCTTTTCTGGGTGACGAAGAAGCAAAAATGCGGCAACAATCATTAAGATACCGGCAATTAATGCTCCCCAGTCAAAGCCCCGATTGTTTCTTGAACTAGAAAAAATATCCATTTTCATCCTCCTTGCTACATATTCTACACTTATTCACTCGTTATTGCTCGTGCTTTTTTTCTGCAGCAAGAGTTAATGCAGTATCCCGCTCAAGAACTGGTTTAAGATATTGACCTGTATAACTTTCCTTAACTTTGACTAATTCTTCAGGGGTACCAGTAGCAACTACATTACCGCCACCTTCACCGCCCTCAGGTCCTAAGTCGATTAACCAGTCAGCGCATTTAATGACGTCTAAATTGTGTTCAATAATTAACACAGTATTTCCTTGATCAACCAAACGTTGTAAAACTTCCATTAAACGCTTGATATCATCGGTATGTAAACCAGTGGTTGGCTCATCAAGAATGTAGAAGTTTTTACCAGTTGAAAGTCTTTGCAATTCAGCTGCTAACTTCATTCTTTGCGCTTCACCACCAGACAAAGTTGTAGCTGATTGCCCCAATTTAACGTAACCTAAACCAACATCAACAATGGTCTGCAATTTGCGTTCAATTTTAGGAATATTCTTAAAGAACTTAGTTGCTTCGCTAATCGTCATATCAAGCACTTGCGCAATATTCTTTTCACGATAAGTAACTTCCAAAGTTTCTGAATTGTAACGCGTCCCATGACAAACTTCACAAGGAACATAAACATCAGGTAGGAAGTTCATTTCAATCTTAATGATCCCGTCACCATGGCAGGCCTCACAGCGTCCGCCTTTAACATTAAAGGAGAATCTGGCCTTGGTGTATCCCCGCATCTTAGCTTCATTGGTTTGAGCAAACAGTGCCCGAATATCGTCAAAAACGCTAGTATACGTTGCTGGATTACTCCGCGGAGTTCGCCCAATTGGACTTTGGTCAATGTCAATGATCTTTTCAATATTCTTATAACCAGAAATGCTCTTATACTTCCCAGGTTTGGTTGAATTATTATTTAACTTTTGTGCCAATGCCCGCTTCAAGATCATATTAACTAAAGTGGATTTTCCTGAACCAGAAACCCCCGTCACTACTGTTAACTTACCCAAAGGGAAATCAACATTAATGTTCTTTAAATTGTTTTCGGCGGCACCCTTAATGGTAATCTTCTTACCATTTCCCTTTCTT
Organism: Lactobacillus xujianguonis; assembly: GCF_004009905.1. GTDB lineage: Bacteria > Bacillota > Bacilli > Lactobacillales > Lactobacillaceae > Lactobacillus > Lactobacillus xujianguonis. The sequence continues at coordinate 15,512 of NZ_ML136892.1, forward strand.
CGCTTTAAAGGAACAGGTACAAACTTCTTACCAGCTAAATATTGACCAGTTAAAGAATTAGGGTTGGCCTCAACTTCTTCAGGAGTACCAGCTGCCATGACTTTACCGCCATAAACACCAGCTCCAGGTCCCATATCAACCAAGTAATCGGCTTGCCGCATGGTCTCATCATCGTGTTCAACCACAATTAAAGAATTATCTAAATCACGCATCCGCTTCAAAGAATGAATCAAACGATCATTATCTCTTTGATGCAATCCAATTGAAGGCTCGTCTAGAACGTACATTACTCCTGACAAATTGGAACCAATTTGCGTAGCTAACCGAATCCGTTGTGCTTCTCCCCCAGATAAAGTGTTAGCCGAACGGGATAATGTCAAATAATCTAAGCCAACACTATCAAGAAAGCTAAGTCGATCCTTAACCTCTTTTAAAATTGGCTTTGCAATGGTAGTCTTTTGTTCATTAAAGGATAACTGCTTAAAGAAATAGAGTGCTTTATTGATCGACAAATCTGATGCCTGAGCGATGTCCTTATGCCCCACTTTAACAGCCAAAGCTTTTTCATTGAGCCGCTTACCATGACAAACAGAACAAGTTAACTCAGTCATATATTTGCCCATAGCATCCCGCATAAACTTGGACATTGGGTGATGATAACGACGGTCTACATTATCCAGCACTCCTTCAAATGGCTGGATCGTATCATTAACGCCAAAATCACCAGTGACATGGAATTTCACCGCTTTAGTTGAACCATGCAAAATAATTTCTTTTTGGCGTTTAGTCAATTTGCTAAATGGCTTGTCCATCGGAATCTTTAACGCAGCACAAGCTTGTTCAAGCATGGCAGAGTAATACTTAGAATTCTTCCAAGGAACTAAAGCACCTTCTGCCAGAGTTTTACTCTTATCTGGAATAACTAAATCCTCGTCAACCGATAATTTCATACCTAACCCATCACAAGCAGGACATGCACCAAATGGTGCGTTAAATGAGAATAATCTTGGTTCCATCTCCCCAACTGTAAAGCCACATTTTGGACAAGCATAGTATTCGGAGAAGTTAAGCATTTCACCGCCGATGACATCAACATTCATATAACCATCAGATAAACGCAAGGCAGCTTCGACGGAATCAAATAATCGCGACCGAATACTTTCTTTGACAATCAATCGGTCGACTACGATATCAATTGAGTGCCGTTTATTTTTGGCTAAAGCAAAATCTTCACCAATTTCATGCATCTCACCATCAACAATCACCCGTACATAACCGGCACGTTGCACCCGTTTAAAGACCTCTTTATGTTCACCGCGCTTTTCACGAATAACTGGGGCTAATAATTGAATTTTGGTCCGCTCTGGCAAAGCCATAATTCGATCAACCATTTGATCAACACTTTGACGCTCAATAACCGTTCCATCGTTAGGACAAACTGGCGTCCCTACTCTTGCCCACAACAAACGCAAATAATCATTAATTTCAGTCACAGTTCCGACTGTAGAACGAGGGTTGTGCGAAGTTGTCTTTTGATCAATTGAAATCGCTGGATTTAAGCCATCGATTGAATCCACATCAGGTTTATCCATTTGCCCCAAAAATTGACGGGCATAGCTAGATAAAGATTGGACGTAACGCCGGCGCCCTTCAGCATAAAGGGTGTCAAAAGCAAGAGAACTTTTTCCTGAACCAGAAAGACCGGTAACTACGACTAACTTACCTTTGGGAATCGTCAAATTGATATTTTTTAAATTATGTTCGCGCGCACCGCGAATAACAATCTTATCATTTGCCATTAAAATTCTTTCCTTTTCTCTTCTTTAACTTTCTTGTTGAACTTTCAAGTTCCATAATTGCATCCCGCAAGTTAGCAGCTTCTTCGAAGTCAAGCTTCTTAGCTGCAGCTTGCATCTGCTCAAGTAAACTCTTGATCATGGTTTGCTTTTGCTTAGCAGTCAATTCATCGAAGTTAAGATCAGCAAAACTATCGCTCTTTTCCGCTGTCTTGTCACTAGTCTTAGTAGCGGAAATGGCGTTACGAATTGGTTTAATGATCGTTTTAGGAGTTATTCCATGCTCTTCATTAAACTTCATCTGAATCTTTCGCCGCCGGTTTGTGGCATCAATGGCCATCCGCATTGAATCAGTGATCGTGTCGGCATACATAATAACTTCACCATGCGCATTTCTTGCAGCCCGTCCCATAGTTTGAACTAGTGGCCGGTATGAGCGCAAGAAACCTTCTTTATCTGCATCCAGAATCGCCACTAAGGAAACTTCTGGCACGTCAATTCCTTCTCTTAAGAGGTTAATCCCAATTAAGACATCAAATTTCCCTAACCGTAAATCACGCAAAATTTGCATTCGCTCTAAAGTTTTAATATCTGAGTGCAAATATCGAACTTTAATCCCTAAATCTTTCAGGTAGTCGGTTAAATCTTCGGCCATTTTCTTAGTCAAAGTAGTAACAAAAACCCGTTCATTACGTTCAATTCGTTTATTAATTTCACCAACTAAGTCATCAATTTGTCCTTCAATTGGCCTTACTTCCACCTTTGGATCAAGTAAGCCCGTTGGCCGAATCAATTGCTCAACCTTATGGTCCGTCCGCTCTAATTCGTAATCACCAGGCGTTGCTGAAACATACAGAATTTGGTTAACATGCTTTTCAAATTCCTGTAATTTTAGTGGTCGGTTATCAAGAGCTGATGGTAAACGGAAACCATAATCAATTAAGGTTTGCTTACGATTACGGTCCCCGTTATACATGGCACGCAATTCCGGCATCGTTGCATGAGATTCATCAATTAATATTAAGAAATCATCTGGGAAGAAATCCAGTAAAGTATATGGCGGTTCACCTGCTTTACGACCTTCCATATGACGAGAATAATTTTCGATTCCGTTAGTATAGCCAACTTCACTCATCATTTCCATATCATATGTGGTTCGCTGCTTAATTCTTTGTGCTTCCAGTAATTTCCCTTCGCCTTCAAACTTTTTAACTTGTAAGTCCATTTCATTAGAAATTGCTTTTAAAGCACGCCGCATTTGCTCATCATTGGTCATGAAGTGAGTAGCTGGGAAAAGAGAAATATTCTCCCGCTCACCAATCACTTCACCAGTCAGTGAATCAATTTCAACGATCCGGTCAATTTCATCACCAAAAAATTCTACCCGGTAAGCATGCTTAGAGTTACCAGCTGGAAAAATTTCAACTACATCTCCACGGACACGGAAACGTCCACGCTGAAAATCAATATCGTTACGATCATATTGAATATTAACTAAATCTCGCAATAAAGTGTTACGTTCGTATTCATCGCCTTCATGCAAAGTTAAAACACTTCGAGCATATTCTTTAGGATCACCTAAACCATAAATACAAGATACTGACGCCACAACAATGACATCATTGCGTTCCATTAAAGCACTAGTTGCAGCATGCCGCAGCTGATCGATTTCATCATTAATAGCTGAATCTTTTTCAATATATGTATCAGACTGTGGTACATAAGCTTCAGGTTGATAGTAATCGTAGTAAGAGACAAAATACTCAACAGCATTATGAGGAAAGAAATCTTTAAACTCACCATACAGCTGGCCTACTAAAGTCTTATTATGAGAAATTACCAAAGTCGGCTTATTGAGTTTGGCAATAATGTTAGCCATGGTGAAGGTTTTACCAGTCCCAGTAGCCCCTTCCAAGATTTGTTCTTTATCGCCGTTTTTAAAACCGGCTGTTAACTTGTCAATCGCCTGTTGCTGATCACCAGCTGGTTTAAATTTAGAAACTAATTCAAATTTTCGATTTTCTTGTCGCTTAATCATTAAAAGACCCCTCGCAAAAAAAGCTGGACTCTGAGTCCAACTTTTTAAATTAACGTCTTTAATTTTACTACTTCGAACGTGCTTTCGCAGCAAATATGCTTACTTTAATAAATTTGCTAAAGCAGCTTGGTAATCTTTAGCTGCTTGTTCAGCGGTTTGAATATCTTTCTTATTAACGCCAACATAGGCTTTAATGACTGGTTCAGTACCAGATGGCCGCAAAGCTACCCAGGTTTCATCATCAAGGAAGTATTTTAACACATTTGATTCTGGGAAGTCCTCAAGTGGAGTAGTTTTACCATTGGTAATGGTCTCTTTCTTCAAGAAATCTTGAATTTTCAAAACTTTAGCCCCATTGATCTCAGTAAGGTGTTCATCACGTAACTTGCTCATTAAGGCTGCCATCTTCTTTTGGCCGCCGATTCCTGGCATTTCAATGGCACGGGTAATTTCATAAGCAACACCATATTTTTGCCAAATTTCTTGTAAGCCATCAAAGACTGTCATTCCTCTTGAAGCATAGTAGGTGGCCACTTCGGCAAACATTAAAGCCCCTTGCATAGCATCTTTATCTCTGGCAAATGGTTTAAACAAGTAACCGTAACTTTCTTCAAAGCCCATTAAGAATTTGCCATCATTGACCTTCTTCATGCGGTCAACTTCTTCACCGATATACTTAAAGCCAGTCAATACGTGCTTAGTTTTAATGCCAAAGTCTTTAGCAATCTTAAATGGCAAAGCACTTGAAACAACAGAAGTGACAATTTCGTAATCATTAGCTAACTTACCACTTTCTTTTAAATGAACTAATAAGTAGTAAGCCATTAAAGTGGCAATTTGATTCCCAGTCAAAACTTGGAAGGTGCCATCTTCTTTTCTGACAGCAGCTCCCATTCGATCAGCATCAGGGTCAGTGGCAATAATAACATTGGCATTAACTTCATCAGCTAACTTAAAGCCAGGCTTGAAAACATCACGGTATTCAGGGTTAGGTTTAATTGTTGTTGGAAATTCTGGATCAACAATTGATTGGCTTGGAACAGGAATTACATTATCAAACCCGCCTTGTCTGAAGGCACGATCATAAAGCATTTTACCCGTCCCATGAAGCGGTGTATAGATGATCTTTAACTTATCAGCATTTTGCTTAATTAAATCTTGATCAATGTTGACAGCTTTTAATTCATTTAAGTAAGCTTCGTCAACATCTTCACCGATCAATTGCAAAGTACCATTAGCTCTTAATTTAAGTACCGAATCAGCCTTAATGTGGAAAATATCAGTTACCTTTTGGGCATAACTAAATAAGCGATCCGCATTTTCAGGTGCCATTTGTGCCCCATCTTCACCATAAGCTTTGTAACCATTATATTGTTTAGCATTATGTGAAGCAGTAATGTTAATGCCGGCAAAAGTATGTAAATAACGCACAGCAAATGACAATTCAGGTGTTGGTCTTAAATCGTCAAATAAGTAAACATGAATTCCATGCGTTGCTAAAATACGCGCAGCTTGTTCAGCAAATTCTCTAGAGTGATAACGTGAATCAAAAGAAATAGCTACCCCACGCTTTTTAGCTGCTTCACCATTTTCATCAATTAAACGCGCTAAGCCTTCAGTCACCCGACTAACAGTAAATAAGTTAATACGGTTAGTCCCTGGCTCGAGTTTACCTCTCATTCCAGCTGTACCAAAGTTAATATCTTGGCCAAAGGCATCATCAACCCACTTAGGATCTTGACCTAAAGTCTCTAATTGTTCTTGTAAATAATCTGGAAGATTATTAGCTTTTTTCCATTCTGCAAAAGTTTCTTGTGCGTCCATAAAAGCCTCAATTCTAGCTATTATTTATTTTTCCCTCGCTTTTTATTTTACTATTTTTACAGCAAAAGAAAAAAGAAATTCAACAATTGAATTTCTTTTTCTCTTAATCATCTAATTTTGAAAGATAATTATAAGCTTCTTGACCTGCAATACTGCCTTCACCAACGGCAGTCGTAATTTGGCGTAAGTCTTTTTCGCGAACATCACCTAAAGCAAAAACACCAGGAAGCTTAGTTTTCATGTGATCATCAGTCACAATCCAACCTTGTTCATCTAATATGCCTAAATCCTTAAATGGTTCTGTTTGAGCTAAAATTCCAACATAAATAAAGACTCCGGCAACTGGTAAAACTTTTTCTTCACCAGTTTCTTTATCCTTATATTTCACACCAGTGACTTTAGCTTCATCACCTTCAATTGCCTCAGTTTGAGCATTCCAGACAAACTTCATTTTGTCGTTAGCAAAAGCCTTGCTTTGTAATTCTTGCTTAGCCCGCAATTGATCACGACGGTGAATAACTGTCACAGATTTAGCTGATTGCGCCAAATATAGCCCTTCTTGAATAGCAGAATCACCACCACCAATTACAGCCACATCTTCGTCTTTAAAGAAGGCAGCATCACAAACAGCACAGTATGAAACACCCTTACCGGCATATTCATCTTCACCAGTTACATTCAAATGCTTATGAACTGCGCCTGTTGCCAAGATGACAACTTTAGCTTCATACTCAGCTGTATCAGTAATAACTCTCTTAATTAGGCCTTCATCCTTAACTGTTTGGACATCACCGTAGCCAAATTCTGCTCCTGCATTAGTAGCAGTTTGGTACATTTTTTCACCTAATTCTGGTCCTTGAATATCAACGAAGCCAGGATAATTGTCAATTCCAGCTGTATTATTCATTTGACCACCATAGATGCCGCGATCAAGAATCATTACTGACAGATTGGCTCTTGCAGCATAAAGAGCTGCCGTTAGCCCACCAGGGCCACCACCGATTACAATTACATCAAACTTTTTATCATCAGCCATACTTTACCTCGCAATGCTTACTATTTAAAAGTATCATACTATATTTACAGCATGTGATAAAATCATTTGCTTTTTAAAGACGAATTTCAGGCTTTGGTGCACGTCCCATCATCTTGGTAATTTCGTCTTCAACATTAGTGTTTTCATAAAGAACACGGTAAATTGCTTCACTAATTGGCATATCGATATCTTTTTCTTGGCACAATTCATGAACTGCCTTAACAGTAGTTGTCCCTTCAACAACTTGACCCATATTCTTTAATACGTAGTCTAAAGTCTTGCCTTCACCGATTTGCTTACCAGCACGCCAATTCCGTGAGTTAACTGAGGTACAAGTTACGATTAAATCACCAATTCCTGATAAACCACTAAAGGTCATTGGCTTAGCCCCGAAGTAGTTAACACCTAAACGAGCAATTTCAGCTAACCCTCTAGTCATTAAAGCAGCCTTGGCATCATCACCATAACCTTGACCAACTAAAATTCCGGCTGCAATAGCGATAACATTCTTAACAGCGCCACCAACTTCAACTCCAACTAAATCATCATTGGTGTAGAAACGAACATAGTTATTTGAAAAGATCTTTTGGACTAACTTAGCGTTTTCTTCATCAGTTGAAGCACAAGCAATCGCAGTTAAATCTTTTTGCGCAACATTTTCTGCATGACTTGGACCTGAAATAGCAACAATCTTGTCACCATCATTTGGATAAATTTCTTCCATCAAAATATCGGAAATTAATTTTTTGCTTCCTGGTTCAATTCCTTTAGTAGCAGTAACTAATAAAGGCTTGGTACCTAACTTGTCTAAAACTTGACGAACGTTCTTAGCAACAATTCTAACTGCCTTAGTTGGCAATACAAATAAAACAATCTCAGCCCCAGTTAAAGCTGTTTCCAAATCACCAGTTGCATTAGCACTTGGATTTAATGACCAATCTTTCATGTAATGAGTGTTAGTATGATGAGCATTAATTTCTTCATTAACGCTGTCATTATTACCATAAAGAATTACATCATTACCATTATCAGCAAGCATTGAGCCCAATACTGAACCCCATGAACCATTACCTAAAACTGCAATTTTTGTCATTTTCTCTCTCAATCTTTCTAGTCAAATAATTAATTTCTAGTATATGGATATTTTAAACCACTACCATCAAGATACCACTTTGGCTTTACTTTTACACGACGATATATTAACAAGCCTAACATCACTAAGAATAAAATGATACTTAAAGCTTGTGAGACCCGAATTGTACCAAAAATGTATAAACTATCCGTTCTCATCCCTTCAACAAAGAAGCGAACTACAGCGTACCACATTACATAGGTCATGAAAACTTCACCTTGTTTAAAAAGGTGCTTCCGATGCCGCAAACTAAGAATCAAAATTAAACCAATTAAGTTAAAAAATAATTCATATAAAAAGGTTGGTTGATAGTACACGCCATTCACTTTCATTTGCTGAATAATAAATTCTGGCAAATGCAAACTTTGCAAAAAGCTAAGAGTCGTCCGAGCGCCATGGGCTTCTTGATTGACAAAATTACCCCAACGGCCTAAGATTTGCGCAGCCATAACACCAGGAGCAACTATATCCAAAATTAAAAATGGCGGCAACATTCTTTTATAACAAAAAACTAGTAAAACAACTAGGCCAGCGAGTAAACCGCCATAGATGGCCACCCCGCCATTCCAAATGGCAATAATTTGATCTGGATGTTGAGAATAATAGCCCCATTCAAAGATTACATAATAAAGTCGCGCTCCGACATAGCCTAACGGCACACCCCATAAAAGCAAGTCCACAAAATCATCAGGACTGACTTGTCTTTTTTTACCTTCGTTAATTGCCATTGCTACGGCTAAAATAATGGCAACAGCCATTATTATACCGTACCATTTGACACTTAAACTGCCTAAACGAAAGGCTACCGGATTGATTATCAAAGACAACATTAGTGATGTTCCTTTTCTTTAGACTTTTCAGTATCTTTTTTAGAATTATCAGAAATTAAGCTGGCTAAATTTTCATCAAACTTTTGTGAAGCATCAAAGCCCATCTTTTTAGCTCTAAAGTTCATCGCAGCTACTTCGATAATAATTTCAATATTACGTCCAACCTTCACTGGAATTGTGACTTGTGGTACACGGACATTACAAATTTCACGCGTATCTTCTTGCAGGCCTAAACGATCATAGTTGGCATTGTTATCCCAATTTACCAGGTTGATGACTAACTGGATTTCTGTTCGATCCTTAACGGCACCAGCACCAAATAAATTCATCACATCAATAATACCGATTCCACGAATTTCCATTAAGTGCTTTAAAATCTTAGGAGCTTCACCCATGACCGTTTCGTGATCTTTTTGATAAACATCTACACGGTCATCTGCGATTAACCGGTGACCACGATGAACCAAGCCCAACGCAGTTTCTGATTTTCCGACACCTGAAGCACCAGTTAAGAGAACCCCCATCCCTTTGATTTCGACTAATACCCCATGGATGCTTGTTCTAGCTGCTAAGCGCTGACGTAAATAATCAGTCAAAATACTGGATAGATAAGTTGTAGATTCAGAAGAATGTAAAATCGGAATCTTTGCTTGTTCAGCTGCTTCTTTTAATTCTTCTGGTATCGGCAAAGAGCGTGAAATCAAAAAGCAAGGTGTTTCAGGTGTACACATCTTGGTGAAAACTCGCTTACGAATATCGTGATCCAGCCGAGCGGCATAAGAAATCTCAGTTTTACCTAACAACTGAATGCGCTGTTTAGGATAAAAATCAAAGTAACCCGTTAATTCTAGGCCAGGCCGATAAATATCGGATACCTTAAGCCTAGTATCAGCCACATATTCTTCACCTTGTTCGACATGAATGACACTAATGTCTCGAATTAATTTAGGTAATTTTACAAATTCAACCATTTTTCTTACCTCTATTTATTTTTATCATCAATATCCTTGGTAGTAACGTTTTTCGCCTTTTTTCGTGGCGGAGTCTGATTAGAATAAGACCTAAACCAATCATACTCCGTCTGTGTCTTAGTTGAAGAAAGATTCTTATCCTTTTTGGCAAAGAAGCGATAATACAACCAAATTAACAGAATAGCTACTGCCGCTACTGGAATTAAAGCAATAAAAATATGGAAAAAGACAAACAACAAAGCTAAAACAATAGCCGCAACTAAAACTAGTGAAACAATTCCTGCAAATGTCATTTTCTCACCCTATTCTGGATTATCTTGGCTTAAAAGCCATTGCAAATATGCATAAATAAACGGCTGTAAATTACCGTCCATGACGCCAGAAGTATCAGAAGTCTCATATCCTGTGCGTAAATCCTTCACTAAATTGTACGGATGGAAGACGTATGAACGAATTTGTGAGCCCCAACCAATTTCTTTTTGTTCACCTTTCAAAGCTTGCTTTTGTTGCCGCTTTTTCTCTTCTTCTAAGTGGAACAGTTTAGCCTTCAATTCATTCATGGCCGTTTCACGGTTTTGCAATTGTGAACGTTGAGCTTGTGAAGTAGTTACGATTCCAGTTGGCAAGTGCGTAATTCTAACGGCACTAGAAGTTTTGTTAATGTGCTGGCCACCAGCCCCGCTTGAACGATAAACATCAATCCGCAAATCCTTTGGATCAATATCAATTTGAATACTATCGTCAACTTCAGGAATAACTTCAACCGATGCAAAAGAAGTATGACGTCTTTTAGCAGAATCAAAAGGTGAAATCCGCACTAAGCGATGGACACCGTTTTCACTTTTAAGCATCCCATAAGCATTCTTACCAACGATCCGAATACTTACGCTTTTAACTCCTGCTTCTTCTCCAGGCTCGTAATCATTAACTTCAAACTTAAAGCCAGCCTGATCGCAGTACCGTTGATACATCCGTAAAAGCATTGCCGCCCAGTCCATAGCTTCAGTACCACCAGCACCAGGGTGGATTTCCATCAAAGCATTATGATCATCATATTTACCAGCTAATAACAAATCTAATTCATATTTATGGAATTTTTCTCTTAATGAGGCCAAATCTGTTTCAACTTCAGTCTTTAAATCTGGATCTGGCATTTCTCGCAACAATTCTAAGGCTGTAGTTTCATCTTCATAACCTTTTTGTAAAGCAATAAATGAATCTCTTTTTTCCTTAAGCACATTGTTTTCACTGATTAATTTTTGAGCTTTAGCTTGATCATTCCAAAAATCAGGTTCTGCCATTTTGGCTTCATTCATTTCGATGCTTTCATTAATTGCATCTAAGTCAAAGAGACCCCCTAAAGTGATCGAGACGTTTCTTTAATTCGTCAAGCACACTTTGAATTTCACTAATATCCATTTTCTCACCTAATATTTTTAGCAAAAAAAGGGAAAGTTGATCACTTCCCCTTCTTATCGTTAACGACTTAAGTTTTGTCTAATTTCAGCCTTCATGAATAACCGTGTAACATCAAATTCAATGTTTGAAACCATTTCTTCAAACATTCTGTAACCTGAATCTTGGTATTCAACCAATGGGTTCAATTGTCCATAACCACGAAGACCAATTGACTGACGAAGTTGATCCATGGCATCGATATGATCAGTCCAACGATCATCAACGACCCGCAAGATAACAACCTTTTCAAATTCAAGCATTTGTGCAGGATCGCCCAATGCTTTTTCTTTATCTTCAAAGTTTTGTTCAACGAGATCGTAAAGTTTCTTCTTTAAATCTTCAACGCTAATCGTCTTAAAGTTAATGGCATCAGCGTTTTCTTCAGAAGTTAAACTTGAAACGATGAAATCGCGGAGTGAATCAATCCGCCAATCTTTACGATCACCTTGGGTAAACATTGCTACTTGGTGATCAATTGTACGATGAATCATTGGAATTAACACATTCTTCAATGACTTATCTGCATCAATGACTTGCATTCTTTCACCGTAAATAATTTCACGCTGAATTCTCATAACATCATCGTATTGCAAAGTTTGCTTACGCGTATCGTAGTTGTTACCTTCAACACGCTTTTGGGCGGATTCAACTTGACGAGTAATTAACCGACTTTCGATAACCTTGTCGTCATCATTATCTGACAAACGGTCCAAAAAGTCCCTAACTCGTTCACCACCAAATCGCTTCATCAAGTCATCTTCAAGTGACAAGTAGAAACGAGTGTAACCAGGGTCCCCCTGACGACCAGAACGACCACGAAGCTGGTTATCGATACGACGTGATTCGTGACGTTCAGTACCAATAACAGCTAAACCGCCAAGTTCCTTAACACCAGGCCCAAGTTTAATGTCAGTACCACGACCGGCCATGTTAGTGGCGATCGTAACTGCCCCACGCTGACCAGCATTCATAATAATTTGCGCTTCTTTAGCGTGGTTCTTGGCATTCAAAACTGCGTGTGGAATACCTGCTTCATCAAGCAAATGACTAAGACGCTCGGAACTTTCGATCGCAACAGTACCAACTAAGACAGGTTGTCCCTTAGCATGACGTGCTTTGATTTCTTCAACAACTGCGTGGAATTTTGAATCTAAAGTTGGATACAAAATATCGGACATGTCTTTTCTGGCAATTGGTCGGTTAGTTGGAATCGTAATTACCTGCATGTTGTAGATTTCACGGAATTCTTCTTCTTCAGTCTTAGCCGTACCAGTCATCCCTGACAATTTCTTGTACATTCTGAAGAAGTTCTGGTAAGTAATTGTAGCTTGGGTCTTAGATTCTTCTTGAATCTTAACGCCTTCTTTAGCTTCAATGGCTTGGTGCAAACCGTCTGAGTAACGACGTCCTTCCATTACACGACCAGTAAAGGAATCAACGATCATTACTTCTCCGTTTTGCACAACGTAGTCGATATCCTTCAACATGATGTAGTTAGCCCGCAAAGCTTGGTCAATGTGGTGAACCAACTTTTGGTTTTCCACATCATACAAGTTCTTCAAGCCAAAGTGTTCACAGGCTTTCTTAATTCCAGTTCTAGTTAAAGAAATGGTCTTAGTTGGCCAGTCAATCTTATAATCACCATAATCTTTGTCATCGTCTGCATCATTATCACTCTTATCTTCAGATAAGGTCTTAACGAAACGATCGGCACGAATATAGTCACTATTAGCTTGCTCTGCTTGCCCAGAAATGATCAAAGGAGTTCTAGCTTCATCAATTAAAATTGAGTCTACTTCGTCAATGATGGCATAGTTTAAAGGACGTTGTACCATTTGTTCCTTATAAACAACCATGTTGTCACGCAAGTAGTCAAACCCTAATTCTGAGTTAGTGGAATAAGTAACATCACAATTGTAAGCTTCCCGCTTTTCATCAGGTGACATTGAGTTCAAGTTCAAACCAACAGTCAAACCTAACCACTTGTAAAGTTGACCCATTTCTTCTTCGTCACGGCTAGACAAATATTCGTTAACCGTAACAACGTGGACACCTTTTCCTTCTAAGGCGTTCAAATACACTGGCATAGTAGCAGTCAAAGTCTTACCTTCACCAGTCATCATTTCTGAAATGTTACCAAAGTGTAAGGAAATCCCACCAAGAATTTGAACGTGGAAAGGATACAGACCTAAAACACGCTTAGCTCCTTCACGAGAAACAGCAAAGGCTTCTGGTAAAAGGTCATCCAAGGTTTCTCCATTCTTTAAACGTTCACGAAATTCTGGAGTTTTTGCCTTTAATTCATCATCTGAAAGCTTAGCCATTTCGTCAGCATAGCTTTCTACTTTATTTGCTAATTTTTCAAATTTTTTAAGTTCACGCTTATCTGCGTCATAAAGTTTCTTTAAAATATTTGCCATTAAATCGGTCCCTTATATGTTGAAAGTCTAAAAATACAGATTAATTTTACCATGAATATCCGTAAATTCAAAAAATTCACAATAAAAGCCTCGTGCTTTTGCGCGAGACTTCATTGAATTCATTAGTTTGCGGTTAAATATTTTATTCGTTAGTTTCGATCAAGCCGTAACGACCATCGTTTCTGCGGTAAACTACGCTAGTGCCGTTAGTTTCTGCATCTTGGAAAACGAAGAAGTCGTGTTCAAGCATATCCATTTGCAAAATTGCTTCTTCTGGATCCATTGGCTTCAAGCTGACACGCTTGTTACGAACAATATCGAATTTACTTGGCTTCTTTTCGTCTTCTTCAGGAGCTTCAACAAAGAAATCTTGCAAGCCCTTTTCACGACTCTTTCTATTAACACGAGTCTTGTATTTTCTAATTTGACGTTCAAGTTTTTCTGAAACAAAGTCAATACTACGATACATATCGTCCGTGGTTTCTTCAGCTCTTAAAACTAAGTATGGTAATGGAATAGTAACTTCCACTTTAGCTGAATGATCACGGTAAACTTTTAAGTTTACGTGAGCAATAACATCTTGATTTAATTCAAAATACTTCTCCAGCTTATTTAATCTTTTTTCTACGTAACTTCTTAAAGCATCAGTTACTTCAATATTTTCTCCACGAACATTGTACTTTAACATATAAGATTCTCCTTTCACCGCAAAGCGGTTTTTCTTTACACTTTTATTATAGCAAAAAATGTAAGCGTTTCATAATAAATCTAGCGACAAATTGAAAAACTTTCAATTTGCGCATCAGGAAACTCTTCAAGCACCTTGTCCCGGGCATGATAAAGCGTTCTGCCCGTTGTATAAATGTCGTCTAATAGTAAAATTCTTCCTTGACTTATATTATCAGCTAAATGCTGGTCAGTTTCAAGATAAAAGGCTTGTGGACTCAATAACCGCTCTTGCTTATTCTTTTCCCCTTGTGCGCCACTTTTTTCATATTTTTTCAAAAGTGGCGTTAGAGGAACTAGTTCAGCAAAAATAGCAGAAATTGTATCAAATTGTCTTGTTGCTTGGTGTTCTGGTGAAGTTGGGATCGGAATATAACAGTCAAATTTTAATTTAGCTAATTCCTTAGCGCACAATGCCTGTAAAACCTCACGTAAGGCGTAATCACCATACCTCTTATAATTCACCATCAAATCATGAAAACTGTCGTTATAGCGATATAAAGCGTGATGCTTCAGCAATTTGTGAGGATAAATCTTGGTCCAATTTTGACAGTCTCGACACACGCCTTCTGTCGATAAATTTTTATCACAATACCGGCAACGAATTTTGGTCAATTTTTCAAATTTCTTCATGCATTGTGTGCAGAATTTATGCTGGCCGGCCTTTTTTAAAGAAAAAAGTTCAATCCATGATAACTCCGGAATAAATACTTGTTGGCACAACAGACAAATATTCATCGATTCATCTCCTTAATTTGTAAAATTGCGTCACGGATATTTTGGGTATAGCGATGATAACAATACAAAACCAAGCCATCTGGATCATCCTTCGCTCGTCCTACTCGTCCCGCTATTTGAACCAAACTAGCCGTGGTATAAATCGCATCATCGGCAGCAACAATGATTACCCACACATTTTTAAAAGTTACCCCTCGTTCTAAAATAGTAGTTGTAACTAAAATATCTAACTTTCGTTCACGAAATTCCTGCACCTTTTCTATTCGCTGCGGATCAGCAGCATGAACGCCTTTAACTTTCAGCTGCTTTAACTCCGCATCTTGGGCTAAAGCCTTTAAATACGCAGGAATTTCTTCTACTCGCGGCACAAACAATAGTAATGGGTGCCCTGCTTGAATCACCTTTTTTACTTCTTTGAGTAAATGTGGATTAATCCTTTCTTTTTTCAAAAATTGTCTAAAAAACAGTTTTTCCTTTGGCACCGGTAATAAACCACCATGGAAACGCCGTTTAAGCTTTAAAATCTCTAACTTACCGGCTTTAGCCTCAGCTAATAAATCTGCAGTTGGCGTTGCTGTTAAATAAGCCCGCATCCCGCTTTTCTTAACTGCATACTTAGCAGCAAAATGTAACTGGGCATTGCCCACATAGGGAAAAGAGTCTACCTCATCAATCACTAAGAGATCAAAGGCTTGATAAAATTTCATTAATTGGTGCGTAGTACAAATCGTTAGCTGTTCAAGCCCTGGTTCACGAAACTCACGACCATGATATTTCCCAATCGCAATCTCTTGAAATGCTGCTTGAAAACGCGGAAAGAGCTCATTTACCACGTCAATTCTAGGTGTTGCAATACATGCCCGCTGCCCCTGACGCATACACTCCGCAATCAATTGAAAGAGCATTTCAGTTTTACCAGCTCCTGTCACGGCATGAACCAAAGTATTTTTTCGGTTATGGAAATTTTTGACCAAGGCAGTTGAGATTTTCTCTTGTTGCTCAGTCAATTTTCCCTGCCAAGTTAGGCCACCATTTTTAACAGGTGAAAATAACTCCTCTTGGACATTTCTAATTAAGTAATCACCTTCAACTACTCGTCCAATTCCAATACATGCCTGGCAATAATACTTGCCACTAGGCAATTTTGCCTTTACCTTGCTACCACATCGATTGCAAATTCCGGCTGCAATTGCTACAATTTGCTTGCAATCCTTAAAGGTGTGAGAATCTGCTTGGCTAGCTAGCCACTGCCGGCCAGCTAATTGAGTTAAATCTTCCATCTTTTTTCCTCCCACTATTAATTACGCAAAAAGAGGCGATTTTTTTTGGCAGAAAAAGAAAATTTTTTAACAATTAAAGAAAATGGGGAGCATCAAATTATCATTAAAAAGAGCAAATTCATTGCCAGCTTAGCACGCACGACTAGCGTTCAAGAAGCAAATGATTTTATTGCTGAAATTTCAAAAAAGTATCACGATGCAACGCACAACACTTATGCTTATACAATTGGCTTAAATGATGATCATGTTAAAGCAAGTGATAACGGTGAGCCTTCAGGAACCGCAGGCGTCCCTGAATTGAAAGCCTTACAATTAATGAATTTAAAAAATGTAACTGTTGTAGTTACAAGATACTTTGGTGGAATTAAGTTAGGTGCTGGTGGCTTAATCAGAGCTTACTCAAACAGTGTTACTGAAGGAGTTCAGGCAATCGGGGTAATCAAGCGAGTATTGCAACAAGAATTGACTTTTTCTGTTGCTTATAACCGCTTCGATGAAATTGATCACTACTTAAAAGAAAAGCAGATTTATGTGGCTAACACTGAATATGGTGTTGATGTAAAAATTAGTGTCTTTTTAGATGAAAAAGATTTAGAGTGGTTTAAAAATGACCTCATTAATTTACTTTCAGGTAAAGTCGAATTTACTAAAGGTGAACAACGCTATAATGAAAGTAAGCGTAAAAAACTGAAGTATCTTTCTTAGCTCCCATTTTTCGGCTATTCTTATCTCATAGACTTAAGGAGGCAAAGAATATGCTTGAAAAGAAGCAGCCAATTGTGGCTCTAGATCGTCCACAAAAGCCTAAAAAGACACGTCCACCACGCAATAACTTGATGCTCAGCTTAAAAAAGAATAATCTTGAGCTCACTCTATATAGTTCCCTTGATCCTGATATCCTGAACAAGATTTTGAGTAAG
>NZ_ML136893.1 GCF_004009905.1 Lactobacillus xujianguonis
ACATCAAGTGTCTAAAAGCGACAGGGCATATCGTTTTACTACTACTTTAATTCTACAAGAGAACAAAAATAGTGAATCAATTATCCCGTCGGATAACTAATTCACTATTTAGCTTAGAATGTTTATTTTGCCCAATAACTAATTAAATTAACATCAACATTAGAATAAAAAACATTCTTTAGTACAAATTCTACTTTTCTGATTTTTTCAGTAATACTTTCCCCATTATAATAAAAGATATTTACCTTCTTTAGCTTTAAACAAGAATGTAATAAATCCTCTATAACTTCAATATCAGAATTTAACGAATGACCCATAATACTTATTTCTTCAATTTCATTTAAACTATGTATGCCTATACCAAGATCAATTTTAAAAGGTCTAAATTAAATTATTAGATACATAATCTATTATTTGAGGTGCTAATTTAGAATTTCTTTTCCATTCTTCTTTTATCTTCATTGCCCTATCCCAATTTTGGTTTCCAAAATTGAGCAACTGATCATCTACAAAATATTTACTAATCATTTCATAATTCTCATCGAGTTCAAGAACCTCAGGCAATACTTTTGCTTTATAAAATTCTGTCGGTAAATTTCTATAATTATAAAACTGCATATCAAACTTTTTAAATTCATTTAAAACATCACTATCCGGCTTTTCCTTTTGTATAAAATCATTTACATCACGTCTAAATGTTTTTCTTAATGGTGTAAAATCATTAATTTCACCCTGAAAATTAACATCATTATTAGCACCCAGTATTATATTTTTATCTTTTAATGATCCATGAATGTAAATCACTCGCTCATCACTTATACCAAATAACTCTTGGGGAGTTTGCGTATAATTAAATGATAAAATCGCATCAGCCTCTTTTAATTTTTGGTCTGTGTCTGGCATAACCTCAGGTATAGTTTGAACGTGATCAAAAGGATGCGCTTGTTTACGAGCCCAAATTTCATTTTGAGCATTAAATACATCATCTTGAGCTGTCTCTAAATATTCCGTTAACTTCTCAGCAATATTGTCATATTGCTTTAAATAGTAACCAAATTCATGTAAGTGAGACGATTTTACTCTTTTTTTCTCAGCTCTAACTCTTTTTAAGAGAGCACTGGTGTAATTTTGCGCCATATTTTCTTCAAAGTTATACCAATAAGGACGCGGATTGCTCCATCTATTCTGTTGTAAAACTTCCTTTCCATATTTACTGTTTGCAAAATCACTAAACCTACTTTTCATTCCCAAATTTAGATCAAAGCCGTTCCCTAAAATTACTAATTTTTTATTAGTTACTTTTTGGTTATTCATCCAATTTACTTCACTTTCTTAAACTATTTTGAATAATTAACTTCAAAAGAAACTGTAGTATAATACAAAATCTCAAACTTTTCACTAAAACCACTAATTAATGCCCTCAACAAATTCGTAACTTTTGGAATTTCTCCTACGAAAATGCCAAAAAAGCATCCCTCAGTAGAGATGCATCATTCAGTTTTCCAATTACTTCCCCAATTTATCAATGAGGGCTTGCCTCTTCAAAATTTCGAGGTACCGACTTACAGCATCGGGCCGCATAAGCAAGTTCTATACCATTCAAACGTAAGTTAAATAGGCGAGGACCAGCGTTGCCTTAGTGTCAATTTCAATCATATCGACTAACAAGTAGGTTAAGCAAAAGTTGTAGCTATTGATGCTAAGCATATTATACGCAGTGCATGCTAAACTAAGATAGAAGGTATTGAACCAAAATTATAGAGCCACAATTACTAGCAAAAATTGTAAAGTTCTTGTTACCCCAAGCGTTTCTATCTTTATCATCTTTAATATTCCTACTTATTTTTCGAGACCGTAAAATAGTTTGTGTAAGGATGAATAATTCCTTAAATTAATTTCTTAAAACATTAGAAAAAGGAGTTCCTTTCTCGTATGATTGGTTTGAACAAAAAAACACATACAGAAAGAAGAACTCCAGCAAGCAGTTAATGATCTATTAGAGGCTGAACTGACTGCGTTTTTAGGCTATGATCCTTATGCCAGAGCTGGCTGGAATACAGGCAAATCACGCAATGGTGCTTACTTTCGCAAGGTTGATACGCAATTTGGCGAGATTGAAATTCAGGTGCCTAGGGATCGCAACGGCATGTTTCATCAGCACACGCTCCCTGACTACAAGCAGCACTCCAATGTCTTGGAAAGCATGATTATCAAGCTATATTCCAAAGGCGTAACCACCAGAGAAATAGCCGACTTGATTGAAAAGATGTATGGCAGTCATTACAGCCCAGCTCAGGTATCTAATATCTCCAAGCAGATGATTCCAAAAGTCGAGGCCTATCATCAGCGCAAACTCAGTGACAAGTTCTTCTGCGTTTATTTGGACGCTACCTACATTCCTTTGCGTCGCATAACCTTTGATCGTGAAGCAGTTTATATTGCCATTGGCATCAAGCCTAATGGCCACAAGGAAGTCATCGATTACCGCATTGCTCCCAGCGAAAACGTCGAGAATTGGACGGAAATGCTTCAAGACATGAAGTCTCGCGGTCTAGAACAGGTTGAGCTCTTTCTTTCAGATGGCGTTGTAGGCATGAAGACAGTGCTGGAGCAGACTTATCCGAAAGCTCATTTTCAACGCTGTCTAGTTCATGTCATGCGCAATATTTGCGCTAAAGTACGCGTAGATGATCGCGAAACGATCATGAATGAATTCAAGCAAATTCATCAACAGCCAAATAAAGAAGCTGCGATCAAAGTCTTGCATGCCTTCTATGACAAGTGGAACAGAGTGTACAACCATGTCATCAGAAATCTCAAAGAGATTGAACCTGATCTGCTGGTCTTTTACAGCTATCCTAAGCAGATCAGGGCTTCAATTTACTCTACCAATATGATCGAATCCTTTAACAACGTTATCAAGCGTAAAGCTAAGCCTAAAGCAGAGTTTCCAACTGAACAGTCGCTTAATACTTTTATTGGCATTCAGGCAATGAGCTACAACGAACGCTATTTCAATCGAATCCACAAAGGCTTTGGTCAGGTTCAGGATACCTTAGAATCCTACTTTGATTAAATAAAAGATTAAAAAATCGATCTACGAGAAAAATCTATTTACACAAAAAATTTGACAGTTTCAAAAACAATAATGCAATAAATATAACCTTTTTAGTTTTAAATCTAATTTCAATTATCCTTTTTATAACTGTAGCCATTTTCATGAATAAAAAAAGATCTACACTAAAAATTCAATACATACTGCTAACTATTATTACAATAATTGCAATCATTGAATTAGGTTATCCAGGCTTACTGTTGGAAGAACGCTATAGAAACGTTTTCGCAATTGGAAATATTTTTGGCTCAATATAATTTCTTGTGTAAGTCCTAATTTTAGGTAGAAAAAGAGGACTTCCTCTATAATGTTAATTACCACAAAAACATTAGAAAGAAGTCCTTATACATGAATTATAACGAATCAAATCTCTCCACTCAAGCTTTAGTTGATCAAACCAAAGATGAAAGTGGAGTTTTATTTTACAATTCTGGTCTAAAAGACTTTCTTCAAGCTGGCTTTCCGCTTCAAACTACTAGAGCGATAAATTATGGCACTAAAGCCCAGCCTAGAGTCCGTGATGTTAATATTCAGATCTTTCAAGGAAGCATAGCGGAAAAGAAGCAGTTCTGTCCTCACTGCCGGCAGTCTTTGGTTAAGAGCGGCTCTTCTTTCATTACCTTGAGTCACTTGCCGATGGGCAGTGGCTATACTAAGCTGCAGATTGCCAGATCACGCTTGCGTTGTCTTAACAGCAGCTGCACATTCAGCACCTACACGGCGGAAGTCCCTTTCAAAGACAAACGGCACCGCATTACTAAGCAGCTAAAAGACTATACTAAAGATTTACTGCTCTGGGGTCTTACGCTTAAAAGCGCGGCTTTTATTACTGGGTTAGACAAAATGACTGTCAAATCTATTCATAAAGAGATCTTAAAAAAGAAATATACTCGCAATGGCAAGTTAATCAAACCAGAACATTTCGCTAGGCATCTTGCTATTGACAAATTCAAGCTACACGACGGCTATAAGTACGCTACAGCGATTATCGACTGGGATACAGGTCATATTCTTTACCTTGCTCACGGCAAAAAGAAGCAGGTTGTTTATGACTTTATTGACCATGTTGGACAAGACTGGATGGCTCACGTTGAAGCAGTAGCCTGTGACATGAATTCTGACTTTGAGGAAGCCTTCAAAGAGAAGTGCCCCAAGATAGATATTGTCTATGATCACTTTCATATCATTAAAAACTTTAACGACAAAGTTGTGGCAGCTATTCGCAAAGATGAGCAAAAGCGGTTAATTCAAGAAGGACGCGATGAAGAAGCAGCCTCTTTAAAACATACCAAATATATTTTAACGTCCAAGCTAGAAATCTTGATCCAAAAAGATCAGGATGCCCATGATGGCAAGCTGGTAGCTAAGGCTGGGGAAATCTTTAATCGTCCAGAGATTAAAGCTCATGGCGGAAATCAAGATAAATACGAAGACTTACTGGCAGAGAACAAGCTGTTCTTAACAGCGGAACTGGTTAAAGAACAACTTGATAAGGCATATTGTGCTACTAAACAGGTAGAAATGTGCGTACTTATCCAGGACATTATTGATATTTGTAGAGGAACCGAAAACAAACGGTTTATTTGGTTTGCACGTATGCTTGAACGACATCTAACTGGTATTTATACTTTTGCCCAACATCATATATCGACAGGCAGATTAGAAGGACTCAATAATAAAATTAAAACAGAAAGACGAAAAGGATACGGTTATCCCGATGATGAATATTTCTTTTTACGGCTGATGGAAGCAAGCAGAAGGAAAACAGTTTATTGATCAATTACACAGAAAATTATACTGACCCATATTTTTCTTAGTTTTTTCATAGCCAAAATAGCTAAGAAAATCAATTATTAATAAGTCACAAGAATTACACAACATTTATTATGAAAAAGATTCAAATTACTTTATTTATTATTTCAACTATTTTATCTATTTCTGCCTTTACGACAGTACTTCAAGTTGTACCTAACAATTATCTAAGTTGGCAAGCTTTGCCCATTCTTATTTACCTAACAGGGATACTAATTAATGGCATCTTATTTTTATCTTCCAAACTTAATCGATTAATAATTCTTCTCTCAACCCTACTACTGCTTGTTACTATTTTTACCTGGATTAAATTTCCAGAGATTGGAATTATCTATACACCATTTATAGCTTATTTTTGCTTATGTTTATTAATAGTTGTATTGCACTAAAAAGAAATAACTAGATTTTTCCTACTAAATAAAAGTTTTAACTATAGTTAAATTTTTGCATAATTTCAAGTAATTCTTTAACTATAGATAAAACTTTATTCTCTACAAAGTCACCAAATTAATCTGCACAATATCACTATTGGCTGACAAATCATTCAAAATCTGCTCATAAGTAATACTTTTGGGCAATTTCAGAGTGTAAATCGTCGTATAGATCCGCTCATTGCCGTCCATATCAGCCTTATTCAACCGGAAGTTATAGTGGATAATATGAATATGATGTTGCTGGAAATAATCGCGGATGTAGGCACCGTTTTTTTCACGCTGATAATACTTGAATTCAATCTGTTGGACGCGTTTGATAGCGAAAAAGCGGTTCAAAATGATTAAAACAAAAACGACTAACACCGCACCAGAGATGGCAATTTTGTAATAACCCATGCCAATGACGATGCCTAAAGCAGCAGTAACCCACAGCAAGGCTTCCGTCGTCAAACCAGTCACAAAGTGACGCGTAATAACGATTGTCCCAGCTCCCAAAAAGCCAATTCCACTAACAATTTGGGCAATTAACCGCGCTGGGTTAGCCGTAATGACCCTAGTTAATGATGGCGTAGCATGCGAAATGTTCAGTGTTTGAATACAAATTTCAATTTGGCACAAAGCTAAAATACAAGCACCCAAGCAAACCAGGATATGGGTTCTGATTCCGGCTGGATGACTGTGCTGTTCCCGATCCCAACCGATAATTCCTGATACAACGGTCGCAATAATTAAACGTAAAATTACTTCTGAAAGATTCAATGACATTTACTCGGCTTCTTTCTAACTCAAAGAAAGATATCTCTCTAATACTAATAATACGCCATCTTGCGTGTTACTTGGGGCCAGATTCTGTGCAATTTCTTTAACTTGGTCTGATCCATTAGCCATCGCATAACTGATCCCTGCTAGTTCGAGCATTTCTAAGTCATTGCCACCGTCTCCAAAGGCTAATAACTTTTGCGGTGAAATGTGCAAATAATTCAGTAACTGCGTTAGACCATGGCCTTTATTGTCTTCTGGATTAATCAAATCCATCCACGGTCCACTACCAGTCACACCAGAGATTTTGATATCCGTTGTTTGATTAATATTTTTTATAATCTGCGCCACCTGCTCTTCGCTGGCATTTAACGTGATTTTGTAAATCTCATCATTTTGGTAGCAATTGTATAAGTCAGGTACTTCCTGCCAGGTAGCATAAGAATGATGAATCATTTCTTTGAAAAGCGGCGTGGCTCTTTGGGAGTAATAAGCATGCCTGCGACCACTAAGAACGAGGTTTACTTCAGGATAATTATTAGCTAAGAAGTTTAAACTTGCAGCCACTGTTTGCTGCGGAATGGGATGCGAATACACTTCTTGACCAGTGCTAGCCACCGCCAAGGCGCCATTTTCGCAGACATAATCACAATCCTTGCTAAACTCAGCTAAGTCATTTTGGCAACGCAAAAGCTCGTTGCCACTAGCGATAATGAAATGCACTTGCTGCTGTTTAAGTAGCGGCATAATTTTGGCATAACGCGGCTTGTTAAAAGTACTTTTTTCGTTCAAAAAGGTACCGTCCATGTCGACGGCGACAGCTTGAAAGGGTAATTTTTTCATTTTTTCTCCTAGCTCAAATTAACTTTTTATCTATTTTTTACCCCCTGCCCATGCTTGATGGGGTATAATATGGATATTTTTCATAATCTCATGCTATAATCTTTTTAAGAATATAGCACAAGATTTCGTTATAAGGAGGGAATAATATTGAATAATGATACAGCTTTAAAAGCATTTAAAAACAGCACCATTACTTGGAAAGAATTGACAGATCATTTATCTAATTATCAAATTAAGAAAATGGTCAAAAATAATGAACTCGAAAGAGCTGAATATGGAATTTATACAAAAAACAATTATCTCCCTGATCCTTTTTCTATCTACCAATTAAAATATGAACGAGGTATTTTTTGCTTAAATACAGCTTTATATTTATGGAATTATTCAGATCGATATCCCGAAAAACTAGATATGATGTTTCCACAAGGTTATAACACTTCAAAAATTTCTAGTAAAATTAGTGCTCATACACAAATTAGCAAGTATTTTAATTTGGGAATTACTACAACCAAAACAATTGATGGAAATACTGTTAAGCTTTATAGCTTAGAAAGAACCTTAGCTGAAGCTTTACGTCCCAAAAATTATGTTGATCCAGAGTTGATTAGTACAGCTTTTAAAAAATGGGCAAAAAAGACAGACAGAGATATTGGTAATTTATTAATGTTTGCCCAAAAATTTAAAACAATCAATCAAGTTCAAAATTATTTAGAGGTATTAATATGAGAGAATTCAAAGATGCAAGGCAGTTTAAGGCGATAGTTAAAAATTGTGCCAAAGCTAATAATATCGAAGCCAATCAAATAGGAACCTTATGGAAAGAGATCGTCTTAGATGACTTACTTGAGCGAACCTCATTATCTAAATATAAATATAACTTTATTCTAAAGGGCGGCTTTCTATTGGCTTCAATTGTTGGAATAAATACGAGATCAACAGAAGATATCGATACAGAAATAAAAGGATTTGATTTAAATCAAGAAGAAATTATCAAGATCTTTACTGAAATTTGTAGTATCAAACCTAATCCTAATGATCCACTTGATATTACCCTAGTAAGTTGTAATAAAATTCATGAAAATGGCACTTATGTTGGTTTTAGACTTCATTTCAACGCAACAGCTTTTCAAAATTTAAGATTCAATATTAAAGTGGATGTGTCAACGGGTGACAGAATTACCCCTAGAGAAATAAAATTCAAGCACCATTTAATCTTAGAAAACAGAGATATTGATATTCTTGCTTATAATTTAGAAACAATAATTTCTGAAAAGCTAGAAACAGTCTTAACCAGAAGTATTGCAAATACACGATTAAAAGATTTTTTTGATCTTTATATTTTACTTACTCAACTTTAAAGCAAGCCTTTACTAATACTTGTAAATATCGTAATGTTTCTTTTTACCAAGATAATAAATTGGATTTAGCCTATTGCAACACTGTAATTCAAATGATCGAAAGCAATTCTAAAATGAATAAACTTTGGAACCAATATGCAAATTCATACAGTTTTGCTAAAGATATAACTTTTGAGCAAACAATTACCGCAATAAATTATTGGCTCAATAAAGTTGCAAGCTAATTTCCGTAATCTCATGCTATATTAGCTCCAAGAATATAGCCCAAGATTGCGCTCTACATTTTAAAACTCCAAATAAAAACGCCTTATCAACAAAGATAAGACGTTTTTTAGCATAAGCAAAATCTTGATTAACCTTTATCTGCACCAGCGGTGATCCCGTTAACGTAGAACTTCTGCATGAAGACGAACAAGATAGTAATAGGAATAGCAATGATTACACATCCTGCAACGAATTGAGCAAAGTATGCGGTCGCATTACCCTTCGCCGTGTGAACCATGTTGTAAAGCCCATAGGCAATGGTGTAATCCTTCGCATTCCCAGAAGTTGAAAGAATAATTCCTGAGAAAATGAAGTCTGTCCAAGGTGCGATAAAAGCAGTTAAGGCAGTATAAACAATCATTGGCTTAGAAAGTGGCAATCCAATGTGAACAAAGACTTGCCATTTAGTAGCACCGTCAATTTCGGCAGCTTCGTCAATGGACCGAGGAATCGTATCAAAGAATCCTTTGGCAACATAGAAGCCAAGACCTGCACCACCGACATAAACAAGGAACAAACCGAAGAGGTTTAACATGTTAAGTCCCTTTAAGATGTAGTACAAAGCGATCATTGACATGAAGCCTGGGAACATCCCTAAAACCAAAGCGATTTGTAAGAATGGCTTTCTAAATGCAAAGCGTAATCTTGACAAAACATAAGCTACAGAAATGGTTAAGAATGTTGAAACCACCATTGAAGCTAAGGAAATGATCAAGGTATTAATAATCCAGTTTCCAAATGGATATTGTGGATTAGTAAAAATACCGATGTAGTTTTGCAAAGTAAACTTTTCTGGCCAAAAAGTGGAAACAAATCCAGTATCATTAAATGAAAAACTTGCTAAGACGATCCAGACAATTGGTAAAATCCAAATAATTGCTAACAGAATTAATAGGATATACCGGAAGATTAATGAGAGCCGTCTTTGATTGGTATAAGATTTCATGTCTAGCCCTCCTTGTATGCATTAGTGTGCCGGTAGGCAATCAGCGAGACGACCGCACTAATTACGAAGATCAAAATACCCAATACAGCGGACGCGTTGTAACGCTGCTCTTGCCCGAAGGTCAAGTTATATAGCCACGTTACCAGCAAGTCGGTCGACCCGGCACCGTTGTATTTACTGTTCATCGGGGCACCACCCGTCAGCAAGAAGATAACATTGAAGTTGTTGATGTTACCGATAAATTGCTGAATTAAAGATGGAGCCATGACGAACAAGATTTGAGGGAAAGTGATTGATTTGAAGATTTGAACGGCATTGGCACCGTCAATCTTAGCAGCTTCAATTTGGTCAGTTGGCAAGTTTTGAATAATCGCCGTTGAAACCAACATTGATACTGGGATACCAATCCACATGTTAACCAAAATAACTGTAATTCTGGCAACTAGTGGTGATGCTTGGTTATCGATAAAGTGAATTGGTGAACTGATCCAGTGTAAGTTCATCAAGATGTTGTTCAAGGCACCCTGATAGTCCAAGAATTGCGCCATCATTAATAGGGAGACAAATTGTGGCACAGCCCAGACAATTACGAAGATCGTTCTCCAGAAACCCTTATGCTTAATACCTTTTGATTCAATCAATAAGGCCAGCAAAACACCGAAGAAGAAAGTAGTAGCAGTCGCTGCCACAGCCCAGATCAAGGTCCAGCCTAACACTGGGAAGAAAGTTCCGGCTAAGTCACCGGTCAACACATTACCAAAGGCTTTAAATCCTGTCCAAGAAAAGGCGATTGCGTGTTGACGGTCGTAGTTAGTGAAGGCCATTGAAATCATGAAGACCGTTGGCAAAATGGTAAAGAACAAAATTCCAAGTAATGGAATTACCATTAAAGTTGCGTGTAAACGTGTATCAAGTAAACTCTTAAGTTCTTCTACATTGGTTGGGATGTGATCGCCATCACGCTTCAAAATATAATTATGTCTTGTTGAGCGTAAGTTAACGATGTACAAATAGATAATTGCAAGACATAAGATGATTGCTAAAACCCCAAACAACAGAATCAACACGGAATTGGATGGCTGTTTAGTGACATAAACGCCTTGTGCAGCATCATAAACAACTTTTTTAGTTTTAATTGGTCCTAATGTAGCCAAAATGCTTAAAGTCGAGATACCACTAAAGATAAACCAAACAATGAAGATTACTTCAGAAAGAAGCAAGGCTAATCCTTTAACCCATTGTTTATTAGCTAAGGCATTACTACCCATTATGATAAATGATAATTTGGTAGCAAGATCACCTTTAGACCATACCTCTCGATATGTCGCTTTAGGAGCTACATGCTTTTTTCTTCTAAACATAACTTCTCCTCTTCTCAAGCGAAAAGGTTGGACCTTAGTTGACCAACCTTCTGCTTATGCTTTTTAAATCAACTATTTCTTTTCAACAGTCTTAGCGAATTTAGCAAGTTGTGCCTTGTATTGTGCAGGCTTGATCTTGCCGTCGTAAGTACCACTGATTAATGGAGCAGCACCGTTCCAGAATGCAGCCATTTGTGGAAGCTTAGGTTGAAGTACTGAGTTACCTGGCTTAGCCATTTCGATTACAGCTTCAGCAACTGGGTCACTCTTAACAGCACTTGAGTATACAGCAGTCTTAAGTACTGGGATTTGACCAGCTTCCTTGTGAGCGATTAATTGTGACTTCTTGTTAGTAATGTAAGCAGCTAAATCTGAAGCAGCCTTAGCGTTCTTGGTGTGTGAGTTAACTGCGAAGCCTTCGATACCAAGGAATGCTTCCATTTGAACGTTCTTACCGCCAACATCGATCTTAGGGTACTTAGCAACAGCGAAGTTCTTGCCCAAAATCTTCTTAATATTAGCAGCGTTCCAAGGACCGTCCAAAATAGCTTGAGCGTTACCCTTCTTCAATTGGTTCAAAGCGTTTGAGGTTTGCATTACGCCCTTGTTCTTCTTTTGAGCTGCGTACCATTTCAAAGCATTGATACCTTGTTGTGAGTTGAAAGTTGAACCCTTAAGGTCTTCACCATCACTACCGTAAAGCTTAGTACCTGCTGAGAACATTACTGGCCACATTACGTATGCGTTAGTAAAGTCAGTAGCTACAACACCCTTAGAAGTTAAAGTCTTCCAGTCCTTAACGTCTTCTGCTGAAAGCTTAGACTTGTTGTAGTAAATGGTTTGTGCTTGTTGTGCGTATGGGAATGCGTAAATCTTGTTCTTCCAAGTTACACCTTCTGAAGCAACCTTAATGTAGTTAGCCTTAATATCCTTAGTTGCAGCTGGTGAAAGTGGGTTAATGTAACCAGCTTCAGCCATTTGACCTAATTGGTCGTTAGGAACTTCAAAGACATCGGCAGCCTTTGATGGGTCTTTACCAACGTCAGTCTTAGCGTTAGCTGAACCGTTTGGACTTTGAACAACACGAACCTTGATGTTCTTGTTCTTCTTAGTAAAGTCCTTAGCAATTTGCTTATAATATGGAACTTGTTCAGTATCAACCCAAAGAGTTAAGTTTGCTTTCTTGTTTGAGTTGCTTGATGAACTTGAATTATTTGAGCTGTTTGAACATGCTGCTAATGACATAGCTGCTAAAACAGCTGTACTACCTAAAGCCAATTTTTTCCAAAACTTCATGACTTTATCCTCCTAAAAAATCAATACAATATAAACATATCTTTTCACAAATGCAGTTCAGTCTGCGCTTGTTACCTTATTAAATTAATTACTAAGACTAGTTAACAATTGCCTTAGTGGTCTTCTTATCAAAGAAGTGCGCCTTGTTAACATCAAAGCCCATCTTGACCTTGTCGCCAGGTTCGTGGTAATCACGAGCGTTAACAATAGCGACAAATTCAGTACCATCAACTTCTTGATAAAGTTGAATAGTTGAACCCAAAAGTTCTGAAACCACAACTTTTGATTCGACAACTGAATTTGGCCAAGTTTCAAGGAAGGCTTCTTCAGAGTGGATGTCTTCTGGACGAATGCCGAAGACAACATCCTTATCGGCATAGCCCTTTTCTTCAAGCATTTTTGCCTCACCTTCAGGGATTTCAATATCAAGTCCCTTACCATCGGTAATTCTTTGATCCTTGTAATGGACGTTGAAGAAGTTCATTTGAGGTGAACCGATAAAGCCAGCAACGAATTGGTTAACTGGGTGGTTGTAAACCTCAAGCGGGGTGCCGATTTGTTCTACCTTACCAACTGACATAACAACGACTCTGTCAGCCAAAGTCATGGCTTCAGTCTGGTCGTGAGTTACGTAGATGGTGGTAGTGCCAAGCCGTTGGTGCAACTTGGCAATGTTGGCCCGCATTGAAACCCGGAGCTTAGCGTCCAAGTTAGAAAGTGGTTCGTCCATCAAGAAGATTGGCGCATCCCGGACGATTGCCCGTCCAAGGGCAACACGCTGACGTTGCCCACCTGAAAGAGCACCTGGCTTTTTATCAAGGTAATCTTTCAAGCCCAAAATATCAGCAGCCTTTTGCACTCTCTTTTCAATTTCGTCCTTCTTGTAGTGACGTAATTTCAAACTAAAGGCCATGTTATCGTAAATGGTCATGTGTGGGTACAAAGCGTAGTTCTGGAAAACCATCGCAATGTGACGATCTTTTGGTGCAACATCGTTCATCACTTTATGGTCAATTTCCAAAGTACCCTTAGAAATATCTTCTAGTCCGGCTACCATTCTCAAGGTAGTAGACTTACCACAACCTGACGGACCAACGAAAACAATGAATTCCTTATCTTTGATATGCAAATCAAAGTCATTTACTGAATAAAAATCATTGCCTGGATATTTTTTATAAATATGGTTTAAATCAACTTCAACCATACTTTTACCCCACTTTCTGTTTATTTTTCTTCAAAAACTGCTTCAATCTTGCTTAATTTCAAATCTGCAGTCGTTGGGACGATGTAATCAGCTTCTTTAAGTAATTCCTTGTCGCCAATTCCTACTGCAAATTGACCAGCGGCTTTAATCGCTTCAACACCAGCTTTAGCATCTTCAAAGCTGATCACTTCATCAGCCTTAAGACCAGCAATTTCTTGTGCTTTGATGTAAATTTCTGGATCAGGTTTACCATGATGTAAACTTGCTGGATCAACGATGCCATCGAATTCATCCATAATGCCTAATCTCGTTAAGATCTTAGGTGCATTCTTAGAAGCTGAAGCAATGACCATCTTTAAGTTTTGCTTCTTAGCATCTGCCAAAAGTTCTGGAATCCCAGGTAAGATATCTTTTGGCGTCATCGTTTCAACTTGTTCAACAAATTTAGCGTTCTTTTCTGCCGCAAACTTTTCTTTTTCTGCTTCAGAATACTTATCTTCTTGACCACCATATTGCAAGATCAAGTTTAACGAATCCATTCTTGAGATCCCACGCAAGCTGTCAAGTTGAGCATCAGTTAAAGTAATTCCTAATTCTTTAGCCAAGTTATTCCAAGCAGTCAGGTGAAACTTAGCGGAGTTGGTTAAGACACCATCGAGATCGAATAATAATCCTTTAAGCATTTTGCGTTTCACCTTCTTTAAGAGTTAATTTCTTGCCCTTAACTAAGACATCTAAGTCGTCACCTTTAAGTAAAGTCAACTTAGTTTCCTTGTGGTCAACGTAAATTTCAATTAAACGGCCACGGTAGTTAATCTTAAAGCCGTAGTGATCCCACTTGTCAGGAACAAATGGATTGAACTTCAATTGATCATGGTCATAACGCATCCCTGCGAAACCTTGAACAATTGCTAGCCATGACCCACTCATGGAAGTGATGTGCAAGCCATCAACCGTATCATTGTTGTAGTTATCAAGGTCTAAGCGAGCAGTTCTTTCGTAAAGCTCAACAGCCTTCTTTTGCTTACCAAGTTCAGCAGCCAAAATTGAGTGAATACATGGGGAAAGCGAACTTTCGTGAACTGTTAATGGTTCGTAGAAGTCGAAGTTCTTTTCTTTTTCTTCCTTAGTGTATTGATCATTTAAGAAGTAAATTCCTTGCAAAACATCGGCTTGCTTGATAAATGGTGATCTTAAAATCTTATCCCATGACCAGTGTTGGTTAATTGGACGTTGATCTTCAATTTCGCTAACTGGACGAATATCTTTATCTAAAAAATCATCTTGTTGTAAGAAAATGCCTCGTTCCTTGTCTGCCGGAAGGTATATCTTATCAACAATGTCTTGCCACTTAGCTTTTTCTTCTTCAGTGACATGCACTCTTTCCTGAGCTTCCTTAGTGGCTAATGGCAAACGCTTCAAAGTGTATTGCAATAACCATCTTGCCATGGTATTAGTAAACCAGTTATTATTAACGTTGTTTTCATATTCGTTAGGACCGGTTACACCATGCATCACGTACTTGTTACGCCACTTGGACCAGTGAACTCTGGCTGCCCAGAATCTTGCAGTGCCAACTAAGACGTCCATTCCTTCATTCTTAACGTAGCTATCATCACCAGTGTAATCAGTGTACATTGCAATTGCATGAGGAATATCAGCGTTACGGTGAATTTCTTCGAAAGTAATTTCCCACTCGTTGTGACATTCAATTCCGTTGAAGGTAACCATTGGGAACAATGCACCTGGTAGGCCTTGCTCTTTAGCGTTGTGGTAAGCGCCTGGCAATTGATCGTGACGATATTGAAGAAGTGCTCTAGTAACACTTGGATCAGTGACACATAAGTACATTGGAACGATGTAAGCTTCAGTGTCCCAGTAAGTGGCACCACCGTATTTTTCACCGGTAAAACCTTTAGGGCCGACATTCAAGCGTTCATCTTCACCGTAGTAGGTCATGAATAATTGACAAATGTTAAAGCGGATCCCTTGTTGAGCGGCATCATCACCTGCAATTTCAACATCTGACTTGTCCCAACGCTTCTTCCAAACGGCTTCATGATCAGCCAAGTTTTCGTCAAATGACTTAGATTGAAGTTTCTTCATTAAGTCATCTGCGACAGCAGCTTGATCCTTGTCCTTCACATCTCGGCTAGTTACGACAATGACATCTTTTTCAAGGTCATAGCTTTCGCCTTCGTTTAATTCGATTGAAAACTTTTCGCTTAACTTAGCACTTTCAGTGGTTACTTCAGTAGCAACTTCATTACCGTCATGACGTAAGCTTTCTTTCAATAAAACTGTAAATTGCGGAACATCGTAAGGATTTTCTTTAGTTTTAACTTGAATTGTCTTAGCAGCCTTATCTTCACCTAATGGCAACCAGAAGCGTTCATCATAGTTACTATCTTCATTAACAACGGTACCATCTAAAGTTGAATCAAAGTCAATCTTGGCATGTCCTGCAAGAACTGTAGCCTTAACTGCAATTAAGGCAGCTTCTTTTTGAACAATATGAAGAAAACGTCTAAATTCAAATTTAACTTTGACATCTTTGCCTTCATAAATGAAACTTCTTGAAAGCAAACCTTGGTGCATATCAAGGGCTAAAGCAAAATCACTAAAGTTAACTTTAGCTAAATCGAGCTTTTCACCATTAATCGTAATGTCAATCCCAATGAAGCTTGGTGCATTAGGGGTCTTACCAAAGTACTTAGGGTAGCCATTTTTCCACCAACCCACACGGGTCTTATCTGGGAACCAAACCCCGGCGAGGTAAGTACCCTGTAAGCTATCACCTGAGTAACCTTCTTCAAAGTTACCCCGCAAGCCCATATAATCATTACCAATTGCAGTCATACTTTCCTGCAATCTTTTATCTTCTGGATTAAATTTATGAGTTACGACCCGCCATGGATCGATTTCAAAAATTCGTTTCATGTATCCTCTCTCCAAACAAGGTGATCTTTTGTTTACGCTTTCATTATGCCCGTTTGGAAAGCGCTTTACAATGCTAAAAGTATTGTTACCGGTATCAGAATTTATCAAAAAAGAAGGAATCAGTTATAACTGATTCCTTCTTTTCTTATAAACATGAAAGTTATCACTATTTACATTCGATGACAAAACCTTCTGGCAATAATTGACCATTTTCATAGTTTTGACTCAATGAATCATTCATATTAACTGGAACTGCTTGCTTAGTGGTATTGAATAAGGCAACAATTTGTTCTTGCCCTTCACGTTCTACCTTAATTAAGCCGCGCTTAGTAACTGTTAAGCGGATGGTCCCTTTACCTAAAGTATTGGCATACTTCAAGCGGAATTTAACTAATTCATGAACCTGCTCCCAGACCGAACTATCTTCTTTACTCCAGTCCATCGGCTTACGACAGTCAGGGTCGTTGTCACCAGTCATGCCCATTTCAGTTCCATAATAGATACATGGACTACCGGTTTGCATAAACATGAAAGTCAAAGCTTGCAAAGCCAAGGCTTGATCACCATGAGCTAAGGTTAAAATTCGCGCCGTATCATGCGAGTCAAGCATATCCATCATGGCTTGGTTATTCATATCCCGGTAGAGTATCAACTGATCAGTTAAATGTTCGACTAAGTCTTTAGCGCTCATCTTATTAGCAAAGAAATGATCTTCAATTTGCAAAGTATAAGGATAATTCATAACGCCACTGAATTCATCCCCGTTAAGCCATGGCCGTGCATTATGCCAAATTTCACCCACGATGTAAAAGTCTGGCTTAATGGCCGTCACTGCATCGTGGAACTTGCGCCAGAAGTGGTGGTCAACTTCGTTAGCCACATCCAGTCGCCAAGCATCGATATCAAAGTACTTAACCCAGTAAGTCGCAATCTCTAATAAGAAGTCTTGCACTTGTGGGTTAGCCGTATTTAATTTTGGCATGTGTTGTTCAAAGGCAAAAGTATCATATTCTGGATTCCCCTCACCCTTACTTGGGTTGTGGTATGGGGTAACTGGATAATGGTTAATGTGGAACCAGTCAGCAAAGCGTGACTTGGCACCATTTTTCACCACGTCTTGCCATTGCATGGATTGATCACCTAAATGGTTGAAAACCGCATCAAGCATGACTTTCATCCCACGTTTGTGTGCTTCATTCACTACTTTAGCAAACAAATCTTTATCCCCAAAGTCAGGGTCAATTTGTAAATAATCAATCGTATCATACTTGTGGTTAGAACCAGCCTTGAAGACAGGACAGAAGTAAATCCCATTGATGCCTAATTTCTTTAAATAATCTAGATGGTCGAGTACCCCTTGCAAGTCACCACCATAGTAATCTTCACGACCTGGGTGATCTTGCGGATTCCAAGGCTTAACGCCAGCTGGATCATTGCTCTTGTCCCCGTTAGCAAAGCGTTCTGGGAAGATTTGGTACCAGACAGTATGCTTTACCCAGTCGGGAGTCATATCCATATCAATTTGATGGAGATATGGCACTTTAAAGTAAGAACTATCTTCATTTAAATTCTCTTCATTGAAGTCCTTGATTCCGCGATCACCCACAATTTTATGGTCGCCATCAGTGCCAATCACTTCAAAAGTATACTTAATTCTGCGATAAGGTGCCCGTAAGGTTGCCATCCAGTGGTCTTCAACTTGTCCTTCACCGATCTTTTCCATCGCAATCGTCGCTGTCGATTGGGTGGGCATATAGTTGTCAGTGTAGTGGACAATGACTTTAGCGACATCGCCTTTGGCTGAATGGAAACGAATCCGAACGTGGTGCGGACTAACAACAAAACAATCTTCACTTTCAGTTCTGTGACGTAAGGCAGCAAGTTGCATAAAATACTCCTTTTTTTACTTCTCTAAAACAACCCCAGCATATGGCATTAAGGTTAAAACATCGTCTTTCAATTGATAATGACCAGCAACCAATTTTTCAGTTGTATAGCCTGTTGGTAATTTAACTTGAGTCTTTTCAGCGCTAAGCGAGACCGCAACAATCGCAGATTGTCCCTGATAATCACGCTGGTAGACGTAACTCTTTTCATCAGTAGCCAACAAGTAGTAACTTCCCTCTTCAAAGAGTGCTTCTTTCTTCAAGGCTAATAATTGTTTATAAAAACTGAGCATGGAATCAGAATCAGTCATTTCTTGGGCTGCACTAACGCGGCTGACGCGCTTACCATCAAGCCATGGCTTAACTGTACTAAAGCCAGCATATTGTTCATTATTCCATGGCATTGGTCCCCGTGCTGGCATCTTATGCGTAGCATTCATCATTGCCAATGCCTCTTCTTCAGTTTTACCAGCTTTTTCAGCAGCCTGGATAAAGGGAGCCGCATTCTGGTCTTCAAATTGAGCAGGATCATCAAATAATAAATTCTGCAGTCCCAACTCTTCGCCGTAGTAAATAATTGGAATTCCACGTTGTAAATACATCAGCATAGCCAAACTACGAGCTTGCGTATCGTTATGAGCTACCCTAGTTCTAAGACGGGCCATGTCGTGGTTACTCCAATAAAGGGTCGGTTGAGAAATTCCCGCTAGAGTTTGTTGCCAAACTGCTTGATTTTCCTTAAAGGCATCCATGTCTAATGGCTTAGGTTGATAAGCAGCTGGGAAGTTTGGATCAACATGACTTTCGTCATCCGTAAAGTATCGGAAAGTAACTACGCTGTCCATCAAGTGGTTACGCTTAGTAGTGTAATCAACGGCTAAGTTGACACTTGCGCTAGCAGCTTCACCTAAGAGCAAGGTGTCAGGGTAGTCTTGCTTGATCTTTTCACAAAATGGTCTGAGCCATTCTTGGACTTGCGGTAAGTTAGCAAAGAACGGTTCTGCAATCACTGGTTCAGAACTATTATCTAGAGTGGGAAAGTTTTGACGTAAATCTGCTTTGCCCACGTGAATAAAGGCATCCAAGCGTAAGCCATCAATTCCTTTATTTAACCAGTATTCCGCAATCTCTAGCATCGCGTGACGAACTTCGGAATTCTTCCAGTTTAAGTCCGGCATCCGCTTGTCAAACAAGTGGAAATAAGATTGTCCAGTGCCAGCCGGATCGGGTTCCCAGACGCTGCCGCCAAAGAAGCTACCCCAATTATTTGGACGCTGATTATTTTCACCAGCAAAAATGTAGTAGTCGCGGTAAATACTGTTAGGATCTTTGATTGCATCTTGAAACCACGGATGTTGATCAGAAGTGTGGTTTAACACGAAGTCCATAATGACATGAATTCCGGCTTGATGAAGGTCAGAAATTAGGTTTTCCATATCTGCCATCGTCCCCATATGAGGATCAATAGCAAAATAATTAGAAACATCGTAGCCATTATCAACTTGTGGTGAAACGAAAACGGGATTCAACCACACTGCGTTAACGCCGAGATCTTTTAAGTAAGGGATTCTTTTCCTAATCCCGTTCAAGTCACCAATGCCATCGCCATTGCTATCTTGAAAGGATTTAGGGTAAATTTGATAAATAATTGCGTGATCATACCAATGTGCCATAATAAAATTCCTCCAGTCTCAGTTTAGTTGATATACGAAACCGTTTACAAGAGGATTTGATCTGTTACCGGTATCAAAAAAAGAGTTTGGAATTTCTTCCAAACTCTCCCTTACCTAGTCGATCCTCTTCTTACCAAGGTTGGCTCAATCAAAACTTCTCCTTGTGGTGAACCTGATTGAGCAATCTTTTGCAGTAACATCCCTGCTAAGAGGTCGCCCATCTTAAAAATTGATTGCCTAATCGTCGTTAATTTCGGGCTAGAAACTTGATCAAGAAAGACCCCATCAAAGCCAATCACGCCAAAATCATCCGGTACTTTAGCTCCCTGATTTTCTAATTCACGAATTATCCCTACAGCAATCCGGTCACTAGCACAGACAAAACAAGTATCCTTCTTAAAGTCCTGGTACATTTTCTTAATTAAACTCTGCGCTGAGTGGCTGTGGTTAGACACCCGGTAGATTTGCGGAATCAATTGCCTTTTCTGCAAAGTATTAATATAGCCAGCTTCACGTGAATATTCAAACGGCTCTTTCAAGTCAATCCCCACAAAGATAATGTGCTTATACAACCGTGACAAAGCATACTCGGTGGCCATCCTAGTCCCAGCTTTATTATCTGTATCGACAAAATCAAAGCCGCGGTGATTTTCACCAAATAAGACAAATGGCTTCTTGAGCTGGTCAAATAATTCATAGTCTCCGTTACGGGCCCCAGTAATTAAATAGCCATCTGCATTGCTCTGCTCAATCTTGGTGCGATCAGTTACTAATTGCAAGGCATATTGCTTCTTTGCTAAGCCTTTGGCAAAGCCGAATAACAAGTTCATATAGTAGGGCTCAGTTGTATCAATATCTTCGAGCGTAACAAATTCAACCACATTGGACCGATTATTGACCAAAGCCTGGGCCACAGAATTGGGATGATAATCCAATTCTTCCATGGCTTGAATGACCAGCTTTTTCAGTTCTGGCGTCACCTGCTCCGGGTGGTTAATTACCCGCGAAACAGTCATTTTTGAAACATTGGCTTCTTTAGCTACATCTGATAAAGTTACCATTAAATTTTCTACCTATTCTAAATACATTGCTCTTAACTGCTTTAAATCTGCTTGACTGAAGCCTAGTTCTTTTTTGAAGAAAGAATCAAAACTGCCCCAGCCTTGACGAATGGTCTCGGTGATCCCACGAATTGCGATGCCTTCACCCTTAGTGACATTCATCTTGGCAATAATCGCGGAAATTTGATCATTACTTGGTAAATTACGCGACACAGCAAAGTCGTATAATTCGTTAGTTAATAAATAGTCGCGGGCAATCGTGTCATCATCGACACCAAGCCCCATTAAGATTAAAGCCGATACCATTCCTGTCCGGTCTTTACCGGCACTACAGTGGTAAACCAAAGCTTGATCTGCTGGCAGTTCCAATAACTCGGCAAAGACTTTGGCAAACTCTTCCTGACTATGAGTATTAAGCAAGGTCCGCTGATAAATCTGCCCAATAAAATTATCCTTTAAATTAGGTAAATGATGGAAGAAACGGAACAACTTGTTGTCGCTCTTGTCTTCACTGATATTATCTGAATAAAGCGGAACATCGACATACTTAACGCTCGCCCACAAAACATCTGGGGACGAATTCTTCTCATAACTCGATCTTAAGTCACAGTCTACTGCGACCTTCAACTTCGCCAGCTTGATCTTATCTTTAAAAGATAAGGAACTTAAAGAATCTGAACGGTAAATTTTATTCCATTTGACGCTTTGGCCTTGCGCATTCTGATAGCCTCCGACATCACGGAAATTCAGGGCACCATCTAGTGCCACAAGTCGATTATGTGCCATATGATCACCTCACGTGTTATGGTTAACAGATTAAAATAATTATAGCATTATCTCGCAGGGAGGAATTTTAGGCAAGAAAAAACGCCGAAACTTTCGACGTTTAATCTCTATTCTTTTACTAAATGATGATCTTTAATCATTAGTGATGAAAAGCCATACTTCTTGGCTAAATCAAAGTTAATATGGTGGGCACTTTCGATCACTGTCTTTGGCGTGTTGTACAAAATCTGCCGAATATCATTGGCATTTTGTTCATCAAGAGCAGCGGTAATTTCATCAAGCAAGATAATTGGCCGATCCCGTAAGAGTGCTCTGGCGATGACTAAACGTTGCCGTTGACCACCTGATAAGTCTTCTTGATCGGGATGGATCATCCGCTCAAGTGGTTGCTGACCAAATTCTTGATCCAAACCAACTTGCTTAAGGGCAGCTAATAATTGCTTATCAGAAAATTCTTGCCCTAAACTCAAATTATCACGGATACTGCCTTCAAAAATCCAAGGTGTTTGCGCAATATAAACGGTGTTGCTTGGAACCGGTGCAGTTGAGCCGACGGTAATTTCACCCTTAGTTGGCTTAAGAAAACCTGACACCATATTTAACAAGGTACTCTTACCTGAACCAGATGGTCCTTGAAGTAAGACCTTTGTTCCATATGGTAAATCAAGGTTCACATCTTCGTAGACGGGCTTGTCTTGGTAAGTTAAGCTAACGTCCGCAAATTTAATCTCGGGTTGGTCAACTTCACTTGAACTTTGAGTAAAAATATCTTGATCAGAGACGTTAATCTTGCGAATTTCGGTGGTGCTGGCTACGGATGACCAGTACTGCATTAATTGGCGGAAGTTTTGCACGACACTGTTAGCTGATAAAGTCAGTGATAATAAAGCACTGATCGTCACGCCAAATTGATGAGTACTAATGAAGTAAAAGCCAAGCGCCCAAGGTCCAACAACTGCAACAATGGTGAGTAAGAAGTTAAAGTATTGAATGCCCCATTGTAAGTTTTGTTGTTTCAAGAGGGTATTTTCACTGGTTTCTACATCTGTGCTAACTCGCTTGAAAAATTGCTTCTGCACTTGGTATTGTAAAATATCACGCAACCCGTGGAACCAGGCTCCCGCTGACTGCATCATCTTGGAGTTCTGGTCACTCCATTCTTTACCTAAAGCCCCCAGCTTCTTCTTGCCAAACAACATTGGCACTAAACTCAGACAAGAAAAAGCAATGAAGATAATCCCCATGAGCAGATTAACTTGTAGCACATAGATAGTTGAAATAATGGCAGCTGCACCTGATGATAGAATTCCGGCAATGATTGAGAAGTATTGGTCATCAATCTTGCTAGCATCGTTACTGATGTGATTTAATCCGGCTGCCGCATCTTCACGTAAGGCAAAGCTGTTAATCAACATGGTCTTCTTCAGCTTAACTCTAAGAATCTTACGTGCGCGGTTGAGAAAGACATATTGTAAGACAATGGCGGTGTAAGTAACGAAGAAGATTAGAGTACTTTTGATTAAAAAATGGACAAAAGTATTAGCATCTTTGCCTACCAAGTTGGGAAATTGACCGAAGATCATCCCGTTAATGACCCCTTCGAATCCACCGGCAATTAAAGTGATTACGATTAAAATTAAGAGCCAGATTGGCACGTTTTTAACAATCCATCTGATATTAATCTTCATTGTTTTTACTTATCCCTTTTGAATAATAAAATTATTTAAAATTTATTTAATTTTAACATATTTTTTATCTTAATTCATCAATTTATAAAAAATAAGGACAAATGTCCCTATTTTTATTCTATTCATATTTAGCCTACAGAACAGCCAACGCTTAAAGAACTCGCAAATCTAGGTGCGTCGTGGCCACTTCGTGTGACAACGCTCTTTACAGGTAATTTTTGTAATTTTGTCAAGTTTCTCATTTTAATTCACCCCCTTTCATTATTCAAATTTAAACTCACCTCCTTTCGTTATTTAAATAGTGGATCAAATTCAATGTCATTGATTACTTTATAAAATGTCAATAAGATTCCTACCTGTCCCGACCCATAATCAACATTACTTTCCATATTTTGATCTGACGGAAACAATAATTGATCGTTTTTAATAAAAGATGTTGAGCATAAGGAATTTATTAAATTAGAAAAAGCATATTTATACTTTTTATCTGTTGGGAAATATTTAATTAATTCATAAATTGTTGAAATAACACCTGCTGTCCCAAATAAATAGCCTGATTGTAAAGTGGTTTTTATTAAAATCGAGTTACTTAAAAACTCTAATGTTTTTTCTAAGTCTTTATCGTATTTAAGTTTTAAATATTCCAAAATAGTACGTATTATTCCACAAGAACCATATGGAATATAAATATATGGAATCTCATTGTCATTACTATCTGTAACGCCACGAACTTTTCTTAGAGTATTTAACTTTTTTCCATGTTTCACATCCCAAAGAATATATCGTTTAGCAAGTTTCAAGCTTCGAGACACATGAGTTGATAAGAAATAATGCTATCCCAGTATGACCATACGCAAGTCCATATTTTGAAACACATGGCTGCATTTTAACTAAAGTATCATAGACAAGTTTGGCTACAGAGATAAAGTACATATTTTTTGTTAATTTATACATATAAATCGCTAGAAAGCCTATACTTGTAATCCCATTAAATAAAGAAAAATTCATATCTTCTTCAATTAACAAATCGGACAATTTTTTGGTCATTAGACCCATTATTTGGTATTCAAGTGTAGGATATGATTTGCAATAGTACAAAGTAACTAATGCAGATAATTTACCTCTACTTAAAGAACATATTGAAGAATTATCTCCCTGCTTTTTTATGCTTACCATTGTCTTATTTAATAGCTGTTCATTCCCCTCAATACCTAGAATTTTCAAGCCATAAAGAATACCAGATTCGCCAAAGGCAAAACTAAAATCATTTTCGAAATAATGTGTTAATTTACTTTTTATATTTTGATCTTTGACACTTGTTCTTAGCGATTGAAGCCCTATTTCAAAAATCTCTTTAACATCGTTATTGACTAGCATAATTACCTTTTCTAATAATAAGTTCTAAATCGTTAATTACTTGTTTAGTAAGTATTTCACTATTATAATTAGCAAAATAATCACTCAAATGACCACATAGCTCTAGCCATCCTCCATACAAAGAGCCGCAAAATTTCAAGGACTTTGATATAATTTGTCTATCTAACGTGATCAACTGAGCCCTAGAAATTAGGCAATCTGCTAAGCAAGCTGCCCAAGAAAACAAATCATTATCATCAATTTTTTTAGTCTCTAATAATTTGGAATAACCTGGTGTTACGTAAATAAGCTTTTTATCTATTTTTTCATCTACATAAGTGACGCTTTCTAAATCTATTGCCATTACCTTAAATTGGTCTTCATCATATAAGATATTATTGGGCGTCAAGTCGTTTAGAACGTACCCCTTTCTATTAATAATCGAAATTTTGTGATAAATATTTAAAAAGATATTCGATAATTTATATACATATTTTTCATAATCTTCATTAGTTGAATTAGGGTAATAAATTGGATTCTCAAATTTAAATTCGTGTAGAGTTATTCCATTTATTTTCTCTTCAACCAAGTAGTCACCAGCTTCAGTTTTAAAATAGTCAATTGGTTTAGGAGTAAAACCACATGAATATAACTCGCGAAGGAAATTATATTCTCTTCTGCGAAGGTACCTAATATCTTGGGGATGCACATTCTCAAAATTTTTACCACCAAAATACTTCTTAGCTTCTTTTACTATAACTGGAATAGCTGTTTTCTTATCAGTTGCTTCATACACACCACCAAAGTTACTGAACTGTAAAGCATTTACAAAATTATACTTTCTCAACATTTTAGAAGCTGATTTATCTTCTAATTCAATGTTTGTACTAACATTACCGTAATTAATATCCTCTACCCAATCTGGCTTATAGCAACCGATTTCTCTTCTGTCTTCAACTACATTGTTTTTTTCATTGTAAATTCCATAATATTGGTCTCCTTCAGTATCATATAACGGAATTTTTTCAAATGCCCCATACCTAAAACTAACCACCTTAGTAACTGCATTATCTGTTAGTACTGGAATTCCATCATATTTAATTAGTTTTCTAGATAATAATCTAAGTACTGTGATAAATTGTATTTTGTTTTGAGGATAAATAGTTATAAACTTTCCTGCCTGTTCTCTAGGGAAATCCTTAGACAGCATCACATAAAGACTAGCTACTGGTACAACTTTAAACGAGATGTTTAAAGGACTAATAGTTTCTATGACTTTATTTAAAATAGAAAGATAATTCGTGGAATTCCCTGAAACGTGAATCTTCCATCCTTGAACTGGCAATTCATTATTTTTGGATATACATGATATAAAGAAGCCGTTTGGAATTACCTTATAATTCTTGCCTTTAAGAGATTGATTTAAAAATCTTTTCATCTCTTTTGAAGAAGCGTTACGAAAAAATAAAGTGCCAATTTTGTTTTCCTTAACTAAATTTTTGTTAATAATTTTCATAATAAAAGATTCATCTTCTTCCTAAATATCAAACATCCAGGACATGGATACCACGGTATCATACTTTCCATCTCACTTACAATTTAGTTTATATTTAATATGTTACTCAGAAACAATTAAAAAAGTTCAAAGTGTCATATATGACACTTTGAACTTTTGAATGTTTTTCTTTCAACCTTTTAATTTTTCAACAATTGCATCCATCCCATTTAACCTTAAAAACATCAAAATACTTCTGACCCTATCTTTATCACCAGAAAATACCGCTGTATAATAACTAGCCATTATCTTTGCAAAGCAATTACTGGGTGATGGCGTCATCTTTTTTAAGATATTAAGTGCTAAATTTAGCGTTTCTTGATCTAAATAATGATAGAAAAGCATATTTTGCAAATAATTAACTGCAATTGCAGCAACTTTTTCTTGAATAGTATTAGAAAAAGTAGTTA
Source organism: Lactobacillus xujianguonis (assembly GCF_004009905.1). Taxonomy (GTDB): domain Bacteria; phylum Bacillota; class Bacilli; order Lactobacillales; family Lactobacillaceae; genus Lactobacillus; species Lactobacillus xujianguonis. The sequence continues at coordinate 26,748 of NZ_ML136893.1, forward strand.
TGTCTTTGAAGTTTTTAAAGATTGATTTAACTAATGATTTTAATTCACCAAAGTCAAAAAGAGGAATTGCTATTGAAAATAAGGTTAAATTATCTTGATTCCACTCTTCAGTCTTAAAAATTAGATTTCTTACTTGATACTTATCTTCTTTTGATAAAATATTTGGATCTTTTTTTATACCCACTTCCAGCATAGCAGCCTGAGCATCTAAATTTTCTATTTCCTTGGTTTGCTTTTCTTGCTTCAGTTGTGTTCTAATTTCATTTATTTGCTCTAAATCTTGACTATAATACGCTTTGTGCAATTCTCGTATTATTTCACCATATTTAACACTTTTACTTTTTTCAATCTTATTTAACGAAAATTGCTCCAAAAACTCATTCGCATTAACATGATGAATCGCCAAAATCTCAAGTAAATCAACAGTCTTGATCTCATGAAGTCCTCGCTCAACCTTAGAATAATACGACTTCGTCAACACGCCAGCCGCCATCTCAGTTTGCGACAAGCCTAATTCCTGGCGCTTCTTCTTCAATGCTTCGCCAATCGTCATTACTTCTCACCATGAGCAAAGACTCTTGTTGCAGTGACGGCCTTCTGCCAGCCTGCATACAACTTCTCCCGTTCATGTTCGCTCATCTTCGGTTCAAAGGCTTGACCAATCACAAAGATATCTTTCAATTCATCAACATCTTTCCAAAAGCCCACTGCCAGACCAGCTAAGAAGGACACACCCATGCCCGTTGTTTCAAGAATCTTAGCCCGTTCAATCTTCGTGCCTAACAAATCAGCCTGGAATTGCATCAAATAATTATTATTGGACGCACCACCATCAACGCGCAAGGCTGGAATTTTAATACCAGAATCAAGTTGCATGGTATCAACCACATCCCTCGTCTGGTAGGCCAGTGACTGCAGAGTTGCCTTGATCAAGTCATAGTTAGTTGTTCCACGTGTAACGCCAAAGATCGCACCTCGAGCTTCAGAATCCCAATATGGTGCTCCTAACCCGGTAAAGGCTGGCACTACATAAACTTCGTTTTCAGACTTAGACTTGTAAGCCGCATCTTCAGATTCTGGTGCCGTCTTAATCATCTTCATTGAATCGCGCAGCCATTGAATGGCAGAGCCCGAAACAAAGACTGACCCTTCTAAGGCGTAGTTCACTTTTCCGTCAATGCCGTAAGCAATCGTCGTTAACAAGTTATTGTTTGATTCAGTTGGCGTCGTGCCTGTATTCATCACAATGAAAGAACCCGTGCCATAGGTGTTCTTGACCATCCCTGGCTTTAAGGCTAATTGTCCAAATAAAGCTGATTGTTGGTCACCAGCCATCCCTGCAATTGGCACCTTGCCACCAAAGAATGTATATGGCGTGGTATAACCATAAACTTCGGAGTTAGTCCGCACTTGTGGCAACATGGCCTTCGGAATATTCAATAAATCTAAGATATCATCATCCCAGCACAAGTCATGAATATTAAAAAGCATGGTTCTGGAAGCATTGGTGTAGTCCGTATCATGGACCTTACCCTCTGTTAATTTCCAAAGTAGCCAAGTATCAATCGTCCCAAAGAGTAGCTCACCCTTTTCGGCACGCTCTTGTGCTCCTGGTACATGATCTAAGATCCAGCGAATCTTGGTCGCACTGAAATATGGGTCAATAATTAAACCAGTCTTCTTGCGGATCATCTCACTATAGCCATCTTGCTTCAGCTTCTCAGCTAATTGCGTTGTCTGCCGTGATTGCCAAACAACTGCATTATAGATTGGACGACCCGTCTTTTTATCCCAAATAACCGTAGTTTCCCGCTGGTTAGTAATGCCAATCCCAGCAATCTGGTCCGGCCGTAAACCTGAATCGATAAAAGTCGTCGCAATTGTCGTCTGCACGGCTTGCCAAATCTCAGCCGCGTTATGTTCTACCCAACCTGGTTCAGGAAAGTATTGGGGAAATTCACGTTGTGAAGAGGCAACTTCTTTACCATTGTGATCGATGATCATCGCTCGCGTAGAAGTGGTCCCTTCGTCAATTGCCATAATATATTTTTCTGTCATCGCTTTTTACCTCTAAAATTAGTAACCGTTTTCTTTTAAGTTTAATATTTTTAGCGATTTTTACAAAGCTTTTTCCTATTATTTAAGTTTTTTTCTGTCAAGTTAGTTATAATGGAAAAAAATAAAGACAAAAGCGAGGGATATTTATGACAAAAGAACCAATTGCAGTTACCATTGCCGGCAATGATAGTGACGGTAGTGCTGGTACACCTGCCGACTTACACTCTTTCTATGCTCGAGACGTCTACGGCATGGGCTTAATGACCGCAGCTGTTGCCGGGAACACTACTGGTATCTATGCTGCTCATATTATGCCGCTGGACTTTATCCAAAAGCAATTTGATGTCCTAGCAGCAGATTTCAAGATTGGCGCTGCTAAGACAGGGATGGTCGCTGATTCTAAAGTAATGAACGTGGTCGCTGACAACTTAGAAAAATATGACTTTGGCAAAATTGTCATTGATCCAGTAATCTCGACTAAACATGGTAATACTTTAATGGATGATGACTCTTATAACACCTTCATCAAGCGCTTGGTCCCATTAGCTGAGATCATTACGCCTAATTATTATGAACAAAAGAAGTTAACTGGCCTTGAATTAACCAACTTAGATGAAATTAAAGAAGGGGCTAAAAAGTTGCAAGCCATGGGTGCGAAGAACGTGCTCATGAAAGGCCGCCACGATGGCGAGGAAGCTGAAGTTACTGATGTTTTACTTACTGCAGACGGCAAGTTCCACTCCTTCACTAAGCCATACTTTAAGACTGACCGGGTTAACGGGACTGGCGATACCTTATCCGCAGTGATTGCAGCAGAATTAGCTAAAGGCACGCCGCTAATTGAAAGTGTGAAGATTGCCAAAGACTTCACCTATGAGGCTATCTCCCACCCAATTGAGGTTGGTTCTAAGTGGGGCCCAATCAACCATTGGGCTGCACAAGAAGATACTAAAGAATAATGCGTAAAGAAATCCGTGGTGCCTTCGCGATAACTGGACTTGTTTTAGGTCTTTTTAGCCTGGGCGTTTTAGCATGCTTAATAATTTTCTTTTATCCTATTCCTAGCAACCTCTTTTCTACAATAATTTCATTAAGCTTATACGCTAGTGGATTGCTATCTTTAGGAATCACAATCTTATTTGCCAAAGTTGATTACATTTCCCTACTACTAGCCGGAATTTTATTAATTGGTTCCATTATCTTTTGGACAATTATCCCGGAACTATGGTGGTGTTTAATCTCTGCAGTTGTTTATACTGTTATAGCAATAGGAACATTGTGGTGGAATTTGAAAAAAGGATAGCATAATGATGTAGAAAAAAGAGCTCTCGCTGTGTGAGCTCTTTTCGTTTGTGATTTTACTTAGACTTGTTAACTATACTTAATAAATTAACGTCTTTTTGTTAAGTATAGTTAATGAAAAGTAGGATTTTTGTTAAGTATAGTTAACAAAAATACAAAAAAAGCAGATCTCTACCTACAATGTCATTGAAGAGACATCAGATAGATGATCTGCTTTTTCAATTATTGAATACCTAATTTAGATTTAATTGCATCAGTTAATAACGCAGAAAAGTTTAACCCAGCTTCCTTTGCTTCTTCATTTAAGTAATTAGGAATAGTCAGCGTCTTCTTAACAGCTCTTTCATCATTCAATCTTTTATATTTTGAAATATTGACAGTAACTAGAGTGGCAATTTGATTATTCTTAGTCTGAGGTAATTCGGTATTAGATTTAGGCAAATCTTCTACTAGAGACATAGTACCAATCAGATCTTTCCCCATTTCAATTGGCTCTGCGACAGTTCTACCTTGGGTATCTCGATCAAGATCTGGAAGACTTACTGAATATTTGATTTTATCATCATTTGTAGTAGTTATAACAATTGGAAAAACAACAATTTGATCTTTTTTCATATTTTCACTCTCTTTTCTCTCGTAGTGCAAGTGTATCGCATGTATGTAAAGAAATACAAAAAAGCAGATCTCTACCTACAATGTCATTGAAGAGACATCAGGCAGATAATCTGCTTTTTAAAATTTCTCAGTTACTTTGAATCAGTTTCATCCTTTTTAGCAAGTTTTTTCTTTTCTTCAAAGTAAATCAGTGGTATGTCGATGATAACAACTGCTACACCGAAAAGTCGCACCCATAAATTATGACTATTGTAAAAGCAAATTGCTAGAATTACAAACAACCAGATTATCCTTGGAATTGCTTTTCGCCAAACTGATAGCATAACTACCTCCTTAGCCTTTGCCAAAAAGCTATTAACTTTCTTGACAAGCTAGATCTTTCCCAGAAATATGAGAGGGGCAACACAATTATTGCTACTACTATCAAGAAATAAATCCAATTTATACTGTGATGTTCTATACTGGCATAGATTGCCAAGATAGTCGCACAAGCAATGCTACGCCATCTTTCTTTTAGAAAATCTAACATCGGTACCACCTACATATCGATTTTTTCACTCTTATCTTCATCCAACTTAATTTTACCGTCTGCTTTAAAAAGATAGCTTATAATTGTAATGTATTTCTTACATTCTTTACTTTGGCCAACTAGTAATAAAATCCTTATAGCCGTACTTCACCATATCTTCTCTGATTTCATTTGCCTTCTTTGTATCATTTTTAAACAAAGCATCTATATAAATACCGATTATCCGATAAAACATCATATGAAAAGCGGAAGTATGCGCAGAAATATAATTAATTACGCGTGGTGCTAGTTAAATCGTTCTAAACAATAAGCCAAATTATAAGCTAAAATTGCAATTTCCAACCGGCTTTGAAAGCCTATCAGACTACGTGCTCGATTGTTCTCGGCATTGTAATAGGTCA
>NZ_ML136894.1 GCF_004009905.1 Lactobacillus xujianguonis
ACATCAAGTGTCTAAAAGCGACAGGGCATATCGTTTTACTACTACTTTAATTCTACAAGAGAACAAAAATAGTGAATCAATTATCCCGTCGGATAACTAATTCACTATTTAGCTTAGAATGTTTATTTTGCTCTTAATTTTTCGGTAACATGATTGTAACATCCAAGCCTTACAATGAATAACGAAAATTATAAGGAGAAAGTGAGGCTTAAATCAGTTTTTTCTGATTTAACGTAAATGAAAAAGAAGTTTATCTTAGCTAGTGCTGCTCTTGTTGCGCTCTCATCTAGTTTATTATTTGGCTCAAACAATACTCAAGCAGCTAAAAAGAAGAACGCTGATATTCAAACTGAAGAAGTTGACCCTTCCATAAAGAACGATTGGAATTACCCTTTTGCCGTACAAGATAAAAAAGGTGTCCGGCCAATGTATAATGCGCAAGTTTTTGGAATTACCAACTATGCCCGTTCCATTAAACCATTAAGTTATTTCCACGATGGTTGGGACTTTGGTTTTTCAGAAGTTGGTCACTCAACGGTCAGAGCCGTTCACCCAGGTACGGTCAAAAAAGTAGCCTATGGTAATGGCTTAGGCTGGTTTGTTTGGGTAATTAGTCCAGACAATTATGTTCAGATTTATCAAGAAGGCTTCAATAAGAAGAAAGACATCAAGGTTAAAGCTGGTCAAATGGTTAAGACCGGCCAAAAGATTGGTAAATTAACCGGCAGTCACCTTCATTTAGGAGTTACTAAAACCAACCACGACTACATTAATGATCATGGCTATCCATGTAACAACTGGTTCCGTAATGTCGGCACTTGGCTCAACCCAGTTAAAACAATTGAAGAAAATTGCAAGTAGTGTTTCGCCTGCCCCACTTCAAATGCTATAATCATTAAGTATTTGCAGAAAGGGATCAGGATGAACAGCGAAGATTTATTCAAATTGCGTCTGGAAATGATGGCGCAAAAACAAGCTAAACAAGCAGTTGCCTATCAAGATTTATTTACACCGCAATTTATGCAAACCAATACAAAATTTGCGAATTTTAATTTCTTTATGAAAGCCTTAAAGGTTAAAGATTTTGAAGCATTAACTAGTCTTCCAAGTACTAAACTTGATAGTTTCGTTAAAGCAGAAACTGAATTCAATAATTGGGAGCAAATGCAAGCAGCTGCAGTTAATGGCTATATGACTAAAATACTAAATCAACAATAAAAAATAACCTAGAAGACTCAAAACTGAGTTTTCTAGGTTATTTTTGTTACTTAGACTATCTCTTGCTCTTTGAAGCGGCCGTAGACCTTCTCGACTTCGCTGACACTCATAAAGGCATATGGATCGGCCTTTTTTACGATTTCACGAATATCATACATGTCATAGCGATCGATAATGGTAATCAGCACTGTCTTTTCAGTATGACCATAGGCACCTTCAGCATCATGCAAAATAGTGATTCCGCGGTGCATCTTATTCTGAATCCCGTTAATGATACTTTGGGGATGCTCAGTGACAATCATCACCTGCATCTTCTTATGCTGCGTGTAGACCGCATCGATTACGCGCCCATTAATAAAAATAGTCAAGGCTGAATACAAGGCTCTGGTCCAGCCAAAAACAAAACCAGCCGCACAAATGATGACTAAGTTAACTAAGATATTAAACTTACCATAGCTCGTCCCAGTTTTCATCCTGAAAACAATGCCGATAATATCAAGTCCACCAGTTGAAATCCCGTTCTTAAGAGCAAAACCGGTTCCGATACCGTTAATCACCCCACCAAAAATCGCACATAATAAAGGATCCCAGTGAACCGTCAGTGGTTGCACAATGTGCATCATGAATGATCCTAAAGCAACGGCAATAATCGTGAAAAAGGTGAATTTATGGCCGATTTTGGTCCAACCTAAAATGAACAATGGAACATTCAAAACAAAGTACATCAGGGATGTTGAAATGGTAAACGGTAAGAAGCGCTCACTAATTGAATTAATTAACTGCGCAAAACCCGTAATCCCGGATGAATACATGTGTCCTGGTGTCCAAAAGAAATTCAAGGCCACGGCTACGGCAATTGAGTAAAATAAGGCAGCTGACAATTTCGAAAAGAAATTGTACCTGCGGTTGAATTGATCAAGTTGATCCATATTTACTTCTTATTCCAATCTACTTCTAAATTATTTTCTTTTCCTGTTTATTATAAGCTATCAGCCGTTGTTAAATTATAACAAATTCATTAATCTTTCGCCAAAAAAATAATCAAGTCGTAAAACTTGATTATTTTCTCTGTTCTTTTCTTCTAGAAGTTTGCTACCTTAACGTAACGGTTCTTATTAATCCGGTAATACATCTTATGATTAATCTTCATTCTTGAACCGTAAGTTGCCAGCGACATTCCTTTTCTTAAAGTTGGCGTGTAAACGCGCACACCTTTATTGTTATAAACATAGGCATTATGGCTTAATGTTCGATTGGTACCATCTACATTACCTAAAACAATGTACTCATTTTCACCGATCTTGTAGTAACTCTTACCATGCATCTTAACAATGCCGCCAAGTACAGTCACATAGGTATAAGCACCAATGGCTTTAGTACCCACCCGTTTACCATTCTTATCATAAACGAATGCTTTATGCATCACTTGTTTAGTAGTCTTCTGCTCAGAGCTTGAAGCGGTGGTCGTCTTATTATTAGCAGCCGCTGCTTCAGTATTTAAATTGCTGTCTGTGGCAGTAGAACTATTAGTAGTTTGATTACTACTATTATTAGTTGTACTTGGAGTTACCGGAGCTTGTGTTGTTGCACTATTATATGAAAGTGGCAATAAAGTGATGTTCCCGTCGACATTTAATCCACGCCAATTATCGGTAAATTGCCAAATTGCCACCCCATCCATGGATGGAAAGTGCGCGAAATTTGGTGTATCAATTCGACCAGCAGTCGCATAAGAAGCTACCCATAATGAATTAGGGTACTTTGCTAAGATAGTACTGGTATTAATATTATTATTTAATAAGTAAGCTCCAGAATAAAGTAATGGTTGGAAACCTGCCTGCTTAACTTGATCCATAAAGGCCAAAATTGCAGTTGCACTAGCATCTTTTCCTGCATTAATTTGATTACCTTGTCCTGACTCCCAATCACAAGCAATATATGAACCACTTGGCAAACCTAAAGCCTTAGCTGAAGCAACTGCATATTGAGCTTCTGCTGCAGCACTGGTACTGTTAGCACCAAAAGTAGCGAAATGGTAGGCCATTGGCATCATATTATTATTGATTGCACTTTGAATTTGGGCTGAAGCCTTGGGGTTACGATAATTAGTTCCTTCACTTACTTTAACAATGGCAAATTGGCTCCCTGCTGCTGCCATATTAGCAACATTACTGCTTTGATAACTGGCTACATCTACACCTAGCTGTCTTGCGCCAACGGAATTAGTCGCCGCCTCTACTTGCTTAGAATTAAAAGCGCGAGGGGCCTGGGAAGTAACGGTAGCAATTACAGATAACAGACTTGCACAAGCCAGCATACCCAAAAATTTCTTATTTCTCATTTGCATCTAAATTCTCCATCTTCATTCGCTGTTTTATCTTTAATATTATCATACCATGTTTTGTACTATCTAAACCTTAAGATATCATGACAGCCTTTGTTATCAAAATGAAAAGAATCAGCTTTTTTACAAAAGTTTTACATTATAGCTTAACATAATTTAGTATATGTCGATTAAAAATAAGCATAAAAAAAGCTTGAGGATTTCCCTCAAGCTTTTTAACTTAACGTCTTTTACTTAAAGTCACTAACCTTAACGTAACGGTTCTTGTTAATCTTGTAGTATTCAACACCGCCGATATTCTTCTTACCATAAGTAGCAACAGTAGTGTTGGCCATAATGGTTGGTGCCTTAGTAATCTTACCATTCTTATCGAAAACTAAACCACTCTTCTTCAATTGACGAGGAGTACCGTCAACATTAGCAACCTTAATGTATGAATTCTTACCAGTCCGGTAGTACTTAGTGCCCTTGATTGTTACCACACCACCAAGTACAGTTACCTTCTTGTAGGCCTTAACAGTCTTACCCGTCTTATTACCGTTCTTGTCGTAAACAGCTGCCTTATGCATCACTGTCTTCTTGTTCTTAACTGAAGTTGCCTTAGGTGCTTGACTTGAGCCATTACCGTATGACAATGGCAACAAGGTGATATTACCGTCAACGTTTAAACCGCGCCAGTTATCAGTGAATTGCCAAATAGCTACACCGTCCATGGATGGGAAGTAAGCAAAGTTAGGATTGTCAATTCGTCCCATTGTAGCGTATGAAGCTACCCAAAGTGAATTTGGAAAGGCATTGTTAACTTTGTTTGTGTTGATATTATTTTTTAATAAGTGGGCACCTGAGTAAAGCAATGATTGGAAGCCTGAAGCTTTAACTTGCTTCATGAAAGCAATGATTGCATTAGCACTGCCATTCTTACCACCATTGACATTGTTACCTTGACCAGTTTCCCAGTCACAAGCAATGTATGAACCATTTGGTAAGCCTAAAGCCTTAGCTGATGAGACAGCATACTTTGCTTCAGCTTTAGCAGCACTACTGTTGGCACCAAAAGTAGCAAAGTGGTATGCCATTGGCATCATCCCATTACTAATTGCACTCTTAATTTGGGCAGCAGCTTTAGGGTTGCGGTAGCCAGTGCCTTCACTAACCTTAACAATCGCAAATTGAGCCCCAGCGTTAGCATGACTACTTAAGTTAGTTGATTGGTAACTAGCAACATCAACACCGTAACTGCGAGCCTTAACTGACTTCTTAGCAGCTTGAACAGTTTGATTTAAAATTGAGTTGGTAGAAACTTCTGCTACGCTAGCCCCGGCAGTTGCAAGAACCCCAGCACATGCTAATACACTTAATAACTTTTTATTTCTTTTCCGCAATGATATCCCTCACAATACAGTTTTTAACTTTTAATGATTTTTAAATTATCGTTTTATTATTTTTATGCTTATCTATATCCGCTTAATTATAATAACAGTTTTTTGGGCGTACAAATTTACAATCATTTAACAAATTGTGTAACAAAGAGAAAAAATGTCTGGAAAACGAATTTTTCCAGACATTTCTCTATCTTTTATTCAATTTAACTTAATCATCCCAAGTTGCATTCTTAGCAGCATCTTCTGCAGCTTCTTGTTCAAGACGTGCTTCAGTATCCTTAACACTCTTTTCAAAAGCTGGATCAACTTGAATACCAATATCTTCAAGTTGTTGATCAGTTACAGGTGCTGGAGCGTGCATCATTGGTTCGCTGGCATTAGCATTCTTAGGGAAGGCAGTAACGTCACGAATGTTGTCCTTTTGAGCAAGCATCATTGCGAAACGGTCAAGTCCAATGGCAAGACCAGCGTGTGGTGGGAAGCCCATGTCCCAAGCATCCATCAAGTAACCAAATTGTTCGTAAGCTCTCTTCTTAGTGAAGCCTAAAGCCTTGAACATCTTTTCTTGGATTGAACGTTTGTGGATACGGATTGAACCACCACCCATTTCGTCACCGTTCATGACAATATCGTATGAACGAGCGTGAGCCTTGTGTGGATCAGTATCAAGTAACTTAATACCTTCATCATCTGGCATGGTGAATGGGTGGTGAGCAGCGATCCAGCGGCCAAGACCTTCATCGTATTCGAATAATGGCCAGTCAACAACCCAAACAAAGTCATAAACATCTTTTGGAATAATGCCGGTTTCCTTAGCAAATTCACGACGAAGGTGGTCAAGTGAATCACAGCAGACCTTCCACTTGTCAGCAACAAAGACTACTAATTCTCCACCTTCAAGGTCAAATTCCTTGATCAAAGCTTCCTTGTTTTCATCAGTTAAGAAACGTGAAACTGGACCTGAGAATTCACCATCTTCATACTTAACCCAAGCTAAGCCCTTTGCATGGTAACGCTTGATGTAATCAGCCTTTTCATCAATCTTCTTACGTGAGTATGCCTTAGCACCATTCTTAACAGCCAAACCTTTGACATAACCACCATCAGCAATTGCACCTGAGAAGACTTTGAAGTCTGAATCCTTAAAGATTGGACTTAAGTCGTGAATGAACATTTCGTAACGAGTATCTGGCTTATCACAACCATACTTGTTCATTGATTCAGTCCAAGTAATCCGCTTAATTGGCGTCTTAAGATCAATGTTCATTACATCTTTCATGATCTTCTTTAATAAGCCTTCAGTGTAATCTTGAACGCCTTTTTCATCAAGGAAGGAAGTTTCCATATCGATTTGCGTAAATTCTGGTTGACGGTCACCACGAAGGTCTTCGTCACGGAAACATTTTGCTAATTGGTAGTACTTATCAAAACCAGCACCCATCAATAATTGTTTAAATAATTGAGGTGATTGTGGTAAAGCATAGAAGCTACCTGGGTAAATTCTTGATGGTACAAGATAGTCACGGGCACCTTCTGGAGATGACTTACCTAAAATTGGAGTTTCGATATTGATGAAACCATTTTCGTCAAAGTATTCATGAACAGCACGCAAAATCTTAGAACGCAAGATAAGTGCTTTTTGTAAAGTTGGACGACGAAGGTCAAGGTAACGGTACTTCAAACGAGTTTGTTCGTTAGCAGTAATGTCATCCTTAATTTCAAATGGTGGCACCTTTGACTTGTTCAAGATGTCAATTTCAGTTGCGTCAACTTCAACTTCCCCAGTCTTCATCTCTGGGTTAACGCTTGAACGCTTAACAACCTTACCCTTAACTTCGATAACGTATTCGCTACCAAGTTCATCGGCAATGGTCATTAATTCCTTACCAGAATCCTTGTTAACAACAACTTGAACGATTCCTTCACGGTCACGTAAATCGATGAAGACTAAGTTACCCAAGTTACGTACACGTTGTACCCAACCATATAGAGTTACTTCTTGGCCTTCATATTTACTAGTAATATTGCCACAATAGTCTGTTCTTTTATCCATGTGTTCCATTTTTTAGTCCTTCAATTTTTCCATTACAGTTTGCATATCATTTAAGTCTTCAAGGCTTAAGTCAATTGTCTTACCATCAGCTAACCGTTTGATGTTCAAAGTGCCATTTTCAAGTTCCTTAGCACCTAAAGTAATGACATACTTAGCGTGAACACGATCAGCCTTTCTAAATTGCGCCTTTAGTTTCTTTTGATCAACATCGTATTGGGTCTTAAAGCCTTGCTTACGCAAAGATCTTGCGATTTCAACGGTCTTCATTTCGGTACCTTCCCCAATGTTGGTAATGAAGAAGTCAATGCCTTCATCAGCAAATAAAGCTGGATTTTGTTCCTTTAAAACAAGCATTAATCTTTCTTCACCGATCCCAAAACCAACAGCAGGGGTTGCTGGACCATCGAATTCTTGAACTAAGTGATCATAACGTCCACCGCCAAGAATAGTGGTTGCAGATTCCCATAAGTTCTTGTCTTCAACCATAAATTCAAAAATGATGCCAGTGTAGTAATCAAGCCCACGTACTAAGTCATCATCCATGACATAATTAATGCCTAATTGATCAAGCATGTTAGTAATGGTTTCGAAATTCTTCTTCGAGTCTTCATCTAAGTAGTCAACAATCTTTGGAGCATCTGGCAAGAATTGCTTATCTTGTTCAGCCTTTGAATCCAAAATTCTCAATGGATTCATCCCTAACCGTCTTTGAGAATCTTCAGAAAGTTGATCCTTCAAAGGAGTAAAGTAGTTGACCAAAGCATCATGATAATCTTGACGAACTTGAGCGTTACCTAAAGTGTTAATGTGCAATTCATAATTCTTAACTCCAAGTTCAGCCAATAAATCATGGCCCATCATAATGGTTTCCACATCAGCTAATGGACTAGCTGAACCAAAGCTTTCAACCCCGATTTGGTGAAATTCACGTTGTCGCCCGGCTTGTGGTCTTTCATATCTAAAAGTATTGTCGATGTAGTAAACGTTGAATGGCTTAACAACATCTGGACCATATAACTTGTTTTCAACATAAGCCCGCACTACCCCAGCGGTTCCTTCTGGACGAAGGGCAATGTGACGACCACCTTTGTCATTGAAATCATACATTTCCTTTTCAACAACATCAGAACTTTCACCACTTGAACGGGAAAAGACTTCATAATTTTCAAAACTTGGTGTCCGGATTTCCCGGTAATTTGCCTTTTTGAAAAAGTCGCGGGCAATGGCTTCGACTTTTTCCCAGGAACCAGAAGCATCAGGTAGAATGTCGACTGTACCTTTTGGTCTTTGAACTCTCATTTTATCATCCTTTATTTTTTCATTAACAAATTAAAAAAAGCGTCCTTGAAAAACCTTCAAGGGCGCTTAAGATTAGCACGGTACCACCTTATAATTCCTACGATTAACGCTCGCGAAACGAACCATTATCTGTTAAAGGTGTCACAGATTCTGATCTATCTGTTCTTTCACCAAGCAAACAGTCTCTGTCAATAGATCTGCCAATCTTTCTTCTTTGTCATCGATAATTCTTTTTTAGCTTATATTTTTAAGACGATAATGTCAACCTTTGTAAACGATTTCTTAAAAAGTTTACAGATCTAACACAATCGTAAAGGGACCATCATTTTCCAAACTAACTTGCATGTCAGCTCCGAACTCACCGGTCTCAACATGGAAGCCATTATTTTCCAATTCTTGGTTAAAATCTTCCCATAATTCTTTTGACTTTGGTGGGCGCATCGCTTCAACAAAACTAGGACGATTCCCCTTCTTCGTATTAGCAAGTAAAGTAAACTGACTAACACTCAAAATTTCGCCGCCAACATCTTTTAAAGATAAATTAGTCTTGCCCTCTTCATCTTCAAAAATGCGCATCTTGGCAATCTTATCAGCTGCCTTTTTGACAACTGCTAGTTCATCCCCTTCACGCAGACCAACTAATAGTAAAAAGCCTTTGCCAATTTTACCAACAGTTTTGCCAGCAATATCTACTTGGGCATGATTAACTCTTTGAATGACAACTCGCATTAATTATCTGACCTCTTTGTCTCATAAACATCTGGTACGTCTCTTAAGCCGCTTAAAATACTCTCCAATTGCTTGGCATTCTTAACCGCAACAGTGACATAAACATGGGCAATATTTTCATCATTGACCTTACCAGAAATATTATTAATGTTCTTGGTTAAAGAATTCAATTTATTGATAATATCACTGAGCAAATTACCACGGTTGTAACCAAAGACTTCAATATTGGCATTGAAGGATTGCAAACTAGAATCTTCACCGACGTTTTCCCATTCAACGTCGATTAAACGGCCTTCATTGGCAGCTTCTTTGGTAATGTTACGGCAATCTGCCCGGTGAATGGTTACCCCGCGACCTTTAGTGACATAGCCGATGATTTCATCCCCAGGAACAGGGTTACAGCACTTAGCTAAATGGAGCATTAAGTCACTGACACCTTGGATCATGACCCCATTCTTGTGCTTGATCTTCATTGTTCCGGCATTATTGTTCTTAGGCGCTGGTTCACTTTGAGCAGACTTTTGCCCAGAATTCAGAATTTCTTCTTCATGCTTCTTTTGCTTTTCTTGTTCTTGTTTCTTACGCAAGTCAAAGGTCAAACGGTTGAAGACACCCATGGCTGATTGATCACCAAAACCAATCGCAGCATACAATTCTTCAGGAGTATGGTAATTAAAGTGGTCTAAGATCTTATCAATGTGATCCTTGTCCATGAACTCCTTAGCATTTAAGCCGTGTTCACGCAATAAACTAGCCACTTCTTCTTCGCCGCGCTCGATGCTGTCTTCACGATCAAGTGCTCTGAAGTAACGGCGAATCTTGTTGCGAGCCCGGGAAGTTTGGACAATGTCCACCCAGTCACGGGACGGTGCCGCATTCGACTGGGTCATAATTTCAATGACGTCACCGTTTTTGAGTTTGCAGTCTAGTGGAACTAATTTGCCATTAACCTTAGCCCCAACGGCATGGTCGCCGACTTGGGTGTGAATTTCATAAGCAAAATCTAGCGTAACCGCACCCTTAGGCAATTCATAAACTTCGCCTTTAGGCGTGAAGACATAAACACGATCAGAGAAAATATCACTTTTAACGCTGCGCATAAATTCATCAGCGTCTTTAGTTTCATCCTTTAATTCTAGGATTTCCTTGACCATGTTTAATTGGTCGCCAGCAGAGGATTCCTTAACTCCTTCAAAATTACCACGTTTGTAAGCCCAGTGGGCGGCAACCCCGTATTCAGCGACTTCATGCATTTGTTCAGTTCTAATCTGAATTTCAAGTGGTCGACCACCAGGTCCAATAATCGTCGTGTGCAAAGACTGGTAACCATTGACCTTAGGCACGGCAATATAATCCTTAAACCGTCCTGGCATTGGCTTCCACTCAGTATGCACCGCACCCAAGACCGCATAACAATCCCGCACTGTCTTCACAATCACTCTTACAGCTAGCAAGTCATAGATTTCATCAAAGTCTTTATGCTTGTTAACCATCTTTTTGTAAATCGAGTAAATATGCTTGGGCCGACCATAAATCTCATACTTAATGCCCAGACTATCCAGAGTACTTTTTAAAACGTTAATCGCGTCAGAAATGTACTT
Organism: Lactobacillus xujianguonis; assembly: GCF_004009905.1. Taxonomy (GTDB): domain Bacteria; phylum Bacillota; class Bacilli; order Lactobacillales; family Lactobacillaceae; genus Lactobacillus; species Lactobacillus xujianguonis. The sequence continues at coordinate 10,627 of NZ_ML136894.1, forward strand.
TTCTCTTTGACTCCGCTTAACATCCATCAAGTTGACGATCCGGTAGTAAGCTTCAGGATTTAAGTAGTGGAAACTCATATCTTCTAATTCCCACTTAATTGTCCCGATACCCAAGCGGTCAGCTAATGGGGCGTAAATATCCATCGTTTCTGAAGCGATTCGGCGTTGTTTATCAGGGCGCAAGTGTTGCAAAGTATGCATATTGTGCAAACGGTCAGCCAATTTAACCATGATCACCCGCAAGTCCTTAGCCATCGCAATCAGCATCTTCCGGTGATTTTCAGCTAAAAATTCTTGGTGTGACTTGTATTGATACTTATTTAATTTAGTTACCCCATCGACGATAAAAGCGACATCTTCGCCAAAATCGCGTTTAATATCATCGTTGGTAACGTCAGTATCTTCAACTGTATCATGCAAAAAGCCCGCTGCCACAGTATCTGGATCTAGACCTAAAGTAGCTAAAGTCCCGGCAACTTGGGTGGGGTGAATAATATATGGCTGCCCACTAGCTCGCTTTTGACCAGCATGAGCACGATTGGCATATTCATATGCCTTTTCGACAAAAGCTAGTTGCTCTTTATTCATATATTTTTGACAGGCGGCGATTACCTGATCATGCGTCATCTCAACATACTTGGACATGATGATCATCCCTTCTAGCGATAAATATTTTTATTCATTAAGCCAAAAGCTTCGATAATGAGATAAATAAGGCCAAACATTAAATTATAGTTCGCAAACCTAGGCAAAATTGCTAAACAGAAAACAACCGGCATGAGTAACATCCACCATTTGTTTAAACGCAATTTAATAATTAAATTCCCTAGATGATAACTAATTAGACAATTAATAATGATAAAAACAATCCCAACTCGCCAGACCACCGGCACCTGTAGCAAGCTACAAAGATACGGCAAAATGATGACTAATAAACTCCACCAAATCAGTGGCATAAAGCGGCGTTGATTGAGCTTCTTAATTAGTGGCAAAGTTAGTATTCTTTGCTTAATTTTCTTGATCAAGCTATCTTTTCCTCTCATTTTAGCTTAATTTATTCTTTATTTTACCACAACTATGCTTCTTTTCTAGTAATAGCTAGTCCGATCCAGCGACCTTGCTTCATCGTTAAGTCGATCTTGAAGCCATTCTCGTCCAGCGCCTTTTCAATCTTAGGCAATTGGAGATAGTCAATCCCTGAGAAAATAATTTGACCACCATCATTTAAGTGCGCATCCATTTGTGGAATTAAATCAAGCAAAATTTCAGCTAAGATATTAGCAACAATAATATCAAATTTTCCGTCTACATTGGCCAATAAACTCGTCTTTTGCACGCGAATATTGGTTAAATCATTTAAAGCGGCATTTTGCTGCGCAGCGGTCATTGATTCATCGGAAATATCAGTCGCCAAAATATCAGTGGCGCCAAGTTTTGCTGCAGCAATTGCTAAAATACCAGAGCCAGTACCAACGTCAACGACCGTCATTGGTTTCACCATTGCCCGTTCAAGGCCCATCATTGCCAATTGCGTTGTCTTATGGTTACCTGTCCCAAAGGCTAGACCTGGATCAAGCTTAATTAATTGCTGATCTTTAAAAGCTGGTTGATAATCTTCCCATTCAGGCACAATAGCCAAGTGCCGGGAAAAATCAATAACATGGTAGTACTTTTGCCAAGCAGTATTCCAGTCTTGATCAGCAATATAACTAGTGGTGATCTTCCCGGCTCCTGTTGCTAAGCCGTAAGTTTTTAATTCAGTTAATTTACCAGTAAACTCTTTAATTAATTGTTCGCGATCAGCTTCTTCATCAAAGTATGCCATAAATTGCATGTCTTCAGGCAAGTCCTTAATGTCATCCATCTCTACCACCGTAGAATCATGGAGCCAACCTGCTTGTTCAAAGTCACTCCGCTTTCTGGCTTCAGTGCCAAGGGCCTTTAAATTGTCTTGTGCAAACACCGTTAAGGCATCTTCTACTTCGTGGCTAGTTTCAATCTTTATTACCAATAATTTCATTTATTAATAACTCCCATTTGGTTTTTCTTCGACAAATGCTATCATGGTTCTGGGTGATAAACATGTCAAAGAAGAAAAAGAAATATAAACTTGAAAAAACTTTGGTCGAAAAAATTCTCGATCAAAATAAAATCAAATATCTTCAAGCCTCATTTGCGACCCACAAAGATAGTGGTGGGGTTGCGCAAATGGACACTTCCATTTTAGAAGAGAAAGAGCATTTAGTCTACAAAACCTTAGTTTGTGAAGGAAATAAAACTGGTCCCTTAGTCGGCGTCATTCCAGTGACTGAACACTTAAGTATGAAAAAACTAGCTAAAGTGTCTGGAAATAAGAAGTGCGAAATGTTGCCACTGAAGAAATTACAAAAAACAACTGGCTATGTGCACGGTGCTAATACGCCAATTGGAATCTACTTCAACCACCACTTCCCAATCTACTTAGATAATAGTATGAAAGATGAAGCAGAAATTGCCGTTTCTAGTGGTGAAGTTGGGCGGAGCGTTTTCCTTAACCCCCAAGACCTGGCAGCCTTTTGCCACGCGGATTTTGAAGATCTATTAGAAAGATAAGCGCTTTCAATTAGTAAAATCTGTGTTATATTCTATATATGACCACATACAGAGTTTTATAGAAGAAGATGACATAGATGAGTATAACATTAGGATTAGTTGGTTTTGCAATCGCGATAATTGCCGTCCTTTTAGTTATGAGAACAGCATTTATTAAGTAAACGACAAAAACTATTAATTTGAAACTCAAAAAGGAGCAGTTTGATACTGCTCCTTTTTCTGTTGCTTTTTTATAAATTAGCGTGACGCCATTTCTTATCAGTAAGAATTCTGGCTGCTAGTAAGCCCATTGGTAAGGCGGCGACAATCATCAAAGCCTCCGTAATCCAATAAGCACCAATGTTGATATTAGTAATGCCGAAATTAAAGACGCCGCGGTACATATATAGCCCGGGCACCATAATCACGATTGATGGAACCGTAATCGCAATTCGTGGAAAACCAACCTTGTAGCGCGCAACGCTGGCTAATAACCCGGCTAATAACGCTCCGACAAAGGCTGCTAAAGCCGCTGGCACATGACCATAATCCACTAAGCTTAATCTTAAGGTGTTGGCTAAAGCCCCGATAAAGGCCGCGGTAATTGCCATCTTCGGCCGAGAATTAAACATGATTGAAAAGCCGAAGACACCGCAAAAACTAGCTAAGATCCGTAATAAAGCTAAGCTGACAAGATTTAGCGGCAATTTCGGCATCGAGCCTGGTTTTAACTGTAAAATCATGGCTACACCCCAACCCGCCATCGTGGCCACCACAATGATCAAGATGGCATAGGTCATACGTTCAAGACCTGAACGCATATCCAGTTTGGACATGTCCAGCCCCGAGGTAATAAATGGAAAACCAGGAATCACGAATAGCATGGACCCAATATAGCCGTAAGCATGATCGTTAGCAACACCGAAGAATTGCCGTAAAACTAGGAAGGCTAAAAAGTAAACCAAACAAGCTACAGCTACAGCCACAGCGATTTTGGCAACTAAGGTAATCTTCTTACGCCCAATTTCGCCGCGGACGTAATTACCTACCCCGGCGCCAAAGAAAGCACAGATAACTTCTGGCCAACCTCCTCCTAGTAAAAAGATAAAGCCCGCACAGGCTAAACCGGAAGCAAGTCCGGCAATCCAAGTTGGATATTTGACTTTGAAGTGGTCAATTTCATCCAGCCTGGTATTAATCTGACCTAGCGTCCAGTGACCATGCCCTTTTTGGAATTGCCGAACAAACTTTTCCATTTCATTCAGCTTGGCCATATTAACGCCAGTCGATGGTAAAGATAAGGTCTGTGAATATGATTGGTTATCAACGTCAAAACAAGTGTATTCAATTGAAACTAAGCCAATATCAGCCGAACAAGTAATGCCTAAGGTTCTGGCAACGGTATCCATTGAATCGCGCACCCGCCAGGCTCCTGTTCCACAACTTAGTAGCATCAGGCCGATTCGGCCAACTAATGATCCTTTTTCAACTAAAGTGATATCCCTAGCAAGGGTATCATCATCACTTTTAAAGAAATCATCCCACCGAATCTTCATGTGATGGTGATGCGATAGTTTATACTGCGACTGTTTTACTTTTTCTATATCCTCTGACATGATTCCTCAACTTTTCTAAAATTTAAATAGCCTTTCTATTTTAGCACAACTTTTCCGAATAAGTTGTCCAAGCTTTTTAAAATATTTAAAATAATAGTCACTTTTTAAAATTTATCTACAAAATATTATATAATAAGGTTAAATTAAACAGAATCGAAGGATGATTAATATGGCTCAATTAACTAATGAAGAATTGGCAAACATTGCTCATGATTATTACCTGAGCAAGTTGAATATTGCCGAAATCTCACAAAAATACAGCATCTCTCGCTATTTGATTACTAAAGCCTTGGATACTGCCCAAGAAAAAGGCATCGTCAAGATTAGTATCCAGCAGCAAGCCAAACGCAATCAAGACTTGGAGCGCGAATTCCAACATCTTTTCCATCTTAAAGAAGTGATTATTCTCCAAAATCATTCAACGACGAATCAAGACAATGAAGCAATCGTTAGTTATGCCGCAGAACAGATTGAGTCTTATATTAAAGGTAGTAACAAGATTGGGATGACCTGGGGCACCTTAATGCTAGACATTGTTAATCACTTTACCCCAGTTGAGCGTCCAGATCTAACCTTTGTGCAATTATTAGGGCAAATCGTCAATGGTGATCGCCGTAAGCAACCAATTGTCCAAGAAGCCGCTGATAAGTTTAACGCGCAGAGTCGCCTCTTACCTGCTCCGCTGTATGTCCTTCATCCCAAATTTTTGACGGCTCTAAAAAAGGAACCTTTCTACCAGACTTTAGAAGAAGAATATGATAACTTGAACCTGCTCTTCAGCGGAATTGGGACCTTTCAATCCTTTAAAGTTAATAAATACCTCAATCAAGATTATGGTTCGGAACTCTTGCAAGATATCGATCAAGGAAAAATTGCGGGGATGATGTTTGGCCGGCCATATGACATCAACGGTCACTTCTTCGCTAACTTTGATGATCATCTATGCGGCATTTCCTTAGAGGCCTTAAGAAAAGTACCAGTCCGCTTCGTAATTGTTAAAAACCGCTTCAAGGTTAACGCCCTTTTGGTGCCTTGCGAACTGGCCTAATCACCCACTTGATTATTAATGAAGGCATCGCTGAAAGAGTCTTAAGCGAATTAAATCAATAATAACTTGGATCCAAAAAATTTGTTTTTTCTGGATTTTTTTAATACCATTTTTTTAAATTGACAAACAACATTTTTGTAATAGAAAAAACCATATTTAATAACAACCTGTGATTTTTTGATATGGTATAGCTTATTATTTAATAAGTATTAGTGAAATTTAAAAATAAGAGGAATGATTTCATGTTTAATAAATTTGAAAAAGAACCAAAATATGGCTTACGTAAATTCTCTGTTGGTCTTTGTGCGGCAATTTTAGGAACTGCCTTTTTCTTAAACACTAATGAAATTAAGGCTGATACGACTACTCAGGAAACTGAACAAAGTGTAGTGAGTCAGAATAAGTCTTCAGAAAATAAAGAACAAGCTGACGAAAAATCTACTGTCAATCAAAATAACGATGAGGCAGTAAAACAAAGTCAAGCTCCTGCCAATGAACAAACAAGTAATGAAAATCCAGCTCCAGCTGAAAATAAAGAAAATTCTGAAACAGTTGATGCAAGCCAGCAAGAAAACACTACTCAAGAAAATGTCGGCCCAGTAACTGCAGAAAAACCAGTAGCTACAACTAAAGTGGTCCCAGAATACAAGGATCCCGATCCTAATTCTGTCACTAAAAACGGCGACCAGGAAATGACCGTCAAGTGGACTGATACTAAGGCTCATCGTCAAGATGTGATGGCTGGTCAAACCAATGTCGATTTGCAAATTAGTGTCAACAACTTACCTGCTGCTAAGCAAGGTCAAAGTTTCAACTTGCAAGTTGGTAATCCTACTCAATGGCAAATTCAAAATGACCCTAATGTCGGTGAAGACTTCACAGTCACCGTTAACCACGAAAATAATGACTTCACCATTACTGCTAACAAGGACTACAACGGGCAAAATGGCGCTGCTAGTTTCACCTTGCCAGTAACTTTAATGCCAAAGGCTGCTGCCTTTAACGTTGAAACTGACGCAACAATTAACATTACCATGACAGATCCTGAACACCAAACCATGTTCAAGCAAGATGTGAATGTTAATGTTAAGCCATTGGTTGATAAGGTCAATAACGAAAGGGTAAAAGTTTTCGTCATTAAATATGGGACTGATGATAGTAACGTGCCCCAAGAAGATCAAGGCAAAAAGGTTTTGCAATGGGGGCTTTACTGGAATTATGGTCAAAATCCATTAACTGATGTCTACTTCCAACAAACCTTCTCTACTGGTCAAACCATTATTCCTCAGTCAATTAAGGTTTTTGAAATTCCTGACCGTAGTTGGGTAGTTAACCAAAATGGTAACCGGATCAACCTTGATAATGTCTACCAAAAGATTACCACCTACAAAGAAAGTACAGCTTTTGAAGATTTACTTAAGAGTGGTGTTAACGATACTAAAAACAAAATTACTATCGCGCAAAACGGCCCGTTCATGCTTGGTAATGAAAATGCAAGTGACAAGATTTTTTTCATTCAACTAGATACTTTGCCATCTGAAGAAGCCCTTCAGAATTGGACTAAGGGTGATGACGATCCTTATTCTAAACTTTACATGGGTGATAGTACTGCTAACTTGCAATCATTAGACGGTTTTGAATACACTAACTTCCTGAATAATGGTCAATCGACAGCTAACTTAGGTAACTACACGGCTAATGTATACTTCATTAACAAGGATCAAACTGATAAAGAATTAGCAAAAGTAATTGGCGTCAACAGTACTGACGCTAACACCAACATTAGCTTTGCTGGTCTTAACCAAGTAGTGGCCAAATTAGAAAAAGATGGTTACGTCTTAGATGGAATTGCGACTGGTGCTAATAGTACTAAGCTTGATTTAGCTACTAGTCCAATCCAGGCTAAGGCTTTACTTGCTAGTGCTGATCCATTCGGTAACTTTGCTGTTGCTCCTAAGAACTTCACTTTAGTCTTTTTAGTAAAACTTCTCCAGCTGAAAAACCTGGTAAGGATGATCCAAACAAGGACAAGCCAACTACTCCCGGTGATCATCAGGACCAACCACAAACACCGGACAAGAAGCAACCAACTAACAATAATGAGCAAAAGCCAAAATGTTGCTTCACACCCTGAAGCAGAACCGGAAGCAAATAATGATCAAAATTACGAAGAAACGGTTCGTCCATTAGCTAATAAGAAGCAAGAAGCTGAAAAGCAATCCCAAGCTAAACAAAAAGAAGCTGCAACTAGAAAACCTAAGACTGCAACTGCTGACCCACAAGTTGCTCCAGTTAAGCAATTGCATTACACACTTGGTCAAGCTAAGAGCAATAATGATCAACGCGCTACTTTACCAAAGACTGGTGCTAAGCAAAGCAATTTTGCCGTACTTGGCGGTTTAGTTTTAGCAATGGTCGCAGCCTTCGGCTTAGCTGATCGTAAACGGAAAAACTAGATAGAATAACTTAAGTTGAAAGTCATCTCGCCAAGGGATGGCTTTTTTGATGAGACAAAAAAGCTATCTGCCTCTCGCAACTTGTTTTTAGTGTTCTCTATTTAGTTTTTTGATTAAAATCTCTTTTACTGAAATGGTTCAAAATCTAATCTCTATACCTATTTCACATTTTCAAAATAAACTTGCGAAATATAATCCTGTAATTCCGCTACCGAATGTCGCCGGGAACGCGCACATTCTTTGGCTGGTCTTGAACATAAGAAGCATTTACGCTCCGGCAAGCCTAAATCCTTTCGCGACATGGCCATACTCTCATCTTTGACCAGCACATCAGCATCAAACAAACGGCCTAATGCAGTCTGATCTTCAAATTCCACACAAACTACTTTCACTTGTTTGATTGGCTCCTGCAAAACATAAAATATCTCCGCGCCAGTATCTTCATGCCACTCGGCTGCCACATGATAGTGCATCCCTGCTGCCTCAAACTTGGCTACCAATTGCTTAATCCCTTCGTTAAACAAGTGCTCTAAGTACTGGTTATTCTTAATCGGTCCCGGAATATTTAAATTCACATCAACCAGAGTCTGATCCGGATACTTAGCAAAAATTGCCTTTTGCATCGCTACTCGCTTGTCTTTAGCAGCCAGCACTTCCGGAATCCCCTGCTCTTTTCCTTCATCAAATATTGACTTCATCATTTTTCCCTTAAAGACGAAAAGAGCTCAGGAAGTTCCTTCTCAAGCTCTTTTCAACAAAATATTCTAGTTAATCAGTCTTTAACTTGCTTAATCGCATCGATAACAGTACCGTCACGGTATTCAACCAAGGCAACAGTACGGTCAGTGTATTCAAGCTTCTTTGGCTTACCAACTTGCTTTTCAGCCATCTTTTGCAAGTCTTCAATTGAAACAATGTTCAAACCTGGAACATTTGATAAGGCATCAATTAAGTCCTTACGCTTAGGGTTGATCGCAATTCCACGTTCAGTTATCAACACGTCGATTGATTCACCTGGAGTTACGACAGTTTCAACACTAGGAACCACAGTTGCGTTTCTACCACGAACAAGTGGAGCAGTGATGATGGTCATCTTAGCACCAGCTGCTGAGTCTTGGTGACCACCAACGGCACCACGGATCACACCATCTGAACCAGTCATAACGTTAACGTTGAAGTCAGTGTCGATTTGCAAAGCTGACAAAATTGACACGTCAAGGTTGTTAACAACGGCACCCTTATTATGTGGATCAGCGTACCAAGAAGCATCGATTTCTTGTTGGTCACGGTTCTTAGCCATTGAAGCAGCAGCACCCTTGTCGAAGTCCTGAACGTCCATAACTTTTCTGACTAAACCTTCTTCAAGTAAGTCAGTAGTTGGCTTGGTAATCCCACCAACAGCAAATGAAGCAGTAATGCCCTTGTCAATCATAGCTTGACGAAGGTAACGAGTAACTGCCAAGGCAGCACCACCGGAACCAGTTTGGAAGCTGAAGTCTTCCTTGAAGTATGGTGAGTTAACGATTACTTGGTTAACCATTTGGGCAATCTTCAATTCCTTAGGGTCCTTAGTGAAACGAGTAGCACCTGAACCGATCTTGTCTGGGTCACCAATCTTGTCAACCTTAACAACGTAGTCAACTTGATCTTGCTTGATTGAAGCTGGAGTGTTTGGATAAGGAACAATGTTATCAGTCAAAAGAACAACTTTGTTAGCATATTGGGCATCCATCAAAGCATAACCAAGTGAACCAAAGACAGCATCCCCTTCTTGACCGTTGGCATTACCAGCTGGGTCAGAAATTGGCACACCTAAGAAGGCAACATCGATCTTGATTTCGCCTTCTTCGATTGAACGAGCACGGTTACCGTGTGAACGGAAAATAACTGGGTTCTTCAAACCACCGTGGGAAACGAAGTCACCAAGTGAGCCACGCATACCTGATGAAGTAATGTTAGTGATGACACCCTTCTTGATAGCTTCAATAATCTTGTCGTTCATAACTCCAGTTAATGATGATGGAGCTAAAGTTAAGTCCTTGTAACCTAACTTGATGATCAGATCCATTACCTTGTTGAAGGCAAAGTCACCATTTCTGAAGTGGTGGTGGAAGGAAATAGTCATACCGTCTTTCAAGTTATCCTTAATAACTTGTTCAAGTGAATCAACAACCTTGTCTTGACCAGTAGTAACTCTAACCTTTGGGGCCACACGTTGTTCTACAGGGTGACCAATGTCAGTTGTTTCGTAAGCTTTTAAGTTTAATTCGTTCATTAAGTCGTCTGGTAATTGACGTTTTACATTATTCTCCAATGTAATTGCCCTCCTCATCAATCAAGTTTGAAGCCTTAGCAGTTTGAAGGACTCTAGTAGCCTTTTCAACAACTGGCTTATCGACCATCTTACCGTTCATCGAGATAACACCGCTACCTTTAGCCTTAGCTTCACGAATAGCGTTTTCCACGTTTTGTGCGTTTTCAATTTCTTCCTTAGTTGGGTTGAAGACTTTGTTAACCATGGCAATTTGACGTGGGTTTACAAGTGACTTACCATCGTAACCTAATTCGTGAATGTAGTTAGTTTCACGGTAGAATCCTTCAGTGTCCTTCATGTTTGAGAAGACAGTATCGAAAGCATAAACATCAGCACTACGAGCTGCTTGCAAAACCATGTTACGAGCAAATTCAAGTTCACGACCATCTGGGTAACGGTGAGTGTGCATATCAGCAGTGTAGTCTTCACCTGAAACGGCCAACCCCATCATTAATGGGGTACTTTCAGCAATTTCTGGAGCGTGAAGGACACCCTTAGCTGATTCAATGGCAGCCATGACACCGATGGTGCCCTTTTCAATGCCAAATTCGTCTTCCCAGTGTTCAATATCCTTAACCAACTTTTGAATCATGGCAGCTGATTCAGTCTTTGGTAAACGAATAACGTCAACACCGGCCTTAACCATGGCCTTAACGTCTTCGTCGTAGAATGGAGTGTCTTGACCGTTAACACGAACAACGATTTCACTACCACCAAAGTCAACTGTCTTAATTGCTTCATAAACAAGCATTCTGGCAGCATCTTTTTCAGTTAAAGAAACTGAGTCTTCCAAGTCGAGCATAATTGAGTCAGCACCATAGATCCCGCAGTCCTTAATCATGGCTGGGTTGTTACCAGGAACAAACATCATGGTCCGACGTAAACGATTCTTTACGTAAGTCATTAGAGCACCTCCAAATCTGGTTTTTCTGAAGTTTCGGTTGCACGTTGGGCAGCTGCTAAAGTACGAGCCTTGATCACACAATCAAGCGCACCCTTATCAGTTGCCTTAACTTTGCAGTCAGTTAAACCGTACTTAGTTAAAGTATCAGTGATGACCTTTTCGATTTCATCACCATAGGCCTTCTTAACTTCTGAATCAAGGTCAATTTCAATTCCGTTGTTACCTTTGGAAACCATGATTTGGATGTCGGAACTTTCAAGGGTTCCTGCTACACCAGTGGTTTTAATTTCCATTGATATTCATTCCTTTCTCAATTCTCGCTTGCAAACTTGCAAGGTTCTTCTCAATAAACTCGAGCGTGGTTGCTGGAACAAGTTCTTTCATTCCAGCAAGGTCGCCAGCCTTAATTTTCTGCCGAATTTCAGTCGCGGTAATTACATCACCATTCACTTCTTTACGAGGAATGGTGATCACTTCAATGTCTGGACTTAATTCATGGGCCAAACTGACATTGTAATAATGCGTGGTCATAGACAATGGCTCTTTACCTAAATATCTACGTGTAATATTTAAGCTTGGCGCAATCACATTCTTAAAGACCCGCGCATCAATGGCCGTTTGCACATCAATCAAGTCTTCAGGCGACTTCAAGAAGTAAGCCGGAAAAGTGGCTTTAGAGACCATGTAATCTCCCCCACTGACAACTTTGACATTAGCCAAGTCGGCTAAACCAGCCCGAACTAATTCCATTCTTTCATCAGTAGTAAATAATGAGGCATCTTCTTTAACAACAAAGACATAAACCAAATCGTTCTCTTCACTGGCTAATTCCACCAAGTGCCGGTGACCCAAAGTAAAAGGATTAGCATTCATGACAATTGCGCCAATCTTCAAATCTTTTTGGTCATTAACCTTTGGTAAATCAGCTAAATAGTTATCAACATCTGGCGTGCCGCTTTCTAGAAAAGCTGCTTGGTCAGTCTTGGCTAATTCCCGGAAGTTCAAATGTTGGAAGCTTTCGGAATATTTAGCCTTGGTAAAGACAAAGCTATGAAAAATCTTTTCATTGAAAATATACTGCTGCAAAGCCGTGACGATTTTATTAAAACGAGCTCCAGAAGTAACTCCCTTATTGCAGACGCCAACATACTTCAAGACGTTGCCGGCAACACTACCAGTTCCTACCAGCTTGCCTTCTTCATCGACTAAGCCGAAGGTGTGATTGATTTGATCAAGTTCGCGATCACTAAAGTTATGAATGTCGAGACTCGCCAGGAAAGCTTCCCATTTTTGACGAGTGGCGGCATTATTTAAATATAGATCTACTAGCTTATCCATCTAGCTGCCTTCTTACTTAATAAAACTGCTTTATTTCAACAACTTTAGTTTACGCTTACTTTTGAACTTTTTCAATTTATTGCAAGCTATTTTAAAAAATTCAAATTTAATTCTAGTAGTTACCAGTAAACATATTTTCACTCTTTGGTGGAACGTAGTCGCCGAAGTACTTGCTGAAGTCTAAGTCAAGGTAGTTACACAAATCTTGAATTTCAGTCATAGTCTTGTCGATGACTGGGATGCCGTTTTCTTTACGGTCTTTGATGGCTTCAATTTCCTTTTCACCATGAGTGTAGATCCGGTCTTGGCCCTTAGCCTTAGGAGCATCCCGTAATTCTTGTAAGTATTCTGAGAAGTGCTTCTTAATGGCTTCTGGGTCACCGAAGTTAGCTAAGTTAATGGCCATGAAGCCGTGGCAGATGCCTGACTTATTATCCTTCATGGTCTTGTTGCTGGTGAAACCTTGGGACAAGATGGAAGCGAAGATTTCAGCAACCATCCCGTTACCATAACCCTTGTGGGAACCTAAGGCTTCAGTATTACCACCAAGTGGCATAATCCCGCCGCCGCGGTGAGCAGCAATGTTAGCTAAGACATCAGCGGCATCGTTACTTGGTTCACCCTCTTTATCAAGAGCCCAACCATCAGGAAGTGGTTCGCCTAACTTGTTGTACATTTCCAGCTTCCCGCGAGTAACAACAGTCGTTGAAGCATCGAACAAGAAGTCATATGGATCAGCTGGTACACACCAAGCTTGTGGGTTTGAACCGATCATGGCTTTACGAGCATAAGTTGGGACCATGATGGTTTCACTGTTAGTTGATGAAAAACCAAGCATGCCTTCTTTAGCAGCCATCTTTGCGTAGTAACCGGCAATACCGTAGTGGTTTGAGTTTCTAACAGAAACAATGCCGACGCCGTTCTTCTTGGCCTTTTCAATGGCTAACTTCATGGCAAAGTGCCCATTCAATTGGCCCATGCCGTCGTGACCATCGATGACTGCTGAGACAGGTGTTTCAAAGACAACTTCTGGTTCAGCGTCAACTTTCATTGTGCCTTTTTGGATTCCCTTGTAGTAACGGACCATTCTTTGCATCCCGTGACTTTGGATTCCGTAAAGGTCGGCGGTCATCAACACATCAGTGATGATCTTGGCTTTTTCTTCATTGAAACCGAACTTTTGGAAAGCATCCATGCAAAGTTGGTTCAAGGTTTCATATGAGAATCTTACTTTTTTACTATCAGCCATGATTTTTCTCCTTTAAATGATAGCGCTTTCATTCACTAGGATTAGTTTATGCCTTTTCCAAGAGAAATACAATGCTTTTTCTTTAAATATTTTAAATATATCTTTTTATTTTTAAATATTTAAAAATAGTGGCAAAAATAAAAAGAAGCAAGTTAAACTTACTTCCTTTTAAATAATCTACTATTTAATTTTCTTCCAAAATTCAACCACTGCCTCATGCATCGCTTCCGGTTGTTCAGCTTGCACCAAGTGGCCACAGTTCGGAATGATCTTAGTCTCGACTTTATCATTCAAGGCTTTTACCGCTTCCGTAAACTTCGGATCAAAGTATGGTGACTTCTCTCCTGCTAACACGAGCATGGGAATCGGGCTCTCGACAATAATATCGCGCCAGTCCTTTTCGGCATGATCAACCAAACAGTCATAGTTTTCTGCCGGATCATAAGGATACTTGGCATACTCCTCTTTGGCTGCTTGGAACATCTCGTCATCAATATAAGTCGCAAAGGCTTTACCAAAAGGCAACTTCAAGTAACTTGGATAATTATCCCAAGTTAAATCCTTAAAGCCATACTTCCAAGTACTGTCAGCAATCATCTTCGGTGCTTGGTCAAGGTCAACTAAGCACTTCAGCTCGCCCTTGCCATATTGGTCTAGATAAGCCCAGAAGTGTGCTGCGCCCATTGAATTACCAATCGCAATTACATCATGTAGCCCTAAATAATCAATCAATTCGGCGACATCAGCCGCATGCCGGCTAATTCTTTGCCCCTTAAAGGTCCGCTCGGATTGTCCCTGATTACGCGGATCAAGTAAGACAATGCGGTAGTCTGGTTGAAATAAAGCCATGGCATCGCGCCACATTTGCAAAGATCCACCAATGCCAGGAATCCCTAAAATAACTGGTTTATCCGTTTCGCCAGTATCCGTATAATGCAATCTTACATGGTCAGTTGTCGTAAATTTCACGTTTAATCTCTTTTCTTTCCATAAAAAAATAAGATCTAGTTAATACCTAGATCTTATTTTATTCAATTATTGAATTTTTACCAAACGCCGATAACCTTCATCCAAAGAGTTCCGACAACGCCGAAGACAACTAAGTAGATTAAACCTAAAACAAAGTTCATCTTCCACCATTCACCTTGTTTGACATAACCAGTCGTAGCCAAGATTGAAGCAGGACCGTTAGCATAGTGAGTAGTTGAAGCGTTGATGGCACCAGTGAAGGCTAAAAGCATAGCACTTAAGCCAAGTGGAGCACCTGTTGCAACAGCAACTGATAAAAATGGTAAGTAAAGAGCAGTCATGTGAGCAGTACCACTTGCGAAAAAGTAGTGAGTGTAGAACAAGAGTAACATCAATACTACCAAGACTAAGCCCCAGTTGACACCGTGAAGACCAGTTTGGACAAGCTTAGAGAACCAAGCGATGAAGCCGTATGAGATCAACTTACTTGCCATGAAGATCAAGATTGAAAGCCAAATCAAGATGTTCCAAGCACCGGTTTCTCTCAAAGCATCTTGCATGGTCAAGACACCAGTGATCAAAAGTAAAGCAACAGCAAGGAAAGCAACGAAAGTAGTGTTTAATTGAGGAATATCAATGAAACCTGACAAAACCCAAAGAACGATTGACAAAACAAAGATCGCAGTCATGATCTTTTCTGGCTTAGACATTGGACCCATTTCGTTTAACTTGTCAGTAGCCCATGACTTAGCGTTAGGAGTTTCCTTAATTTCAGGTGGGTACATCTTGTAGATAACGAATGGCACAATTACTGCTAAAATAGCAACTGGCAAAATAGAAGCGATGAACCAGCCACCCCAACTCATGTTATAACCTTGCTTAGCAGCCATCTGTTGGGCAACTAAGTTAGGAGCGGCACCAGTAATGAATAAAGCCGTTGACAAAATGTTGGCATGGAAGGCAGTAAAGTCGATATAAGCACCGATCTTCTTACGTGAAGGATCGTTTGGCTTTGAGTCATAACCTTCCTTTGAAACTGATTCAACCACTGGCCAAACAACCCCACCAGTACGAGCTGAGTTAGATGGAATTAAAGCACCTAGAATCAATTCCAAACCGGTAATGGCGTAACCGATACCTAATGAACGCTTACCGAATTTTTGAATCATGATGTAAGCGATTCGGTTACCAAGACCAGTCTTACTGATTCCGTGAGCCATAATGAAGGCCATAGCGATTAACCAGGCAGCTGAGTTACCGAATGAGCTAAGCACACCTTGGTTAACAACAACACCCTTGGCGTTAGTAACGTCTTTCATGGGTGCTAAGCCAACTAAAACAGTAACAACTAAACCAACTAAGGTTGTACCACCAATTGGTAATGGCTTGGTAATACATCCTACAATAGTAGCAACGAAAATGGCAAATATTTGCCAAGCTTGTGGGGTTAAACCATTAGGACGCCATGGTGTGATACACCAGAGGACAACCCCAACAATGATCGGCCATATAAAGCCTTTATAATTAACTTTTTCAAGAGTTTTCATAAAAGATCCCCTATTCTAATTATGGACGGTAAATGTCATCGATAATGTCGAAGCCTTTGTCTTCTAGAGACTTGTCAACCCAACTTAGGTCAACTTCACCCTTACTAAAGGCAATAGCTTTAGCATCATCTTGCTTGTGGAAGGCTCGCGCCTTAGGTAAAATCTCGGCTGCGTCTTGGCGAGGGATGCAGATGACACCATCTGTATCACCTAAGATCACATCTCCAGGGTTGACGCTAATATTACCACAAGCGATTGGCACATTAACTTCACCAGGACCATCCTTGTAAGGACCACCTGGCGTAGTGCTGGTGGCATAGATTGGCAACTTCCAATTCCGCAAATTATCGATATCACGAATCGGACCATCGACAACGATGCCGGCGATCTTCTTTTGATCGCGCAGATACGACATCATGACTTCCCCAATTAATGATCTGGTCGTGTCGCCTTCATCATCAATGACAATGACGTCACCTGGCTGACAGAACCTTAAGGCAGCATAGATGGCTAAATTGTCACCAGCTCTAGTATGAACAGTGAAAGCTGGCCCTACCATTTCATGATCAGGACTAGACATTAACTTGACCCGTGGATTCATGGCACTATTACGTTCCATGCAATCGGCGGTGTTAGAAGCTGGAATTTCTTTAAAACCAGCAACCACATCAGGATCAGGCATTTGTCGTTTTAGATAAATTCTCTTTCCTACAGGCATAGAGTAAAACTCCCCTCTTGCTTTTCTAATTTATTTAATTCAACTTACAGATTCCATTATACACTTATCAAGGCATTAAGCGGTTACATTTTTGAAATATTTTAAATTTTATCTGCTTTTTTCAAGATTTAAAAATATACATAGTCCTGTTTTAGGTATTTTAATGGTGGTTTGCCGGCCTTGAATAGAATTTTATTATAAAAAAATAAGGCGAAGCATTTCAGCTCGTCTTGTTTTTTACTTAACATAAATTTGATTATGGTGTAAGTGTCAGATAACCGAGTGTCTTTCTTAGTCCTCTTTTTTCAGTTATTCTAATCTCATCAAATTGATGGAGGTTAAGAATATGATCGAAAAACAACAGCCAATTGTGGCACTTGGACGCTCGACTAAACCCAAGAAAGCCAGTCCACCTCGCAATAATCTATTGCTTAGTTTGAAGAAGAATGACTTAGAATTAAGCTTCTATAGTAGTTTAGATCCTGAAATTATGCATAAACTTCTTGAGAAAGTCTTGTCATGATTAGGCTCAGTGACTTGGGGCAAGTCTATATTGTTTGTGGTAAGACTGACTTGCGTAAAGGCATTGATGGTCTGGCAATTTTAATCAAAGAACAGTTTGAGCTTGACCCATTTAGTGGTAAAGTTTTTCTCTTCTGCGGTGGCAGAAGAGATCGCTTCAAAGCCCTTTATTGGGACGGTCAAGGCTTCTGGCTGCTCTACAAAAGATTTGAAAATGGAAAAATGAACTGGCCCAGTAATCAAAATGAAGTTCAAGCTCTCTCTGCTAAGCAGGTTGATTGGTTAATGAAAGGCTTCTCAATTAGTCCAAAAATAAAGAACACGAAAGCGCGCGGATTGTACTAATACTTGACATCGCACGCTTTTTTGATATTCTTTTAACTAACAAATTTAGGAGGAAATAGATTCATGGCAAAAGAAGATAAAGATCAAACAATTACTCAATTAAAAACCATCATTCAAAATATGAGCGATGAAATTAAACTCCTCCGTGAACAAGTGGCTTACTTAACACAGAAGCTTTATGGTAAGTCTTCAGAACAAATGCCCTTAAATGGCCAAACAAGTTTGTTTGATGAGCCCGAAGCTCAAGATGATGGAGAACGTCCCCGACGCCGCCGTTCAGACTATTACTTATAAGAGAAAAGCTCAGCGCAGGAAAAGAGCTGACCTGTTAGCAGACTTTCCAGCTGAAGAAGTTCATCATGAGTTAGGCGATAAACATTGCCCTGACTGCCAGCATGAACTCACTGAGATAGGTAGGCAGACAGTTCGCCAAGAATTATTGTTTATCCCAGCTCAACTTAAAAGGCTAGATCATATCCAACATGCTTACAAATGTAAGTACTGCAGTCAAAGAAATTATAGCGATAAGATCATTAAAGCTGTAGTACCTAAAGCTCCCTTGAACCATGGCTTAGGTTCAGCTTCACTCATCGCTCATTCACTTTATCAAAAATATGAAATGAAGGTGCCTGACTATCACCAAGAAAGCAACTGGAAAAAGATGGGACTGGAAGTTTCAAGACAGATGTTAAACTACTGGGGATTGAAAAGTAGCGAATACTACTTTAAACCAGTGTATGACCTGCTTAAGCAAAAGCTGTTAACCCGACCAATCCTGCATGCCGATGAAACTTACTATACTGTCCTGGAAAGTGAAACAATTAAAACCTACTATTGGGTCTTCTTATCTGGTAAATATGATAAGTATGGGATTACGCTGTATCATCATGATCCCTCTCGGAGTGGCAAGGTCGCTTTAGACTTTTTAGGGCACTATCCTGGTTATCTGCACTGTGATATGTGGCAGGCTTATACGCAATTGCCAAAAGCGACTTTAGTTGGTTGTTGGGCCCATGTAAGAAGAAAGTTTGATGAAGCCGTGCCCCAAACCGCTTCTCAAAAATCTCTTGCTCAAAAAGGGCTAACTACTGCAAGCGCATGTTTTACTTAGAGCGGACCTGGGAGAATTTAAGCAAACAAGAACGTTACCAGCTAAGACAAGCAAAACTCAAGCCGCTGATGTAAGAATTCTTCAACTGGTGTGAGAAAAATAAAACCACCGTTTTGCCAGGTTCTAAATTGGGCAGAGCCATTAATTATACCCTCAAGCATCAAGCTACTTTTGAACATGTCTTGCTCGATGGTCATTTAGAATTATCTAACAATAAGGCTGAACGAGCTGTTAAATCACTCGTCATGGGCCGAAAGAATTGGTTATTCTCTCAAAGCTTTAAAGGCGCCACCGCTAGTAGCATTATTCTGAGCTTAATTGAAACTGCCAAAAGAAATGGACTTGACCCTGAAAAATATTTGAATTATTTGCTTCAAAAATTACCGAATGAAGAGATTTTAAATTTGGAAACCCTTGAAGCTTATTTACCATGGCAGAAAGATGTCGAAAACAATTGTAAATAAGAGAGCTTAAAAAACCGCCTCAGTATAACAGTAACTGAGACGGTTTTTAAGTACACTATTTTATTTGACGCTTACCTTAAGTCTATGAGATAAGAATAGCCGAAAAATGGGAGCTAAGAAAGATACTTCAGTTTTTTACGCTTACCGACAAAAAACGATGATTCTCAAAATGAAAATCATCGTTCTTATTTTGGTTTAAGAATTATTTTTCAAAGATCTATCATTATTGTTGACTAGATTGTGACTCCTGAGAATTTGGAACTTCTACCGTTTCCG
>NZ_ML136895.1 GCF_004009905.1 Lactobacillus xujianguonis
GAAAAGAGTGCGGTGGCGATAGCAAGAAGGATACACCCGTTCCCATGCCGAACACGGAAGTTAAGCTTCTTAACGCCGAGAGTAGTTGGTGGGAGACTGCCTGCGAGGGTAGGTAGCTGCCGTGCTCTTTTTTTAATATTCCGGCTTAGCTCAGTTGGTAGAGCGCTTGACTGTTAATCAAGATGTCGTCAGTTCGAGTCTGACAGCCGGAGCTAAGAGGAATAGGGAGAGAGGACACGAGGGTGTCCTCTTTTTTTACATATTTTTCGCAAAATTATAGTTTATTCTTTCACATGTAAACGCTTTTTGGTACAATAGTAAAGGATTCATTTTTGATCTAGAGGAGGAAAAAACATGGTAGGAATTGTTTTAGCCAGCCATGGTGGATTCGCTGATGGTATTGCCCAATCTGCGCAAATGCTTTTCGGCGAACAAACAAATTTTGCCCATGTCATTTTGAAGCCAAACGAAGGGCCAGATGACATACGCGGTAAAATGGAAGAGGCTATTGCTTCATTTGATAGTCAAGATGAAGTATTGTTTATCGTTGACCTTTGGGGTGGTACACCTTTCAATCAAGCCAATGGGTTGGTTGAAAAGCATGCTGACAAATGGGCAATTGTTAGTGGTATGAATTTACCAATGGTAGTTCAAGCGTTAACTGAAAGAATGATGGATGCTAATGCAACTGCTCATCATATTGCTACAGCAATTGTTGAACCTGCAAAGGATGGAATTAAGACTAAGCCAACAGATTTAATGCCTAAGTCTGAAAAGGCTGCTCCAGCTCAAGCAGCAGCTACTGGCGCAAAGAAGTCTATTCCAGAAGGTACTGTGATCGGTGATGGCCACATTAAATATGTTTTAGCCAGAATTGACTCACGTTTACTTCACGGTCAAGTGGCCACTGGTTGGATCCCACAAATGAAACCAGATCGTGTAATTGTGGTTTCCGACAGTGTGTCAAAAGATGAATTACGTAAGAGTATGATTCGTGAAGCTGCACCTGCTGGTGTCAAAGCTCATACTGTTCCATTGAAGAAGATGGAAGAAATTGCTAAAGATCCACGTTTTGGTAATACTCATGCACTTCTTTTGTTTGAAAATCCAGAAGATGTCTTACGTGCCATCAAGGGTGGTATTGACTTGAAGACAATTAACGTTGGATCAATGTCATATTCTGAAGGTGACGTTAACGCTAATAACGTTTTGTCAATGAACCAAGAAGACGTTGATACTTTCCGTGAACTTGAAAAGATGGGCGTAAAGTTTGACGTACGTAAAGTTCCTTCAGACAACCCAAGTAACATGGATGCCATTTTGAATAAGGCTCAAAGTTTACTTGATGAACAAAAGAAATAAGATATAGGAGTAAAAAATGGAATTAAACGCTATTCAAATGATTTTGGTAGTGGTTGTTGCTTTTCTTGCCGGTATGGCAGGTATCTTGGATGAATGGCAATTCCACCAACCATTAGTTGCATGTACTTTAATTGGTTTAGTTACAAATAATTTAGCTTTAGGTGTTATGTTAGGTGGTTCATTGCAAATGATCGCAATGGGTTGGGCTAACATTGGTGCCGCAGTTGCACCTGATGCTGCTTTAGCTTCCGTTGCTTCAGCAATCATCTTGATTGAAGGTGGTCAAGGAACTAAGGGTATCGGTACAGCTACTGGTATTGCTATTCCTTTAGCTGTTGCTGGTTTGTTCTTAACAATGATCGTTCGTACTATTTCTACTGCTATCGTTCACATCATGGACGCTGAAGCTAAGAAGGGTAACTGGAGAATGATCAACTTATGGCAATGGATTGACGTATGTTTGCAAGGTTTAAGAATTGCTATCCCAGCTGCACTTTTATTGGCTATTCCTTCATCAGTTGTTAGATCATGGCTTAGCATGATGCCTAGCTGGTTGAACGAAGGTATGACTATCGGTGGTGCCATGGTTGTAGCTGTTGGTTATGCAATGGTTATTAACATGATGGCTTCAAAAGAAGTATGGCCATTCTTTGCTATTGGTTTTGCTTTAGCCGCAGTTCAAGATTTAACTTTGATCGCCCTTGGTGCAATTGGTCTTTCACTTGCCTTAATGTATCTTGCACTTGAAGAAAAAGGCGGCAAAGGTGGTTCTAACTCCGGTGACAATGGAACCGGTGATCCACTCGGCGATATTATCGATGATTATTAAAATAGGCGCTTAGAGGAGGATTTTTATAATGGCTGATAAGAAAATTAAATTAACAAAGCGTGACCGCTTTAACGTTATGTGGCACTCACAATTCCTTCAAGGCTCATGGAACTATGAAAGAATGCAGAACGGTGGATATGCTTACTCAATGATTCCTGCATTGAGAAAGTTATATCCTGACAAGAAGGATTTGGCAGCTGCTTTACAAAGACACTTAGTATTCTTTAACACTCACCCATACTTAGCTTCACCAGTTCTTGGTGTTACCTTGGCTTTGGAAGAAGATAAGGCTAATGGTGCCGATGTTGAAGACGAAGCAATCCAAGGTGTTAAGGTTGGTATGATGGGACCTTTGGCCGGTGTTGGTGACCCAGTCTTCTGGTACACGGTTCGTCCTATTCTTGGTGCTTTAGGTGCATCAATGGCCTTAACTGGAAACGTTCTTGGTCCTATCTTGTTCTTCGTTCTTTGGAACTTAATCAGAATTGCCTTCTTGTGGTACACACAAGAATTTGGTTACAAGGCTGGTTCTGCGATTACTAGTGACATGTCAGGTGGTATGTTACAAAAGGTTACTCGTGGAGCATCCATGATGGGTATGTTCGTTTTAGGTGCCTTGATTGAACGTTGGGTTAACATTACCTTTACTCCAGTTGTTTCTCGTATTCCTATTCAAAAAGGTGGTTACATCGAATGGGATAAGCTTCCAGCTGGTGCTAAGGGTATCCAAGAAGCATTACTTCAATGGAACATGGGCAAAGGTAGAGCTTTGACATCAACTAAAACTACTACTTTGCAAGATAACTTGAACCAATTAATTCCTGGTTTAGCTGGTCTTCTTTTAACTTTCCTTTGCATGTGGTTATTAAAGAAGAAAGTTTCTCCAATTTGGATTATCATCGGTATCTTCGTTGTCGGTGTTCTTTTCCACGTATGGCACATTCTTTAATCAAAAATGGTTAAATCAATTAATACAAAAGTTGATCTCACCCAAAATGCGACCTGGTTTAGAGGAATCGCATCATATGGTAAGGTGATGATCGGTGATAAAGCATTTGAATTTTATAATGAAAGAAATATCAATGACTTTGTTCAGATTCCGTGGAATGAAGTAACTTATGTGGTTGCTGATGTGAAATTCCATGGTAAGTATATTCCGCGTTTTGAAATTCGGACCAAGAGCAGTGGAAACTTTATCTTTGCTACTAAAGATCCTAAAAAGACTTTAAGAGCAATTAGAAATTATATTCCGGCTGATCATATGCGAAAAGCTTTATCATTGTGGCAAGGACTAAAACGACGCTTTACTTTTAAGCGTAAACAATAATAAAAAGAGATTGAGGAAAAATTTTCTCAATCTCTTTTTAGCTTATTCAGAAATAGAAGCTTGTAGACGATCTAAAAATAATTGGGCAACGGGTGAAAGATTAGTTTCCTTTTTCCAAATGACATTGATTGGTTGTGCTAAATTATCACTTAGAGGTACAAAGTGCAATTTTGAATCCGCTGACGTATCGGCTAAATTAGCTAAGGTTATCAGTAAAGCGGCATGATTCTTAACCATTAAGGAGCCATTGAATAGTAAATTATAAGTACCAATAATATTTATCTGCTCTTGATAATTACCAAACCAATTGTCAAAGTAGTGACCATTTTCAGCTTGTTGCGAATTTAATAATGAGCGTCCAACTAAATCTTGAGGAGTAATGACCTTCTTTTTAGCTAAAGGATCATCTTTGGTCATTAAAATGCCCCAAGTGTCCTTATCAGGCAGCTGTAAGGATGCATAATTACTTAACGGCAAGTTACCAATGATCACCGCAAAATCAACTGTACCGGTATTTAAGCGCTTCTCAGCAAATTGATAATCTCCACTTAAAATATGAATTTTGACAGTCGGATAATCTTGAATAATATCACTAACGATATTCATAATTCTTTGCATGGCGATACTTTCACCAGCTGCAATTGTTAAATCGCCACTGATAATAGCTGTCGATTGTAAATTTCGTTTAGTCTTTTCACTTAAAGTCAAGATTTCCTTGGCTTGTTCTTGTAAATATTGCCCTGCAGGAGTTAAAACGAGCTGGCGGGGTTTGCGGATAAAGAGTTTAACGCCCAATTCATCTTCTAGATCCGCAATTTGACGTGAAAGAGCAGGTTGAGAAACCAATAGCTTTTCTGCTGCTCTGGTCATATTTAATTCTTGGGCAGTTGCGAGAAAATAATTTAAGACTCTCAGTTCCATATTATCACCATAAATAAATGTTATTGTAATTCATAATAAATAAGCTTTTTACATAGCATAGCTTACCCTTTAAACTTAGTTTAAGCAAGAAAGATAAAGGGTGAAGAAGGATGCAAGTAAAGGATAAGAGTGCATTAAAAGAGCTAATTGCTCAGAATCAACGTTTATTACAAAATTTAAATACTAAGCGCCATTGTGAATGCGAAGTACGCCAATTATTGAGCGAAATTACTGGAGAAAAGATTGCTGAAGATACCGAAATTAGATTGCCATTTTATACGGACTATGGCCGTAATCTGAAAATTGGCCAAGGTGTCTTTATTAATGCCAATGTGATGGTTACGGATTTAGGTGGAGTAACAATTGAAGATAAAGCTTTAATTGGCCTAGGAGCAATGCTCATTAGTGTTAACCATCAATTAGCCCCAGCTAAGCGACATGAATTAGAATTAAAGCCAGTTTTAATTAAGGAAAATGCTTGGATTGGTGCTGGCGCCAAAATTTTACCAGGAGTAACCGTTGGCAAAAATGCCGTGGTCGGTGCAGGAGCAGTGGTTACCAAAGATGTAGCTGATAATACTGTAGTGGCAGGGAATCCAGCCAAAAAAATTCGTGAAATTTAAAAAGAGGTTGGCAATATCAAAATTTGATACAGTGCCAACCTCTTTTAGTTTGCAATATTTTCTTTATCCCAAATTTTTGTAATTCCATAAAGAATGATAAAGGTCACAATTGCTGCGATCATTGGAATACGATAACTTGGTAAGACCAATAAAAGCAGGATCATTAAAATAAAGAATAATAAAATCAAATAATCTAAATATGGAAAACCAGGCATCTTGAAATCATTTAATTCATTTTCTGGTGTCTTGCGTCGATAAGTGATGTGTGTCAAGACCATTAAGCACCAGATGATTAAAAACATACTGGTTGAAGTTGATGAAATAAAATTAAAGGCTTGATCGCCAATTACTAAAGTAATCAAAGGTGCTAAACCCATTAAAACAGCTGATAGAATTAAACCATTTTGAGGTAATTGTCGTTTAGACAAATGACCAAAAGTTTCATTCCATTTTCCTTTTCCATGGAAAGTAACAGAAAATAGTAGCCGCCCAGCGCTATATAGGAAACTGTTAGTTGAAGAAACAGCTGCCGACACAACGACGAAGTTAATAATTGAGCTAGCGTTTTTAATTCCAGTGGCTCCTAATGCTTGTACAAATGGACTGGAACTTGTAGAAACTTTGGACCAAGGAATAACTAATAAAATTGCTAGGATTGCTAAAACATAGAATAGAATAATTCTGATTGGCAATTGATTAATGGCATTTCTTAAAGTTACTCTTGGGTTCTGAGCTTCTGCTGCAGTTAAACCGATTAGTTCAACTCCAATGAAACTAAAGATTACCATTTGGAAGCCTTGTAAAAAGCCCTTCGTTCCACGTGAGAAAAAGCCGCCGTGATCATCAAGATTAGCAAATACCACGGGACCAAAGCTAGTTTTACCACCAGTAATCAATAAATAAGCAATTAAAAGCACAAAGGCAATAATCGTTACAATTTTAATAATGGCAAAGCTAAATTCCAAATTACCAAAGACTCTTGCGGAAATTAAATTAATAATTAATAGGAGCACAATGGTCACTAAGCCAGGAATCCAAGGCTTAAGGCTTGGGAACCAGTATTGGAAGTAAATTCCTAAGGCAGTAGTTTCTGCCATTCCAAGGGTAATCCAGCTAATCCAATACAGATAACCGGTAATAAAGCCGATATTTTTTCCAAGATATTTTTCAATGAAATCAATATAAGTATGTTTGCTCAGGTCTGACATGATTAATTCGCCTAGGGCTCGCATCAGCAGGAACAAGAAAATTCCCACAATAATATAAATTAAAATGACGCTGGGACCAGCTCGGTGAATACTATCTCCTACACCAAGAAATAGTCCTGTCCCGATGGTGCCGCCTAAAGCAATTAATTGAATATGAGCATTGCTTAGAGTTCGCTTGTAGCCTGAGTTAGTCTGTGAACTTTTGTCTGTCATCTAATCCCTCGTTTTTAGTGTATATCTACCATTTTAGCATCTAAGTATTTATATAAAAGATTTTCTAAAGAAATCTTAAAAAAGTCAAAAGAGATAAAGATAAATAAGTTTGTTAATTCACAAACAAATATTTAAGATAACGCTTTCATTATTAATACAACAGAAATAGTTGCAGCAAAAGTCCTTTGTGCAACGCCGTTTTTTCGAAAAAAGCGGTTTACATTTAAAAGTAAAGTGTTATAGTTAGCATTGTAAAGAAGTTCACAAGAAATAGTAATTCTTAGAGGTAATGGAAAATGGCTAAAACCCAACAAAAAGTTACAATGTCTGAAGAAGAGAAAAATAAGCAAATCTACAACATGGTCGATAATTTGGTGAAAAAATCACATGTTGCTTTAGATGAAATGACCAACTTTACTCAAGAACAAGTTGACAAAATTTGTGAAGCAATTGCTACAGCTGGAGAACAAAATGCTTATCCTTTAGCCAAGATGGCAGTTGAAAGAAACACAACGTGGTGTCGTAGAAGACAAGACCACTAAGAATATGTATGCCAGTGAAAATATCTGGAACAGCTTACGCCACGAAAAAACAGTTGGCGTAATTGAAGAAGATAAGGAACAAGGCTTAACTAAGATTGCTGAACCAAAAGGTGTTATT
Organism: Lactobacillus xujianguonis; assembly: GCF_004009905.1. Classification (GTDB taxonomy): domain Bacteria; phylum Bacillota; class Bacilli; order Lactobacillales; family Lactobacillaceae; genus Lactobacillus; species Lactobacillus xujianguonis. The sequence continues at coordinate 7,144 of NZ_ML136895.1, forward strand.
GCTGGTGTAACTCCGGTTACTAACCCAACCTCAACTGTAATTTTCAAAGCAATGTTGGCTTTGAAGACTAGAAATACCATCATCTTTGGTTTCCACCCACAAGCTCAAAAGTGCTGTGTTGAAACTGGTAAGATTATTCAAGCAGCAGCTGTTAAAGCTGGGGCACCAAAAAATGCTATTCAATGGATTGAAGAACCAAGTTTGCAAGCAACGACCGATTTAATGCATAACCCAGGTGTGCAAACAATTTTGGCTACTGGTGGTCCCGGAATGGTTAAGGCTGCTTATTCATCTGGCAAACCAGCCATCGGTGTTGGTCCTGGTAACGGCCCTTCATATATTGAAAAGTCTGCTAATGTTGATCGTGCGGTTTACGATATTGTTTTATCTAAGACTTTCGATAACGGGATGGTTTGTGCTTCAGAAAACTCAGTTGTTGTTGATGATGCCATTTATGATCGGGTCAAAGAAGAATTCAAGAAGTGGAATTGCTATTTCTTAAATAAGGAAGAAATTAAGAAATTTGAAACTCACTTTATTGATCCAAGAAGAGGTACAGTTGCTGGACCTGTAGCTGGTAAGTCAGCTTATGAAATTGCTAAACTTTGCGGAGTCAATGTACCAAAGAACACTAAAGTAATTATTGCTGAATATCATGGTGTTGGTCGAGACTTCCCACTTTCTGCTGAAAAATTATCACCTGTCTTCACTTTATACCGGGCAAAGAATCATGATGACGCCTTCAAGATTTGTAAAGACTTGCTTAACTATGGTGGTCGTGGTCATACTGCTGGTTTGCACTCAAGCGACAAGAAGATTATTGATCAATTTGCTATGGAAATGGATGCTTGCCGTATCTTAGTCAACTCACCAGCTGCTCTTGGTGGGATTGGTGACCTTTACAACAATATGCTTCCATCATTGACTTTAGGTACTGGTTCATATGGTGCTAACACCTTCTCTCACAACATTGGCGCAAGAGATTTACTTAACATCAAAACAGTTGCCATGCGTCGTGACAACATGCAATGGGTAAAGGTACCAGCTAAGACTTATTTTGAACATAATGCTGCTAACTATTTGCGGCACATGCCAAATGTTAACCGTTTCTTCATCGTTACTGATGAAGGGGTAGCTGACAAAGGTTATGCTGATGAAATTACTGATATTCTTTCTAAGCGTCGCGGAACTAAAGAATACGAAGTCTTCAAGGCTGTAACCCTGGATCCAAATACCGATGTCATTAAAGACGGTGTTCACCGGATGAACATCTTTAAGCCAGATGTTGTCATCGCTATTGGTGGTGGTTCAGTCATGGACGCTGCTAAGGCAATGCGTTTATTCTATGAAAACCCAGAAATGAGCTTTGAAGAAGCTTACCAAAAGTTCTTGGATATTAGAAAAAGAGTAGTTCGCTTCCCAAAGATTAACGGTGTGCAATTAGTATGTATTCCAACTACTTCTGGTACTGGTTCAGAAGTTTCACCGATTGCAATTATTAGTGATGCTAAGACTGGTATTAAGCACACTCTTTGCGATTATGCTTTAACTCCTGATGTATCAATTGTAGATGATCAATTTGTTGAAGATTTACCAAAAAGATTAATTGCTTGGTCTGGCTTTGAAGCTTTAGGTCACGCTATTGAAAGCTATGTTTCAACCATGGCTACAGACTTTACCCGTGGCTGGTCACTAGAAGCTATCAAGACCATTTTTGAAAACTTGCAAGCTTCCTATGCTGGTGATTTAGATGCTCGCAAGCGGATGCATGATGGTGCGACCATCGCCGGAATGGCTTACTCTAACGCCTTCCTTGGCCTAGAGCACTCCATTGCTCACACAGTTGGCTCAACCTTTGATATTCCAAGTGGTGTAAGTGATGCCATTGCTCTTCCACAAGTAATTCGCTTTAACGCTAAGCGTCCAGAAAAGTTAGCAATGTGGCCTCACTACTCAGTTTACCGGGCAGAAAAAGACTATGCTGACATTGCTAGAAGCTTAGGTTTAACTGGCAATAGTGATCAAGAATTAGTTGAAAAATTAGTTCAAAAGATCATTGACTTAGCTCATTCAGTTGACATCAAGTTAGCCTTTAAAGAATATGGCGTTGATCAAAACGAATTTAACAAGCAAGTTGAAAAGTTAGCTGTTGAAGCTTACGGTGATCAAAACACAGTAACTAACCCAGTTGCTCCATTAATTAGTCAAATTGAACAATTAATGAAGGCTTGCTATGCCGGTGAAGAAGCTGAAAAATAGGTGATCGTTTCTCCCTTTTAAAGGAGCCCACAAGGGCTTCTTTTTTATTTATAAAAATAATATACCAATTTTGAAATATTACACTTGACCGATTCTATCAAAAGGGCTATTATTGCACCTGTAACAATAAAAATTAACTAGCCCATTTAATGAAAGTGAACTAGACCAAAGGAGAAAAATATGTGTGGAATTGTCGGAGTTGTTGGTAAGCCAGCAAGAGATATTATTTTAAATGGTTTAACTAATCTTGAATATCGTGGTTACGATTCAGCTGGTATTTATTTAAACGATTTACAAGGTAATGAATACTTAACTAAGGCTGTCGGCCGTATTTCTAACTTGAAGGAAAAATTGACTCCTGATGAACAAGGTTTGGTCGGGATCGGTCATACTCGTTGGGCTACTCACGGTAAGCCAACTGTTGATAATGCTCACCCTCATTTTGATGAAGCTAAGCGTTTTTACTTAGTACACAATGGTGTGATTGAAAACTACGCTGAATTGAAGGAAAAGTACTTACAAGATGTTAACTTCCATTCAGATACTGATACTGAAGTAGTTGTGCAATTAATTGGTAAGATTGCTCGCGAAAAGAATTTAGATGGCTTTACTGCCTTTAAGGAAGCTTTGAAGTTAGTTAAAGGTTCATATGCTTTCTTACTTGTTGATAACACTGAACCAGATCATGTTTTCATCGCTAAGAACAAGTCACCAATGATGCTTGGAATCGGTGATGGCTTTAACATTATTGCCTCAGATGCGATTTCTGTTTTAGACCAAACCAAGACTTTCGTTGACTTACAAGATGGTGACGTTGGTGATATTACCAAAGATTCTTACACAATTGAAACTATTGATGGTAAGAAAGTTGATCGTGAACCACATGAATTAGATATCGACCCTAACGCTGCTTCAAAGGGTACTTACGAATTCTACATGTTAAAGGAAATTGACGAACAACCAGGTGTAATGCGTCACATTTCTCAAAACTACCTTGATGCTGATGGTAAGCCAAAGGTTGACGAAAAGATTCTTGATGCTGTTAGCCAAGCAGATCGTCTTTACATTTTTGCTGCAGGTACTAGTTACCACGCAGGTCTTGTTGGTAAGACTATCTTTGAACACTACACTGGCATTCCTACTGAAGTTGGTTATGCTTCAGAAGCTGGTTACCACTTCCCAATGCTCAGCAAGCACCCATTCTTTATTTTCTTAACCCAATCAGGTGAAACTGCTGACTCACGGGTTGTTTTGAAGGAAGCTAATAAGCGCGGAATTCCAAGTTTGACCATGACTAACGTTGAAGGTTCAACTTTATCTCGTGAAGCAAATTACACCATGCTTTTAGGAGCTGGCCCTGAAATTGCCGTTGCTTCAACTAAGGCTTACACCGCTCAAGTAGCTTTGCAAGCAGTTCTTGCTAAGGCATTAGGCGAAAGACTTGATAATGATGAAGCAAAGAAGTGGGACTTGAAGCACGATTTAGCAATTGCTGCTGAAGGTATCCAACAAATTGTTGATGGTAAGGATAAGATCAAGAAGTTAGCTGATCAATACTTAGTTAAGTCAAGAAATGCCTTCTACATTGGTCGTGGAATTGACCACGCCGTTGCTCTTGAAGGTGCCCTTAAGTTAAAGGAAGTTTCATACATCCAAACTGAAGGCTTTGCTGCTGCTGAACTTAAGCACGGTACTATTTCATTAATTGAAAATGGCACTCCAGTTATTGCTTTGATTAATGATCCAGTTACCGCTGACTTAACCCGTGGTAACATTCAAGAAGTAGTTTCACGTGGGGCAAGCATTATTACGATTGTGGGTAAAGAATTTGCTCGTGATGATGATACTATTGTTTTGCCAGAAATTAACTACTACATGTCAGCTCTTTTGACAGTAGTACCAACTCAACTTTTGGCTTACTACGCTTCTAAGGACAAGGGGTTAGATGTTGATAAGCCACGTAACTTAGCTAAGAGTGTAACGGTTGAATAATTGACGTAATTAACAATAAGAAAGAAGACAGCTCGGCTGTCTTCTTTTTTTGTATTCAAGTATAATTAAGAACAGAAAGTTAGAAGATGATTGCGAGGCATGGGATGTTTTTAACGCAACGGCAAAAGCGGATTTTGCAACTAATGCTGGAAAATCCAACCGGCGTAAGTATTAAGCAGATTGAAGAAAATTTAAAAATCAGCCGCAGAACGGTTTACCGAGAGTTTGGTGACCTGAAGCAAAATAATTTTGCAATTGAAAATCAAAAAGGCAAGTATTTCTTGGCGGGGGATACACAAGCATTACAAAAGGTAAAAGAAGCGGTTCAGCAATCACATAGTCAAAATGTGATTTCAGTAGCTAAAAGAGAAAAAGTAATTGCTGCTAAATTACTTTTAAGTACTGAGCCCTGCAAGGTAATCCAATTTGCCCTTGATTTAAATGTTAGTGAAGCTACGATTCAAAGCGACTTGAATACTGTGGAAAAGTCGCTAGACCGTTATGGGATTACACTGGTACGTAAAAAAGGCGTTGGTCTATTAATTGCCGCGCCAGAAAAAATTAGGCGACAAGTTTTAGTAGATTTACTAGTGAACCAAATCAACCAATACGACTTTTTCAAGTATTTGCATAATGAGATCGACAGTCAAGATCTTTTTTTAACGATGATTGATAAGGAGCTTTTGCTGCAGGCCAATGAATGCTTACACGAGAGCGTATTTAAGCAAATTAAGTTAGATACTGATCAAAAAGAAATTGAAATAATTTTAACTGTTGCGATTGCCTTGAAAAGATCATCAGCCGGTTGCAAATTATCTTTCTTGCAGCCAAGTACTGATTCATTAAAGTATCAGGGATATGTTTATCAATTTTTGGCTTTATTTTCAAAAAGAAGTCAATTAGAAGTTGATCAAAATGATGTAACTTATTTAGCTAACAAGTTATTGAACAGCGACTACCACAATACTTATCTTACTTATGATGAACACGAATTAGCAGTCGCTGCTAAAGTGAAAGAGTTTGTCCAACATATTTCTGAAGAAGTACATTGGGATTTTCAAAAAAATCCTGATTTTATGACTAAGGTGACCAAGCATATCATTGGCTTGGTGCAGCACAAGGTTTCGCTGTTGCCCGATACGCCCATTGAAATTTTGCAAGGACTCAGCCAAAAGTTTGGACAATTATATGCCGCAATTCAAAAATATTGGCAACTATTCTTCCCGGATAATCAATTAACTTCTTCAGAATTGCAATTGATTTTATTATATTTTGCCAATGAATATACTAGCCAAAGTAATAATCGTAATTTGTCTGCCTTAGTTATTTGTGAAAATGGCATCGGCACGTCCGCAATTTTGGGAGCAAAATTAAAACGCGAATTTACGGAAATTAAACAAGTTAAAACTAGCCGGGTTTCAACGCTAAATCAGTTAGACTTGTCCAATTACAATTTGATTTTTTCAACCTTAAAGTTGAAGGGGTTCCCGAGAGATTATTTACTAGTTAGTCCTTTATTACTAGATGACGAATTACAGAAGATTCGCGATTATTTGAAAAAATATGAACAAAAGTATCCACATTTAAGTGAACAAAGTAGTTTTAATCAACAAGAAGTAACTCATTCTGTGGAAAAACTGTCAAAAATTTCGATTAGTGCCTTATTTAGCTCAGAATTAGTTAATGGCATTAAAGTTCAGTTATTAGAATATAATTCCTCTGACTTAATTGCTGTCGTCCAAGAATGTTTGGCCCATCTAGATCCAACTTTAATTCGTAAACAGTTGCCAGTTGCTAAAAATCTTTTAAAGCGGGTTCAGATGGCACCAGTTGGGATCCCTAACAGTCAAATTGCCCTGCTACATACCCGCAGTCCTGAAATTACTCGCTGTTCATTTACGATGTTTGATCTTGATAACGAAATTTCCTTACAATCGATGGATCACAATACGATTCAAGTTAAGCGAATTTTATTGATGCTGGCGCCAGATAATCTTTCCACTCCAGAACAACAAGTTTTGAGTACTATTTCCAGTATGATTATTATGTCGAGTCAAAACTTAGATTTATTTACCAATGGTAGTCAAAAGGAAATTCAGGAGGCAATTGCTAATTTAATTTTGCAAGATCTTAAGGAAACTCTGCTTAACAATAGTGGCGAAAAAGCTTAATCTAAGCACAATCTCAGACTCTGGCACAATTTTGTGCCAGAGTTCTATTTTTGAATCGTTGTAAACGCTTACTGCTTGCGCTAGGATAAAAATGTAAGTTGATAAGAGGGAGAGAAAAATATGGCTCAAGCAAAAAAACAATCTTCCATTAAAGTGAAGGTTCAAAAATTTGGGACAGCTTTATCCGGTATGATTATGCCGAATATTGGTGCTATCATCGCTTGGGGACTTACCGCTGCATTCTTTATGTATCCACACGGTTGGTTTCCAAACAAAGAAATTAATAATTTAGTCAACCCAATGTTACGCTTCCTGTTGCCATTACTTATTGGTTATACAGGCGGTAAAATGGTTGACGACGATCGTGGGGCAGTTGCCGGTGCGATCGGTACTCTTGGTGTAATTGTCGGTACAGATCAACCAATGTTCTTAGGGGCCATGATTATGGGGCCACTGAGTGCATGGCTTCTTAAGAAGTTAGACCAAGTATTCCAAGACAAGATTAAATCTGGTTTTGAAATGATCTACAACAACTTCTCACTCGGGATCTTAGGGATGATTATGGCGATCTTCGCCTACTTCATCATTGGACCAGTCATGGAAGTTGGTAGTCAATGGGCAAGTGCTGGTGTAAACGCCATTATTAGAGTTCACCTATTACCATTGGCTAACATCATTATTGAACCAGCCAAGGTTTTGTTCTTAAACAATGCTATTGGTAATGGGATCTTAGTTCCATTAGGTATCCAACAAGCTGCACAAGTTGGTAAGTCAGTCTTGTTCTTGATGGAATCAAACCCAGGTCCAGGTCTTGGAATTTTGCTTGCCTTTACCTTATTTGGCAAGGGTAAGTCCAAGAGTTCCGCTCCTGGTGCTGCGATCATCGAATTCTTCGGTGGGGTTCACGAAATTTACTTCCCATACGTATTGATGAAACCATCCTTGATTCTTGCTGCTATTGGTGGTGGTGTAACTGGTACTTTCCTATTCACTACTCTTGGTGGTGGTTTGAAAGCAGCTGCTTCACCTGGTTCAATCTTAGCTATTTTGCTTGTTTCCGCAAAAGATGCTTACTTTGGTAACATTGTCGGTGTCCTTGGCGCTGCAGTTGTTTCCTTTATCATTGCAGCCATTATTCTTAAGCACGATAAGAGCACTGGCGAAGACTTAGATGCTAAGCAAAAGGAAATGCAAGCAATGAAGGCTGAATCTAAAGGCCAAGCAATGCCAGAGGCAGAAGATGCACATGAATCAGTTAAGTCATACGAAAACGTTAAGAAAGTTATCTTCGCTTGTGACGCTGGTATGGGCTCTTCAGCAATGGGTGCTTCACTATTGCGTGATAAGTTTAAGAAGGCTGGCATTGATGTTTCAGTAACTAATACCGCTGTTAGAAACTTAAAAGATGAAGACGGCTTGTTAGTTGTTACTCAAGAAGAATTGGCAGATCGGTCCTTACAAAAGACGCCACATGCTATGCACGTAGCCGTAGGTAATTTCTTGAGTAGTCCAAAATATGACACAATTGTGGCTAGCTTCAAGGCTTTAACTCAAGTAGAAGATAAGCCAAAGCAAGAAAAGCCCGTTAAGAAAGTCGGTTCAATTGACGGAATTGACTTCAGTAAAGTTAAAGAAGTTAACTTCATTCGTCACGATCAACACTTAGGAACTGCTACAATGGCAACTAGTTTGTTTAGTGATGCGATGAAGAAGGCTGGTAAGACTACTCCAGTTAAGGCAGTTAGAATTAACGAATTAACTGATGATCCAAGTCATTTGGTAATTGTAACTCCTGCAGCTAATAAGAACTTAGCTGTTAGATACAGTGACATTCAAACTTTAGTTGTTAAAAACTTGCTTCAAGACAAGAAACTTAATGAAGCAGTTGAAAAGTTGAATTAGAAAGGGATGAGCTAAATGGCATTACAATTAGATCCAAAAATGATAAAACTTAATCAAGACGTACCAACACGTGATCAAGCGATTAGAATGGCTGGTCAACTCTTAGTTGATGGCGGCTGTGTTGAACCGGAATATATCGATTCAATGATCGCTCGTAACACCGATGTGTCGACTTATATGGGTAATTTCATCGCCATCCCTCACGGAACTGACGAAGGTAAGAAGCACATTAAGAAGACTGGAATTTCTGTTGTGCAAATTCCAATGGGCGTTGACTTCAGTAGTCCTGATGATGATACTGAGCAATTAGTTACCGTTGTCTTTGGGATTGCCGGTTTAAACAATGAACACTTAAATATTTTGTCACAGATTGCTATTTACTGTAGTGATGTTACAAACGTTGCCAAGTTGGCTGACGCACAAACACCACAAGAAATTATTGATTTATTGAAGAACGTAGGAGATTAAAAAAATGAGAGCAGTACATTTTGGTGCAGGTAATATCGGTCGTGGATTTATTGGTGAAACTTTAGCAGATAATGGCTTTGGCATTGACTTTGTTGATGTTAACGAAACTATTATTGATGAATTAAACAAACGCGGTGAATATGATATTGAATTAGCCGCACCTGGCAAGAAGATTCACGTTTCAAACGTTGATGGTATTAATAATGCTAAGAATCCAGAAAAGGTAGTTGAAGCAATTAAGACGACTGACATGGTAACGACTGCGATTGGTCCAAAGATCTTAGCCATCATTGCTCCACTTATTGCTCAAGGTTTAACTGAAAGAGTTAAATCAGGTAATACTAAGCCACTTGATGTCATCGCTTGTGAAAACATGATCGGTGGTTCAGAACACTTAAAAGAAGAAGTTTACAAGCACTTAGATGATGATGTAAAGCCTGAAATTGACAAGTACATCGGCTTCCCTAACGCTGCTGTTGATAGAATTGTTCCTATTCAACATAATGAAGATCCATTGTTTGTTTCTGTTGAAGACTTTAAGGAATGGGTTATCGATGAAAGTCAAATGAAGAACAAGGATATTAAGTTAAAGGGTGTTGATTACGCTCCAGACCTTGAACCTTACATCGAAAGAAAATTGTTCTCAGTTAATACTGGTCACGCAACTGTTGCTTACACTGGTAAGAACCTTGGCTACTCAACTATTGGGGATGCTATTAAGGATCCATTCGTTTTAAAGCAAGTTAAGCGGGTCTTAAGCGAAACTCGTTCACTTCTTTACCACAAGTGGAACAAGGAATTTACTGAAGAAAGCCTTGAAGAATACCACAACAAGATTTTGAGCAGATTCCAAAACCCATATATTTCTGATGATATTGCTCGTGTTGGTAGAACTCCAATCCGGAAGTTGGGATACAACGAAAGATTCATTCGCCCAATCCGTGAATTGAAGGAAAGAGGCTTAGACTACAGCGCTTTGATGGAAACTGTTGGCAGAATCTATCACTTTGATGAACCAAAGGATAAGGAAAGCGTTAAGTTGATGCAAATGCTTAAGGATGAAGACTTAAAGGATGTCATCGTTGAAACCACTGGTTTAAAGGATGATCCAGAATTAGTTGAAGAAATCATTAAGTCTTACCACGCAGCAGATAAGGATGAAAAGAAAGCTTAATTACCAGTCCATACTTTCCTCTCAAAAAGTAATTTAATTAAGTTAAAAAGGCAGCTATCAAATGATGATGGTTGCCTTTTTGTTATAAGTAAAAGTTATTTCAGAGCATGTAAGATAAGTATTTTTCAAAATAGCTGCTAAGGTTTTTAATTAAAGGTAAGTAGAAGTCTTAGAAAGGAACGAATTATGTCAATTAAAGAAGCTGCTCAAAGAGCACATGCCAATTTATTAAATACTACTGATCCAGAAGCTTTGGAGCGAATTAATCACTTTGCCTTTGAAGAAGTTAATGATGAAATTGATTTACCTGAAAGAACAAAAATGTTGTCAACCTTAGCCTATTTGCTAGGGATGCAAGGTAAAGAAGAATATGAAGTGATGCTGCCAGTTGCTTTAGATAATGGTGTCAGTCCTGTTGAAGCTAAAGAAGTATTGTATCAGGCTGTTGATTACTTAGGATTAGGGCGCGTTTTTCCATTCTTCAAAATTACCAACGAGATTCTAACTAAACGAGGAGTTAAATTACCATTGCCTGGTCAAGCAACGACTAATATGGATAATCGACTAACTAAGGGTGAAGAGACCCAGATGCGTCTATTTGGCCCAGGGATGAAAGATTTTGCCAAGAAGGGCACTATTAACAAGTGGTTAGTGGATAATTGCTTTGGTGATTATTACACTAGAAAGGGCTTAGATGACCAAGATCGAGAAATGATTACCTTCTGCTATTTAGCAGCTCAAGGTGGTGTGGAACCACAGTTGTTAGCTCATGCGAAGGCTAACCTGGCCCTGGGTAATGATGCGGAATTTTTGAAGAAAATTGTTTTGCAAAATGTACCATTCATTGGGTATCCAAGAAGTTTAAATGCGATCACAGTCATTAACGAAGCGATGAAGAATAATTAAGCCCATCATATTAAGAATAAAAGTGAGTAGAAGCAAGTTCTGCTCACTTTTTTTGACAAAAAATTAGGGATATTCATAATATTATGTAGGAATCATAAAAAAATAAGCGTTATTTATTTAAAAAAGGTCTTGAAAATGCTTAAATTGTATATAGGAGTTAAAGCGCTTACTTTAATTAATCAAAACCCACGGGTGAATTAATGAAGGAGAAGAAAATGAAGAGAATTGTTGTTTTAGGTGCTGGCTTTGCCGGTATTAAAACAGTTGTAGAATTACAAAAGAAATTACGACAAGAAGTAGAAATTATTTTAGTTGATCGCAATCCATATCACTGTGAAACTTTCCGTTTATATGAAGTAGCTTCAGCTAAACAACCTTATACTAGAATTTCTTATCCTATTTCTGATGTCATTGATCCAAAGATGACGACTTTTATTCAAGATGATGTTAAGAAGATTGACTATAAGAATAAGAAAGTTGAACTAGCTCATCATAAGGCTGTTAAATATGATTATTGTGTAGTTGGTTTAGGCTTTACTTTAAATACTTTTGGCATTCTTGGTGCTGATGAAAATGCTTTGCCAATGTACAATGTTAAAAGTGCAGAAAAGATTGGTGCGCGGATTGTTCAAAGTATGAAGGACTACCGCCAGACAAAAGATCCGAAGGATTTAACAATTGTCATGTGTGGTTCAGGCTTCCAAGCAGTCGAAGTAACCGTTGCGATTGCTACTAACCGTGAAGCATACGCAAAATTAGCGGGAGTAAAGCCAGAAGAAATTAAGGTTAAGATGCTTAATAATTCTAAGCGGATGTTGCCAATGTTCGGTGACAAGCAATTACAATATGCGCTTGAGCAAATTAAGAAAAATGATATTGAAATTATTGATCAAGCCAAGATTACTAAGATCTTCCCAGATACGGTTTACTACCAACATGGTGATGATAAGGTTGATACTAAAATTGTCAGCAACAACATTATTTGGTTAATGGGCTTTAGTGGTAATCCAGTAATTACCGCTTCTGGCATTAAATCATTCCATGGCAAGGCTACGGTTGATGGTCATTTGACTATTGCTGAAAGCGACGATATTTACCTTTGTGGGGATGTAGCTATGGTGCCACAACCAGGTAAGAGTTGGCCTTGGCCAAATACTGGTCAACTTGCTTTAGCAATGGCTAACTACGCTGCTAAAGACTTACAAGCCCGCGTTTTAGGTCATAACCGGCCAAATGACTTTGTTTACCACGACTTGGGTGTCTTTGTGGAACTTGGTAAGAATGCCGTCGGGATTGCGATGGGCCATAAGCTTTATGGTTACCCAGCATCAGTAATGAAGAAGATTACGATTGATAAGTCAGTTTGGGAAACTGGTGGCTTGAAAGAAACTCTTGCCATTGGCCGTTTTGATATGTGGCATTAACTTAGTCGATTTAGGTTTAATTTATCAAATAGCTGTTCAAGACGAGACAGCAACAATCACTATGACCTTGCCCGTAGCATGTAGCGCATTAACAAAAGAAAAACGGACAATTTAACTACAAAAAAATAAGCCTGGAATTTTTCCAGACTTATTTTTGTTTTATCGGTCAACTAAAATCAAGAGGTAATTAAGGATTAACTTAATTCTTTAATGATCCCTTCCAAAGTTTCTTTAGCTTCGTCTTGGATCTTTTGAGTTGGGTGTTCTTCATCGTACTTGTTGAGCCAGTCCAAACGATCTTGCATTCTTCTTGCTAAGGTCTTTTGGTATTCTGGGTCTTCAAGGTGAACTTCGTAACCGTCGATTGGTAAGTAGCTGACACCCTTGAAGTTACCAAATGGCTTGAAGTCCTTGTCGGTAATTGAACCGTTGGCTAAGTCTTCAATAATCTTCTTAGTAACTTCCTTTGGCACATCCTTGCCCATGAAGGCATCGGTGTTCAAGATGTAACAACTTGCGACACGTTTAGTGAACAATTCCTTGAAGTCTCTATAGTCACCAGATACAGGGTAAGCACGGAATGGGTCTGCGAATGGTTCGATAACCAAGGTGTTCATGTCGAAGCCTTTAGGTAAGTTTTCAGCACTAGTTCTCTTAGTAGCTAAAGTACAGCCCATGGTTGTTGCCAAAACTGGATCGTCAACTTTAAGTAGTGGAGGTAATGAACCATCCTTCATAATCCAGAACAAAGCAGTAATTGGAGCCTTTTCGAAGTCTACCCGGTGAGGACTAGTGTAACGAGTCTTGATGACACGCCCGTTGTTGTTACGTAAGTCTTCAGTGACAATTACCTTTTTACCATTTGAGTCTAACGTTACGTCACAGTTCATAATAGTGGTGTAGTACTTAGTTTCGTGGTGACCTGCTGGATAGTCGTGGGTCTTATCGAAGTATGAAGGTTCAAGTGCTACAGAAGAACCATCTTCACGTGAAATAATGAAGGCATCGTCGTGCAAAACAGTGATGTCGTATTTACCATCGTACATTTCGTGAGTCAAAGTTGACTTACCTGAACCAGACAAGCCGTAGAAGGCAAATACCTTATCGTCTTTGTCAGTGAAGTGGAATGACTTTTCACCACCGTGACAAGCGGTGTAGCCGTGACGGTGAGCAATAGCCCAAGCTAAGGTTAAAGTACCCTTCTTAAGTTCACCAAAGTAACGTAAGTTAAAGACAGCAGCACAGTTATGTGGTGCATCAAAGACGCCTAAGCCCTTTGGATAATCTGGATCAGTAACGTTTGGATCGAAGTAGAAGTAAATATCAGGTTCATCGTAGAACTTAGACTTCTTGAACATCTTTTCAGCTTCATCGTCAAAGAAGTGGAAGTTCAAAATGTATGAAAGTAAGTTGAAGGCTTGATCTTCTGGCATCATAACGTGTGCTTTAACAGTGAATGATGGGTCAAGACCTACTAAAACAGTAGCCTTTAAGTACTTTTGGTTGTGACCAGCATAAATATCTTCACGTAAGTTACCAGCTAAAGCTTCTGCATCTTCCTTAGGATCGTCAGTAAAGTGACGAGCTGAAGCAGTTCTACCTAAGATCTTACCGTGGTTGTAAACTAATTGGGTAGCACCTTGTGGTAAGCCTAATTCTTTAGTATGTAAGATTGGTAAATCAGTGACAATAACACCTGATTGTTTCTTAGCTAAGTTATAAGCTTCGGCAACACTTGTTACTTCGTGAACATTGTTGCCATAAAAAGCACTTTCAATGGTAGCACGTACGCGGCTGAACATTGGGTTAGCTTTTCTTAATTCGTCTTGAGAATAACGTTCTTTTGTACTCATCTAAAATTGTCCTCCTTCGAAGTCGTAAGCGGTTTCATTAATTTACAATACTTATAGTAGCATACTTGTTTGTGTATAACCACACAAATTGCAAAAAATCTCGAATTCATAAGATAAATTTAATAATAGGAGTTGGGTGATCGCTAAATGTTTGGCAAGAATAGGATAAGTTGTTATAATTAAGAACGTGTGTGCGAAAGGAGGAAGATCAGTGAATTTTAATGATTTAAGTAAGTATGTTTATCAAAAGTACGGCTTAAAATTTACCCCAGCAATTCCAGGCTCAAAAGAATTATTTGTCTTGAAGGGACCGAACGATCAGAGTTACTTTGCGATGATGTCGCGCATTAATAAAAGTGAAGCAGGTCTAGCTGGAACAGGTACGATTGCTACTTTAGACTTACGCTGTGGCGATTTTGCCGATATGATTCGTGATTTGCCAGGCTTTACTTCCGCCTTTCGCTTGAAGAGCAAAGAATGGGTTGGGGTGTGGCTGGATCACGGGCAAAAAGATGCTATTGAAAATGCCCTTGATTATGCTTATAAATTAGCGCTGAATGAAGATGCACCAGCTGCCGTAAATCAAGGGCAGTATCTCTATTTATCAGGGGATGAAGAAGATAGTCGCTATCAAGCTCAAGCAATTAAGCCGCGGCCAAAAAAGCTTAAGAAGGAGTCAACTTTACCAGCGACTTTAGTCAAGATGCGGGAAAGCTATGATTACAGCATCTTGCCAGCTAAAGGGCGGGCTAAGAACTTTTACCATCAAGGACAGCTTGCTGCCGATTATGAGGATGATTTTGGTAAAGTTACCCCCTTTAAACGTTATTATCCGACTTATCACGATATGACTTCTGAGCAACTACGCAGTTACTTCACTTGGCGCACGCAAATTCGGCAGGGAAAATATGAAAAAACGAGTACGTCCTATGCCTATGTTTATCTCTATGAATTGCTTAATCAAATTGGTGTAGAAAATCCTGTGGCTGGCTATGAAAAATTGACGCAATTTTTAGACCAATATGCGCAAAAATATGATCTATTGATGGTCGATTATTTACAAAGATGGCTGCGCGATTATGTGATTTACTACCACTTGGATAAGCAATATGTAATAGCAGCTTTTGCCAAAGAGATAAAAACAGACCAAATATACCAAACTTTGCTCAATCCTGAACAATGCCAAGCTGAAGATATTTTTGCGGCCTTAACCAATTTATCGACATATTTAGACCAATCTTTGGCAGTAAAGAAATTGTCTGATAAATTTCCTCAGATTTTGTATCAAGTCTGGCTCAAAATCATGGCTCTTAAAACTAAAAGTGGGGTTTCCTTCTTTAATAAGTATATTGCTAAACGCCAGCTTTTAAAGGTTAACTTGTTTAGTGGGGCTGTCTTTTATGCTCACCAAAAAGCTGATTTAAGCTGCGAGATTGATGCAGAACGCCGTTACCTTGGCAAAAATGGTCAACTTTATTTGAGTGCCCTTTATCCGGTGAAAAGACAACGAAGTGGTCTTAATACTTTTTTACATGAAGTTGATCGCTTAGTTAGAAGTCATTTTCATTTGGGGCAGCTGAAGCCAAGAAAATTAGAGCCTGAATTCTTGCAGGCAATTGAAGCTGGAATTAAAAGTTATTTACAGCCAAAAGTCGAAATTGATTTTAGCAATTTGGCTCAAATTAGAGCTGATGCTTCCGTTACGCGGGAAAGCTTGTTGACCGATGAAGAAAAAGAATTAGAAGCTGCAGAAGTTAAAACACAAGCAGTGGCTAAGCCGCAAGAAGCATCTATAATAGAAGAAAATGGTTCAACTAAGGGCGAAGACTACGGTTTGACTGCAGATGAAAGGTATTTTTTATTACAGTTATTACAAAATAAACCGTGGGAAGAATATGTTAAAGCGCATCATCTGATGCCAAGTTTATTGGCTGATGCCATCAATGATAAGCTGTTTGATGAAATTGGTGATAGTGTGATCGAATTTAATGATCAAGATCAACCTCAGATTGTGCCAGATTATCAAAGTGATTTAACCGAAATATTTTTATAAAAAGGATGATTAGATGCCAGAGAAAAAACGTCGGGTACCAAAAAGAATTGCCCAAACTGTGTTAAATTCCCTTAAAGGTGGAGTGGTGCCCCGGATTGGATTACCGTATATTACTGTTGGCCGGAAAGCGGAAATTGCTGCGCTCTTACATGATGTGGATATCGTCTCTGAAGGTGGCGCTTCTTTTCGCTTCATTGTTGGCCGTTATGGTTCCGGGAAGAGTTTTTTATTGCAGACCATTCGCAACTATGTCATGGATAAAAACTTTGTTGTGGTTGATGGTGACTTATCTCCAGAGCGGCGCTTGCAAGGAACAAAAGGACAGGGCTTAGCGACATACCGGGAACTTGTGCAAAACTTATCCACTAAAACCCGACCTGAAGGTGGAGCATTAACTTTAATTATCGACCGGTGGATAAATTCGGTGCAAAGTCAAGTTGCCCAAGAAACTGGATTAACTGACAATGATCCTAAATTTGCCAGTGCTGTTGATCAAAAAATTTATGCGGTAATTGCCAATTTAAATGAAATGGTGCATGGCTTTGACTTTGCGAATTTACTGAAAAAGTATTATCACGCTTATCTAGCAGGGGATGATGAAACCAAAGCCAAGGTCATCAAATGGTTCCGCGGAGAATATACGCGTAAAACTGAAGCTAAAAAAGAGTTAGGCGTTTCAATCATCATTTCTGATGATGATTGGTATGAATACCTGAAATTATTCGCTGCCTTCTTTAGACAAGCAGGTTATGCTGGTTTAATGATTATGATTGATGAATTGGTTAATATCTATAAGATTCCTAATAGTATTAGTCGTCAATATAATTATGAAAAGATTTTGACCATGTATAATGACACTCTGCAAGGGAAGGCTAAATACTTAGGAATTATTATGTGTGGTACGCCGCAAGCTGTTGAAGATCGCCGCCGTGGTGTTTATTCTTATGAGGCTTTGCGGTCACGCTTAGCTGCAGGGAAGTTCGCCGGTGACGGGGCGCGAGACATGTATGCGCCAGTAATTAAACTAGCTCCGTTAACAGCTGAAGAAATGTTGGTTTTAACAGAAAAATTGGCTGATATGCATGCTGGTTTATACGGTTATGAACGCACAATTACAGATGAAGATTTGGCCAAATTTATTAAGATTGAATATACCCGAATTGGTGCTGATACGAAGATCACGCCGCGGGAAGTGATTCGTGATTTTATTGAATTACTTGATATTGTTTGGCAAAATCCCGGCACAAAGATTGAAGATCTGCTTAATTCAGACCAATTTTCTTATACTAAATCAGAAGCTGTGTCTGATGAAGCAAGTGGCGATTACACGGAATTTAAGATTTAAGGAAAAACAATGGACGTTTTTGAACATTATGCGCCGTTTATTCAAGACTATATTTATGAACATAACTGGCAAACGCTGTGCCCAATTCAAGTAGCAGCTGCGGAAGAGATTTTTACCACCAATGATAATGTACTATTGTCAGCATCGACTGCTGCAGGAAAAACTGAAGCAGCCTTTTTTCCCATTCTGTCAAAAATTTATAACCAGCCAGCTGATTCAATTCAGGTGCTCTATATTGCGCCGCTCAAAGCCTTAATTAATGATCAATATGATCGTTTAACCGAACTGTGCGAAGAGAGCAATTTAAAAGTTTGGCGTTGGCATGGGGATGTGGCCCAATCGCAAAAGCGCAAGCTGCTCAAAAAGCCAAGCGGCATTTTGCAAATTACGCCTGAGTCGCTAGAGAGTTTTATGATTAATAAGCATATGGATATTCCTCATCTTTTCCACAATCTGCAATTTATTGTGATTGATGAATTGCACTCTTTTTTACGTAGTGATCGAGGGGGCCAGACTTTTTGTTTAATTGAGCGCTTGTCAAAATTAGCAGGAGTTAATCCGCGGCGCATTGGTTTGTCAGCAACGATTGGGAACTTGCAAGCTGCCTGTAACTTTTTAGGAGCAGGTAGTCCATTCAAAACGATGGCCCCAAAAGTACAGAATCCGCGCCAAGTTTGGCGCTTATCCATGGAGCATTTTTATCAAACTGATCCACAAGCTGCCAGTAAAGACTTTGATCCAAGTGCAGTGATTGAACCCAAAACTGACCAAGCTCCGCAACTGGCGGATCCTGGCATTGGCTATATTTTTGAACATACTAGAGGACGAAAATGCCTGGTCTTCACCAATAGCCGGGAAGAGTGTGAAGCTGTTTGTCAGCAATTGCGCGAATATTGTAAGTTTAACCATGAACCTGATCGTTTTTTGATTCACCATGGTAATTTATCGCCAGCTTTGCGAGAAACAGCTGAGCAAGCAATGAAAGATGAAGATGCTTATCTGACTACTTGTGCCACGGCGACTTTGGAATTAGGTATTGATATCGGGCAATTAGAAAGTGCCTTTCAAATTGATGCCCCGTTTACGGTTTCTGGCTTTTTACAAAGAATGGGTCGGACAGGTCGGCGAGGTAATCCACCTGAGATGCATTTTGTGATGCGGGAAGAACATCCTGAGTCACGGGCAATGTTACCCGATTTAATTCCCTGGTCACTCTTGCAAGGAATTGCCCTAGTGCAGCTTTATTTAGAAGAAAAATGGGTTGAACCACCTGAACCAAATCGTCTGCCTTATAGCTTGCTTTATCACCAAACAATGAGTACTTTGGCGGCTAGTGGTGAAATGACGCCAGCTGAACTAGCTTCAAGAGTTTTGTCGCTAGCATATTTTCATAATATTAGTCAAAAGGACTACCAGATTTTATTACGGTATCTGTTAAAGACGGATCACATTCAATGGACTGAAAATGGTGGCTTAATTCTTGGCTTAGCTGGGGAAAGAGTTGTGAATAACTTTAAGTTCTATGCGGTGTTTCAAGAAAATGAAGAATTCAGTGTCCATGCCGGTAGTGAAGAATTGGGCACGATTGTGAAGCCGCCACCAGTTGGTGATAAGATTGCCATTGCTGGGCGAGTTTGGGTTGTCGAAGATATTGATCGCAAACGCCACCAAGTTTATTGTCATGGCGTTGAAGGCCGGATACCTGCATATTTTGGGGATGTACCAGGTGATATTCATCCTAAAATTTTACAGCGAATGAAAAAGGTACTCACAGAGAGAACGCAGTATCCATATTTGATGAATAATGCTAAGGCGCGCTTAACGCAGATGCGGGATACCTGCAATTTAGCCGGACTACCAGCTAAGAGTCTAATTAACTTAGGCGGAAAAATGTGGGCCTTCTTCCCGTGGACGGGGTCATATGCCTTTTTAGCTTTAGAAAGATTATTGCGTATTAAGTGTGCTGACCGCTTGAATTTACGCGGTTTTAATTCTTCGCGGCCATACTATATGGAATTTGCCATGGATGCGACAGCGGAGGAATTCTTCCAAATTTTGCATGAAGAAGCAGCTAAAGACTTTGATCCAATGGATTTGGTTTATCCAAAAGAAGTACCAGTTTTTGATAAGTATGATGAGTACTTACCAGGTGAATTAATTCGTAAAGAATTTGCTTACAGTGTGCTTGATATTAAAGAGATGAAGCGTTGTGTAAGTGAATTGAAGCAATGAAAAAACTCTCCGCAAGGAGAGTTTTTTGTTTATTCACAGATGTAGTCAAGCAGCTTGTTCATAATTGCTTCGTTCTCAGTTGGAACGGGATGAGCTAAAATATCGGCTGGGGTTTGCTTTAAGTAGTTGCCTGCAGTATAGCTGCCGTCGTTGACCACCATTTCACGGACGTTATCGGCAAGCGGTTCGAAGTGGAATTGTAAGCCGATAATGCGGTGGTTCATGACGAAGCCTTGGTTCTTTAACAGATCACTTGAAAAGAGTAAATCAGCTCCGTCAGGAATTTCAAAAGTTTCTTCATGCCAGTGCAAGGCGGTTAATTTTTTAGGTAAACCAGGAATTACATCACTTTGTAAATAGACAGGAGCCCAACCAACTTCTTTTTTAGCTTTACCAATCTTGTAGCCTAAAGTCTTGGCAATTTGTTGAGCACCAAAACAAGCGCCGAAGATAGGGATGTTCTTAGTCATTGCTTCTTTAATTAATTGGCGTTCTTGCACAATCCAGTCGTCGTGATCATTAGGACTCATTGGTCCGCCTAAGATGACTAACATATCAGTCTCATCAATCTTTGGTAAAATCCCAAATTGGTAGGGATGATAAATGTACATTTCATGTTGATGCTTGTGGGACCAGGTTTGAATAGCGCCGGGACCTTCATTTGGTGTGTGTTGTAAAACGTTAATTCTCATTGTTTTCCCCTTATTGTTTATTTTTTGTGATTTATTTTAGCACAAGTCAAAAATTAGAAAAGTAAAATTGCATCGCATTTTATATTTTGCTATAATTGCTTTGTTGTGAAGCCGAATTAGCTCAGTCGGTAGAGCGCTTCCCTCGTAAAGAAGAGGTCGGCAGTTCGATTCTGCCATTCGGCATAAATAAGATTTATTAAAATTGATTAACCTTTATTTATCAACGTTTTGCGAAGATAAGTGAAGGTTGATTTTTTGCTATAAAGGAAAATAATGCACAGGAAATGCACACGGAAAATTGCGTGTGCATGAGTAAAATTTTTAGGGTAAGACAAAGGCTACAGTGACGGGCTTTATGCCCGTTTTTTCGTGTGCACAGAATAATATATTTGCTCTACCTTTATCGATTTCCTTATCTCCCAAGTCGGTTAACCATGTGCTTAACGACTTTTTTTTTCAGCTTTACGAAAGGTCTGCTTGCGCTCTTTATCAATGCGAATGTACAGACGATCGTTTAGGTGCTTCTGTTTTTCTTGATTCATGTGTCTTCCTTTGTCGAAATTATATCTGCATATATTTTGCTTACGACTTTGTACGCACATAGTCAAGGCTAAATGAGATGTTTGTAGGAATTAGAAATAAAGATTGTTTAGAAAGAGATGTGAAATATGTTATTTTTATTAAAGGCTCTGGTTTAAAAAGAACCGCAAAGAAAAAAGTAGTAAATTAGCTACTTTTGTTTTAAAGCCCTCTAAAATAAAGGAGATTAAAAATTTATAGGCTTTATACATAATAGGATTTTTCCTACTATCTATAAAACCTATAAGTAATCTTCTTACTTATAGGCAAAAGGTCATAGTTTTTATCAGAAACTATGTAAAGAAATTATAGGTGTTAGATGATGGGATTTTTAGATATTTTTGATGATCAATTTATTTTAGTATACGCCTACAGCGTCATACTTTGCGTAGTCTCTTGCACTACGTTTGATCAATTTACGTAATTGACGCTCATATTTTTTGTGATATTTCTTTGAATGAACACGTTTGTTTAACCATTTTGGATCTTGGTCATTGCAATTCCAATTGTATGCGCCAAGTTTAAAATGATTACTTGAAGTTGAGCAATTAACTTGTAAGTGTCAAAGTTTTTGCGGTTACTCAAAAACCATTAGTCTGACCTTAATTTCTTAATAATTTATGTGATTTAACATCCGATTGAATTTACTTAAATAGCTGCCACCAACTACTGCTGCTGTTAAGGCTCCGTGTTGAATACCGGTATGGATTTCGTGACGGATTCTCAAACTATCTCTAGCTGCGGCTTGTAATTTCTTACGGTCTAAGCTAATTAGTTTGCTCGTTTCAAAATCACTGTTGAGCCATTCTTCTAAGTCTCCATTCTTGATGCAAGTTAGAATTCGAAGCATGCCTTCGGCACCAGCTTCAGACCAATATTTGCCTTGGCCTTTAACGCGATAAGTATACTTACGGTGATTACTTT
>NZ_ML136896.1 GCF_004009905.1 Lactobacillus xujianguonis
CGTTGTCAAGCATTTTGCCTTGACCGTCAACCATCTTTTGACTTGATAGGGTCACACGCGTGTAGTGCAGTACGTGGTTACTTGCCACTGATTGCAAAAAGGCGTGACGACCGTCATTGGTCAAGACGGCTTTAGGCCAAAATTTAGGCTTGAACCCTGTAGGCTTGTCTTGTTCGTCTGCCATAATTTGGCTCCTTTCTGTGTGCATAAAAAACTACTCAGTCTTAATCGATTGAGTAGTTGTGTGATTTTCTTACTGCCCGTTTGTCCAAAGGGCTTCTGACTTGGTCACCTCAGTGGACCGGATACGACCGATCAAACTGATACGTGGCGCAAATGCCGACTTGGCAGACCATCCAGTCCACCAAACCAGCCCGGACTCTTGCTTATCGGTGGTCTTGTCTTGATTGCCTACGCCCACATATAGCGGCAACTCTGCCCGTGTGAAAAATACGATTCCATCAAGCCAGTAGCCTAGTGCTAACATGTGCTGCAAGTTTTCAAGCAGAAACTTTTCAACCGGCCAGCGCTGCACGTAATCCCACGGTATTTGAATACCAATGTGGCGCGGTGGGCCGGTCTTCCAGATTTTAAAGCCACCGTTGTGTTCTATGGCGTAACTTGTAATCTTGATAATTGACGGGATTGTACCTTGTGCCCGACTAGCTAGCTTCATAAGCCTAATCATGAACTTGTAAAGCTCGTCGTCGTCGCTCGGACGGTACGTCTCGATGTCGTGACCTATGAGGTCTAGTGTCTTGCCCTTAGCGTCGTTAATTCCACGCCAGCGCATAACCTTATATCCTTGGTCACTTATCCGCTCTAGCGGTTTATTAAAGATGTCGACCAAGTTATAGAAGTTAGACCCGGGACGCTTACGCCAGTACTCGGATACCTCCGCCATTAATTGCGGGGTTGTCTCATAGGCCATAGATATTCACCTCGATGTCGTCATCGCTTGTGGTCGGGTCTTCATACTCTTTTGTAAGAATATCCTTGTCTAAGAGTTGATCTTTGACCGTACCGATGGCTATTTGACAATCTTCCACGCCATCAATGTGGTAAACCTCGGGATAGAGTCGCGTTAAATGCACGGCCTTACCCATTTTTAAATTATTGATTTTTTCACGAATGGCGTCCTTGACTTGCTGTACGCCCGTATCCTCATTCCAGCGCTCGTTGGTTGTGAGGTTAACTTTGACATATACCTGCTTGTCAACCGCATGGTCAAAATAAATCGCACGTTTATTGCCGGTTGCGTCGGTCACCTTTAGCATGGTCTTACCCACAAGAGCGATGCCGGCGGCAATGTGGTTAACCAAGCAATTGGCGATATCTTCATCGCGACCGCCCAAAACAAAAACGTGGACTGAGTACGGTGGGTTACCGTATTTGTCCACGTCTGCGTCTGGGTTTTCAATAGGATTAACGTCACGCACGCCCGGCAGGTTCATGAGTGCCGATTTAATACCGGCAGCCGTGGGACCCGGACGGTGTGCGTTTTCCAGGATTAAACGCGCTCTGTATGCTGGGTCCTCTTCGTAGTCCTGTCCGTCCTCTGCCTTTTTCGGGTTAGTAACGGATAAGATATTTTCGTCGGGGTTTGATACTAGCGTGATTGTATTAGCGTCCACGTTGTTGTATACACCCTTTTCGTCACTTTCAACTTCACCAATGCCCGTCCAGTTGCCGTCGCTGTCCTGCGACGTGATCACGTCGCCAGTTAAGGTAAAGGTCACACCGTCGGGAGTTTCAAAGCCTTCACCCTCTTCAATGAGGTACTCGCCATCTGTTTGGATAACGATATCTGCGTGCGAGTGTCTAGCCACCTTGCGGGGTAAGTCGATGTTAGCGCCTAGCCGGTCGAGCGAGCTATCCGTAGCAGTTGAAATAAACGCGCTGAAATAGTCTCGCTCTAATTCCTTAATTAACAGGTACTCACGCCACGCAATAATACGCGCGATAATACCCGCATTTGAGTTACTGGTAAGCACTAAGTCCTCGCCCCACCGGTCGACGAAGTCGCTCTCGACACTGTCGAGCAGCTCGTCGTAAGATGGTGCGCTAAAACCACGACTAGTTAAACCAAAGTTAATCGCCAAGTTCAAAGCCTCCTTCCGCTGTTTCTGTGTTGCCGTCTAAATTGACGGTTGCTTTAAAATGCACGGCTAGACCACGTTCGGGCAGCTTTTCAAATTCAATGCTGTCGAGCGTTTCAACTTCCGGCACGTTTGCTTCGATCGTTGCTCGCATATCTGCACGGGCTAAGTCGGGATTAAAGTTCTTGCCGATAAAGTTGCTATAGTCTGAACCTTGTTCGGGTGCCAAGTTCGGCATCTCGCCGTATCTGATCAGTAGCGTCGCACGTATGCGTTGTGCTACCTCATCGACGCCGTCGATCATGGCAAAGTCGTGTGTATTTTTATCGATGATCAGATCACCGTTAAAAGTGATTGCAAAGTCTTTAGCCATTAATCGCATCACCACCTAACACACCGATTACGACCGCGTCATTGATGTCGTGTAGCCTGTTTGTTTCAGGTGTAAACGTATCAACCGAGCGACCGCCGCTCCAATTGTCGTTGTCACGATCTAAGATAACCGCCACAACCGGAACGCCGGCACGCATAAACGGTTTCTTACGATAATGCGGAACAAAGTTTGAATGATCGTGTGCGGGTATCTTTGAGTTGGTGTCGGTTGCCTGGTAGTCAGGCTTGAATCGCTCCAATATTTCGTCGATAATGTAGCAATTTTCAGCCACAGGCACGTCTAAGAGCTGTGCTTGTTCTGTACCATCTGAGAAGTTGACTAGCGGTTGTATATCTGCTAAATGCTTCTTTTTATCGTACTTAATAACTTTGGCAATAAATGCTGAACGCATCTCGCTTTGAATGCCAAATTTTAGTTTGCGCATACCTTTAAACCATGCCTTGCGTTCTTCGTTCTGTGATTGACTCATCTAGCCCACCTCCTTATATCGCACTTAAACTGCACTGCGTTTGCGGGTTCTCGCCGTCAAACGTGTGCTGTCCGCTTTTTACGTAGTACTTACCTTTGAGATATTTCGATTCCATTAAGATCCCGACGTTGGTCGTGATATCCGGCACGAGCGGGATAGTGATTTCCCATGTGCCGCCGTCCTCGTCGTCACTGCCGTCTTCGTTGTAAGATGGCGGCTGGACAAGGTCTTGGTCGTCGATTCCGTACCACGTACGCTTATTTGATTTAGGGTTAACAATTTCAAGCTTGCCACCGATATAAACCATCTTTGACTTGGTTTTAGGAACAAGCTTTTTAAGCAAGGTCAACGGCTTCCCGTGGGCGGTGTACGGACGTTTCATTTTTGGGTTTTCTGCTAAGTCAATACTGGTTATCTTGATACCAGCTTGGCTTGCAATACCCTTGATAATCGTCTTGTAATCAGTACCTTTGCGAAAAGTCTTGTTTGCTCGCACGGTCTTAGTGCCGCGATACTTTACACGGTGCTTTACCTCATGCTTTTGTCCCTTTTTCTTGCCTGTCTTATATGTCTCGGTCTTAGTAATATGCTTATACTTGTTAACCGCTTTTTTCTTCGTAACTTTGAGCTTACGAGCCTGGATATTGTTGTAATCGGTGCCTTCCGTAAAGGTGATTACAAGCGTATCCGTGACCCCGTCGGACTGGTTAACGTCAATCTTTGTGATATAACCCTCGGCTAAGATTTTTTTGTCTTTGCCCCAGTTAAAAGCCACATAACAATGCTGCTTCTTTTGATAAAACTCGCGGTGTTCCTTACTCATGTTGTATAAGGTCACCGTGTTTTGTTGTGGGCTGGCGATATCCGCAAAATTAACTTCAAAGCCAAACGGATAGTCATGTTCATAGCGTTCGTTGTTATAAACAGTTTGTGTTTCGCCGGCATCGTTAGTCGCAACAAACCAGGCGTGCGGGTCCTTAGTAGTAATAGCCATTAATAAGAGACCTCCTCGTCGGTTGTGTCGTCGTCGGGTTCGTCCGGATCGTATCCGAGCGGCTTACGTGATGGGTCAACATCTTCCGAGCCGTTGGGGTCGATCACATCAAGATAAATCTTGACGTTGTCGCCAAACTCGCCCTTTCCTTGACTAACTGCATTGCCCGTTTCGTCCATGACTCGCAAGTCAACGGCCGGCAGCCGGTCATCTGGTATATCAATACCCACGAGTTGATTGAGAATTAGCGGTTCCTGCTCTAATAGCACCTCGCCGTCAAGAATGATCGTACAGGTGTAATAATCGGCTATAGGGTTATAGTCGAGACGCAATGTATAGTTAGTGCCCGCTAATTTGATGTCATATATATCCGGTAGGTTTTCGACATCCACCGGTAAATGCTGTCTCATACGGCCACCTCCTACTTAACTCTCAAAGGCTTGCCAGCTATGATAGTTGAGCTTTTCAGGTGGTTAACCTTTTTCAGCCAGCTAACCGACTTGCCATACTTTTGTGAGTATTTCCAAAGCGTGTCGCCCCGTCTAATCGTGACTTTCGTATACTTCTTGCTGCGCTTTCCGGCCACTGTCTTGTGAGACTTTGAAGCCTTCTTATGCGTCTTCTTACCGCTGGAAGTCGTGATCTGAGCGGCACGTACGAAGGTGAAAGTAATCGATACTTGCATAGTGTTCTTATAGCCGGTAAATTGCCGGTTTAATTGACTGATTAGCAAGTGTTTGTAGTAGATATCACCTTTAAAAGTCAGCTCGCGGTGACTGCTGTGCCATCCGCGTAATTTGACCCACTTATCATGCGCTGTACCCGCATCCGTATCACTCAATAGACCGTCAATTTCTACTGTCTTGCTTGATACGCGGGCATAGCTTGACCGTGGTGCGCCCTTGTCGACTGGCCACGACGTGATATTTGAACTATTACTTTCGCTTTCGGTATTTACTGGTGCAAAAAAGACCACATTAGCAGCCCCGCCAGCTCCGCCGGTTGGGTAAATTGCCATGTGGCCTTCGTTGTTCCATTGTTTGTTGTGTTCAGTGATCGCGCTCGCGATCTTGGCCTCGTTGGCCTTATCCTGCTTAGCGGTCACCTTTTTGAGCTTAGCTTTCGCGCTGTCTCTCTTATCCTTAGCACGATTGCGCTTCTTTTTGCTGGAAGCTGCTCGCTTCTTCCAGTCCTTGTATTTCTTTTCGGCCTTGTTTAAGGCCGCTTTTTTAGTTTTCTTGTTACTTTTTAGTTTTTTAAATGCTTTCAGAGCCTTGTCTGTGGACTTGTTAACCGAGTTATAAGCTTTGTTGGCCTTTTTATAAGCTGTTTCTGCCTTGTTGTAGGCCTTCTTAGCTTTGGTTACGGCGTTTTCCGATTTGGGCTGGACGATTTTCCAGTTGTCCTTCACACGGGAGCGCCCCTTGACCGTCCACACTTCGGGCTTCTTGTGCTTTTTAGGCATAATCTAACCTTCTTTCTAGTAAACGGTTGGGTCGCCGCCGAACTCGTCGCCGATGTTTTCAAGCACCGTAGCAAGCTCACGTTTAACGATTTGTGCCACCTTGTTAGCGTCCTTTTCGCTAGAAATAGGCCCGTTAATATTGATATTGATTGGCGGCAATTGTGGTTTACCGCTGCCGCCCTTATGCACCTTTGGCGGTTTGATCAAGTCGCCCAACTCAGCAAACTTACGCTTGGTTTGTTCGTGGGTGTCGACCTTGACTGGACCGTCGGCGGTGATCAGTTCGGGACCTTGTTCGCCAGCAATAAACGGTGTATGTGCCTTAGGCTTGCCACCCTTAGCGTACCCATGGCCTTGGCCAAGGTAGTAGAGCGACTGGCCATAACGGTGTTTGGCGTAGTTTAAACCAGCCAGCATGTTGTCGTAGCCGTTCCAAATGTTGCCATGGCCTTTCAGCTTATACGCGTTAAACGTTGGCGGCTTAACTTGCATTAAACCTTCGGCGTGTCCGTCGCTTAAACCATCGGTACCACCCATCGCTTTAGGGTTACCGCTTGATTCCGTTGCGATTTGTGCGAGAACGCGGCTAACCATACTTGGCGAGGTTGACAAATTCAAGACGCCGAGGGCTTTCTTTACCAATGGCTTCCAGCGTTGTACACCGTCACCGGCAGGGTTACCAAATGAGCCGCCGGCAGTATCGCCGAGGTTGTCCTTTATCCATTTCAAAGCAGACGGACCAAGCTCACGCTTAGCAAGTGCGGTTAACCGACTGTCAGGTCTCTTAGCCTTCTTTGCGGCTGCCTTTGGGGCTTTCAAGCCCTTGACGCGCCCAAACATCGGCGCACCTTCATTGCGTACAGACGCTAAGGTGTTCATATGAATACCTTGTGCTGGTGACTGTGCAGAGAAGTATTTATTACCGCCAGCATAAACACCGACGTGTTCACTACCACCTGCACCCCAGAAAACAAGGTCGCCCATACGCGCCTCGCTCTTTGAGATATGTTGCGTACGTGAGTATTGAGAACCGGAAAAGTGTGGGTAATCAATGCCAAAGTCGTGTTCTAGGGTGTACTTAACAAGTCCGGAACAATCAAACGTGTTCGGACCTTCCGCACCCCATACATATCTATGGCCTTCACCGTTCTTTTCTACGGCTTTCAGCAAGCCGGATGCTTTACCAGTAGCTCCGCCACCATCGTTAATAGCGTTGTTGATAACGGACCACATAGCACCACTCCATGGGTTACCGTAGTGCGTAGACGCGTTCTTTGCGAGTGATTCTGCACCCTCTTTTAAGTCTGCGCCGGCAGGCTTAATGAATTTCGAGTACATCTCCGCAAAGCTCTTAGCAGGGTTATTGCCCGCTCTCTCAGCGATCTTTTTAAGTTGGTTGTGACCAATGCCGGAACCCTTGGCGAAGTGTGTTAAGCCCGCTTGCTGGGCTTGAGTGCCGTTAAGGACGCCCCAACCCTTCGGGATAACCATACGGACGTTGCGACCTTGTGGCATGAAGACTTCGTTCTTGTCAGATATGAGGGCTTCTTGTCGTGGGCCTGTCGTCGCATCGTTAACCATCGCATAAGTGCTTTGAGTTAACCGGCCGTTGGCGTCGGTACCCTTAGCAAACTTGACAGGCTTAATCACACTCGTGTTACCGCCAAATTGGCCTAATACCTTGTCAATGCCACGGATACCGCCGTTAATCTGTCCGATGGTGTCACTCATTGCGCTATGCGCGTACTTGGTCATGTGGTCTAGCTCTTTGCCAAACCCCTTTGCAGTCGTACCGGCAAGACTGATTACACCGTCGTGCATTGCGTCCATTTGCTTGTGGACGCCCTTACGCATACTTGTGTACTTGCTAATTGCTGCTTTTCGGGTCTTCTCAGCTTGCTTAGTGGTGTGGCTTGTAATTCCACTCCACGTCTGCTTACTCTTCTTAGACAAAGAATTTAGTTGACTAGTGGACGTCTTATTAATCTTCTTGTAATCGCGTGAGACGTTCTTAGTTGTTTTAGCAAGACCTGTGTTGCCGTTTGCGTAACCCTTAAGGACTAAGCCACGGCCAAGCCCGCCAGTCATAACTTTGTGCGTATCACGTGCGTTTAAGATTTTTTCGCCCGCGTGAACCTTGGCAAATTGTGGGCCGTTTGCACCTAATAGCCGTACGTGGTTAGCGTATGGCTTGTATGCAAGTTCGGGGCCTGCTTCACCAACTAATGCACCGTGAGTGCTAGTCATCAAGCCGCCACGAGCATGGGCTTTAGCACGCTTGCTGCCACCCTTGCTACCGTGGCCACCCGTGAAGAAGTCGGCTACTTTGCCCGAAATATCTCCGATTGGTTTTGCGATGTGATCATGGAACCAATCAGAGAGCGGCGCAAATTTCTTTCGGAAGTATCCGGTTAAACCATCGATCCACTTGTGGAAGCCTTTATTATACTTGTAAAGTAGTCCAAAGCCTGTCGCAAACGGGTGTAATAGGAAGCTACCGACAACTTGCCAATGCTTCTTAAACCAATTAATTGTTTTGCCAACGCTTGACGTAAAACCGTTCCACATTGAGTGAGCAGACCATCCAAGGTTAGCCAGTGACCAGAATTTCTTTGGCGGTTTCTTACGTTGCCAACCCTTTGTAAATTTGTTGACAGCAGAACCGCCCCATTTGCCGACGATTCCACCAATCTTAGCGCCTAATGCGGCACCCAGTGGACCGCCGAACCATAAACCGATACCGCCACCAAGTGCCGACCCTATCGACTTACCAATTGCTTTAGAGCGTTTAGTAGCCGAGTGCCGGTTCTTGACCGCATCAATCAGACTTGCACCTGCGTCAACTGCTACGCCAGCAGCAGCTAAGCCAGTGCCCCATTTACCAGCTGTTGATAAGTTTTTAAAGCCCTTAGCAGAGTGGGCGGACTGTAACAAGCCACTAAGCTTGCCAGCGCCACCCTTAGCGCTAAATAGGCCCTTACCAAACTTTTTAAGGTTGCTAAGTGACTTAAAGTTCTTGGCAAAGTCCTTAACACTACCGGCAGCTTTACGAGCATTGGAACCGATATTAAAGAAGGTCTTTTCGATATCGCCCATCTTTGAGAGCTTGGCAGCGTCGTTAACTCCTTTGAGTCCACGAGCTAAGCCACGAACACGCAAAAATGCTTTATAGCTGCCTTTGGCAAGTCCGATAAATGGCGTACTTGTCTGCTTGAATAGCTTAGCGGCACTGATAGCGACAATAATGTCGGATACCTTCTTTAAAGCACTCTTGTTTTTCGCAATGTTGTTTAACATCTCTGCGATTGCGTGCAGGCTACCGCCGTTCTTGTCGGCATTTTTACCGATCAGTCCGAGCGATTTACCTATGTTAATTGCAATTGCTGAAAAGTCCTTCCACACGCCACGAGCGATTGTACCCGTGATTGAGAATAGGCTCTTGCCAATGTCCTTAATATCCTTGCCATGCTTGGATAGGTAGTTGAATAGCTGCCCTAGTCCGTGATTTAGCTTGTCGATACCCTTATTTAAGATATCCGTCAAGGTCACGGTCTTGTTTTGACCAGCTCTATAGCTCTTCTCTGCCTTGACTAGTCCTTGGTAGTACGACAGTTGCTTTTTAAGATGCTCATTGCCAACGCCTGCCAATGTGCCCGGCTTTGATGACTTATTGCCATTCATAACCGGTTCTAAGACTGAATGCGGTAGTTTCCTGTTAAGAATGGAAATGCTATTTCGCTCTGATTTCGGCAACTCTCGCATGACCTTTTGAAGCTGGTTTTTCGGCAACTGTCCGCTATAAGCATTAGCAGCCAAGAACCTATCCATTTGCGCACGCTTAGCACGTGTTAATGGCTTCGGCCTTTTCTGCCCGACCGTGAAGGTATGGGTCATAACACGGTTGAAGCCGGTTGAAACCGTCTTACCTAGCCGTCCAAACGCTTTTTCGGTCTCTTTTGATGTAGCCCAGTCGCTCACCTGCTTAATAAGCGGGTTTTCCATCTTAGTGAATGGCTCGTCAAATGCAGAAACCAACCTTGGCACTTGTGATTTGACCGTCCGAATCATGCCCGGAATGGTCTTAGTGAAGTTGTCGGTTGCGTTCTTGTATTTGTTGCTCATCCGCTCCAAGGTGTCAATTGCCATCTTTGAGCTAATCTTGCCGGCCGACATGAGCTTATTAAACTGCTTCATTGTCAGCTTACTATTATGCGTTTGTTGTTGCTCGGTCTTTAACAATTCCAAGCGGTATTCTGGGAAGACGTTAACGAATGAGAGCATGTCCTGTGCGGACACTTTCTGGTTCGCCATCATCTGCGAGAACTGAGTTGCGA
The DNA here is from genome assembly GCF_004009905.1 of Lactobacillus xujianguonis. Classification (GTDB taxonomy): domain Bacteria; phylum Bacillota; class Bacilli; order Lactobacillales; family Lactobacillaceae; genus Lactobacillus; species Lactobacillus xujianguonis. The sequence goes on from NZ_ML136896.1 coordinate 9,756, forward strand.
AGTTTTCCACTTCGGGGTCAGTCTTACCAAAGGCATCCTGCAAAGTAAGGATAGACTTGGTTAACTTGGCGGTTTGTTCCGGCGATTTGTTAATCGCATAGAATTTTTGACTCAGTGTGTCGACCATGTGGGTGTCATTCTGAGCCGCTGCCGCCATGTTGTCGATTTGCTCGACCATGGCCTTCCCTTTGTTTGCGTGTCCAGTAAGAGTTAACCAAGTGGCGTCCATGGTCTGTTGCTGAATGTTGTATTCATGAGCTGACCGTATCATGCCACCAAGGTGATTTCTTACAATATTAAAGCCACTGGTTACGGCGTTTGTCGCGATATTTGCGGCAAACATTGATTTAAAAAGCGAGTGAGTCTTTTCTGCTTCGGTGTTAGTTGCTGTGAGCTTCGATCTAACCTTGTCCATAAAGGTGGGGTTAGACCTGCGCATTTCATCGTTAAGACTATTGATACTTGATTTAAAGCGGTTAATTTCAGTCGCATTTTTGTTAACTAGAATTTGCTGCGCTCTATATTCTTCGCTAGTCTTGCCGGATGTTTCAGCAATTTTATTTAAGCTTTGCTCTAGCTTTTCTTGTTGATTAGTGAGTGTTTTGACAGCACTCCGATAGGCTTCGACCTGCGCTTTGTTGGCTTGGTAGGTCTTACCCTCCGACTGCAATCTCTGGATATATGAAGCGGTAACAGTACTTACGTGGTTGATTTCTTCCGGCAGGTGTGGGGGTATTTTCCAGTCCTGTCCGAGTGCCTTGACCTTTTCAAACCGTTTGTAAAGCGTGTTAACTGCCGCCGTGGCTTCGTTAACCTGCTTATAATCGGCTTTAAGATTAAGGCTTAGCCCTTCGTGCGTATCTGTCATTATTTACCACTCCTTTCTTTGAAATTTCGGCAAAATAAAAAACACCAGCTTTACTTTGCCGATGTCTCACCTCACTTATTTATCTTTAGTACCCCAAACGCCCATATTGGTGGCGTTGGCGTCAATATTTACTTGTTGTTTAATGTTCCTGTTTACGATCTCGGCTAATACAGTTAGCGAGTCGTAGGTGGCGTGGTCCACTAATTCTAGCGGGACACCATGAAGCACGAGCCATACAGGTAACTCTAATGCGTTTACCCTTGCGTCAAATTGACTCTTATTTAAGGTCGCCGTTGATTCCTGCTTCAAGAAAAGACAAAGTTTGATCGAAAACTTCGGCAAGGCCCACATGGTTATTCCAAAAGTCAAGTGAACTAATTTTGGGACTAACAATAACGTCCTTGATTACTTCTTCCATGAAAAGACTTACTGCAATTGTCTTATAAGCATTTGCACCGCTCGCGATGTCTTCGATTTGCATAGCACGAGCAACGCCCGGATAACGCAATGTCAAAGAATAACCGTGATCAGTGCCTTCACCGATCTTGATTACTTTGGTCTTGCCGAGCATGTTTTCGATTGTTGAAGACTTAGCGCTCTTAGCGTTTTCGGTTTGTTGCTTATGAGCTGCAAGGGCCTTCTTGGCGTTTTCATCTTCATTTAAAATTTCTGGTTTGTTATTATTTTCTGCCATAATTAAGTTCTCCTTTTTTAAGATCGACCATAGTAGGCCTTGACGAAATTAGTGATTAATTAGGACACCAATGGGGTGTCGTCCATGTTGATGGCCTTAATGACCCATGCACGGTTTGAAGCGGTTGCTGCACCTTGGATGTCCGGCTTCTTTTGGATGTAGCAGTGTACGGCGTGGATATGGTTAGTAGTTGTAACAATGTCCACTGGGAAGTTGTTGGTACTTGCTAGGTCATTCAAGAAGCTGTTAACTGGCGAACTTTCTGAAATATTAAGAGTGATAGTTGCGCCAGTCTTAGCGTTTTCAGAGGCAACACCAGTGCCTTGTGGGTCTTGTTGTATGGTAACGGTGTCGTTATCGTATGAAGCCGTGAACATAGTGTCTTCGCCGTAACCGAAAATTTGCTTACCATTGACCATTACAGTGGTATCGACGGCCTTATAAGTGGCCATCACACCGGTTTGCGCTGAGTTAAAATTTGCCATTTGCTAACCTCCTCTCTATTGCATGATCGTGTCACTGTCGACGATGCCGTTAACAGTGATGGTGTGAATAGCACCTTGGACGTGGTAGCGGAATGACAAACCACTGTAATGACGGTCGCTTAAATCTTGCATAGATTGCTCGCTCCGTGGGGTTGCGGTGATGGTGTAATCGGCCTTGCCATTGGTTTCGTTGGTGCGAATAATGCCGCGTTCGTGGGCTTCTTCCAGCACTTGCGTACCAGTGGCAAGAATCATGTTGATACCGCTTTGTTCATAAGGAATCTTGCCGTTGCTTTGAAGCAAGGTTTCGAGATCGCCTTCAAACTTGGTTTGTACCCATAAGACGCCGTGCAATACGTCGATGTATTCACCGGACATAACGCGGCCTTCACTGGTTTCGCCACGACCGAACACTTCCACGTAGGCTTGTGCGTGGGCGTTGTTAATGCCGGACAATTCTTGCGTGGTTAACTTAGATGGCGTGATGCCTTTAAGTTCTTTAAACTTCCACGTTACGGAACCAACTGGACGGGCAGCGATCGCACCGATAAAGGCGGCGTCCATTGCTTCGTCCATGCGGTGATAAAGTCCAATGGTGTAATTTTGACCATAGAAATTAGTAAACTTAGCTAAATCGTCGGTTTGGAGTACTAAGAAGTGATCTTTATTGATTTCAAAAATGTTAGATTCCTTAAGCACTACGTCGTCGAGAGCTGGGTCCACGTTGATTGCAAAAGTCCAATTGAAATACCAGAACGCCTTCAATGAGTCGTAAAGCTTGTTAGTGTCGTATTCCAAGACGGCTACTCTGTCTGAGTGGTGGTCTTGTGCAAAGTAAGCACTAGCCTTCTTATAAACTTCACTGTCTTCGTCGTAGTCACTAGCTACGGCATCAATGTTCTTGTATTCCCGATAGACAGCGCCGGTTGCTGGGTCGGTCTTGCGCAATAAGATACCGTGCATACGGTCTACGTTGCTCAATTCGTCGGGCAGCTTTGGCAACTTCGCACCGTCGTCGACGGGTTGAGCTGGTTGGCTGCCTTGGCCCTTTGGCGTTGTACCTTGTGCGTTACCACCTGCCAGTTGTGTAGGCTGGGTATTTTGCTTATGGTCGCCGGCTGGTTCTGCTGGTGCAGTTGGCCGGATGCCGTTTAAGATAAGCAAATTACCCAGGTCTACGACGGGCTTTGGGTGGATAACAGTCATGATCACGTTTACGTCGCTAATGCGGTCGTAAGGCGCGAAAATGGTTTTCGTATCTGCCATTACTTTTCCTCCTTAGATTTCCTAGGCACATCAAACGAGCCGTTTTTCGACCCGTAAGACATGCCGGTTGTTACTGTCTTAATGTCGGTAGTTGAGTAGTCAAACTTTAATTTGCTAAAGTCGTACTCTTGACCGCCATTAATCAAAAACGAGCAATCAAAGCCGTACCGGTAGTCGTAATAGCTGCCGAGAATTACGGTTCGATTGCTCGTATTTGTAATGTTTTGCGGCACAATTTGTGCCTGATTAAAAACACGCTGGTAGTTAACACTGCGCAGCGCACGGTAAAGCTTGCGCGATAGTTGTTGCGCTCGGTCGGGATCGCTGTCGTGTACATCAATTTGCATCGTACTTACGTACTGCTCATTGACACCTAGCCAGTCGGTTGTGGTGTCCTTACCAAGATCTATCCAGTTAAAGCTAAAGTAAGGATAGTCGGGCATTTCGTCGGTGTTTGCCATATTGACAAGTGGCCGGCCTGTTAAGTCCTCAATAACCTTGCCTAGTATTGACTGCACAAGAAAATGGTCGGACATCTTTGGAATGTAATTAGAGTCCATTAGGGTGTTCAGCGTCTCCTTTCAGCATATATATGCAAACGTCGGAGTAGCCTTGCCAATCGGACATATCGACGACCTTATACTTGCGGTTACCTTGTGATGGCACTTGGATGACAGTGTCAATCGCGTACTTACCACTCGAAAACCATAAGAGGTCGTATTCTTCTAAGTTCCCGCCATCAACATAACTGGATAATATCGCGCTAAATTGATTAGCGGGCACGACTGGTTCATGAACCTTGATCGGTTCGGGTGCTGTCGTACCCTCGACCGGTATCTTCCTACCGCCTAAATAGCGATAAGATGGCTTGCTCTTATCATGTGGGTAGACTGTCAAGTCCACGCCGAAACTATCCAGCATGGACTTGAAAGACATGTAGAAACTCATCTAGTCACCTCCCAGCGGTAATATCTGCCAAGTAATACGCTTTTGTAACTGTCCAGTGTCAACAAGTGGGTTATTAGCCCCGCGCTTGTTTTCAATGGTCAGTGGTGCGTTACCCGGCTTTGTCCAGCGCAGCATAACCTCGCGCATATCCTTCACGCCCTCTTTGCCGAGCTTTGCGAGTAATTGCTTGCCTGTGGCGTTGTCGTACATAATGGCTTCGACCCCTGCGCGCATTATCCGTTTGTACTTGCTGGAATAGTCCAGTCCAGTCTTACGAATAAAGGCACGTGCGGGTATATCGACTTTTCGAAGCAAGTAGAAATAGACCACAAGCTTCTTATTTTTGTTTACGCATGCAACGCGTTTACCCTTAGGCACAAACAAGTTGTACTTAGCGGCCACGTCCTTAGTTTTCACGCTTTTGCCAAATTCCTTAATGGCCTGCCGTGATGGCACCCACAAGAACTTGCCTTTTTTCGGGACGATATGCGCGCCGTACTCGTTGGCTCTTACCACAGTTAGCAGCAAGCTATCTTCTGCGCCGAAAAAGCCAATAACGACTTGATGGTGGCTGAGATAGTCCATTTCTTTGCTAATGTGGTCAAGAGTATGCGTAATATCCTCGAAGCTACTCAATGCTGAATCACTCCATAACGTGTTTGGCTCCCGTTGCCGTAAAGGTTATATAGCCATAGGTATAGCTGGCCCCACGGCGAACGTTGCCACAGTTTAAGCTTAGATACGTCGGCATAGGTACGCTTTAACACTGCGACTTGCTCGCTCGTGACGTTACCCTTACCGTCGCCTAGTGCTTGGTTAAGTGCGATTAGGTGCAAGGCTAAATACTCAGTGGCCATATCAAGCGCGTGGATAGGTACGCCGGCGTTGTTGTAAGCAACTTCCGGAAACCCGTCAGCAAGCGCGATTGGCTGCACCTGTGTGAGCAACGCGAGGAGCGTTTCGTCGGTCGTGTTTGCGGTAAGTTCGGGGCTTAGTGCCTTGATCTTATCGACTAGCGTACTTACGTCGCTCATGTTTACTTAACCTTCTTTGGGTCGTTAATGCCCTTTAATTGGACAAATGCGTGAGGGTAGTACATAACCAAGCCACCCATGCGTTCAACGTAAGGGATAGTAGTAGAGCCGTTGTGTACTTCTTGTTGCAATTGAGTTACTTGTTGAGCTACCGGAATCTTTACGATGTCTTCGCTATTCAAGAAGATATAACCCATGTCTTGCTTGTTGCCCTTAGCGCCAAAATATTGGTGTTCAAATTCAGGCACAACCTTGATTTGTGAGAACCAAGGTTTAATCATTTCAAGTACAGTCATTTGTGGATTGTATTGGTTAAATGGTGTGTCCAAAGCGTCAATAGATGCTTGTGGCAACGCTAAGATAGGCTTAGCAGTTGAATAGCCTGCCAAGTGGGTAATTTGTGACAAGGCAGCCTTGAACCAGTTTCTAATTTGCAGGTTCTTGTCAGTGTCTTCACCCAAGTCATCAAAAGCGACAGGTGCAGTTGCGGTTTGTACGCCCAACTTGTTAGCACTGTCAGTTAAGCCCCAAATGTTAAGAGCTGGATTTGATGAGTGGTTACCGTTGAAAATTAACTTGTTTTCGGCTTCCGCTAAGGCTCTACGAGCGCGGGCTGCCATTGGTGTAAGAATATCAACACCGGCTTGACGAGCTTCACCGATTTGTTGACGGGTGTAACGGATAGAAATGGCTAAATCAGTCAAGTTTGCACTGTATTCAGTCATGTTTTCGTCTACTACTGGGATATCAGTAGCACCTTCTACATAGGTAGATGCTTGTCCACTGGTTGTCATAACCTTGTATCTTACGGCTGGCGTCCATGCAGGCACTTGGAAGGTCTTAAACATTGTTAACGCGGTTAATTCTTGTGTCTTTGGTGTCTTTACGACGTTATCAACCCAAACGAGTTGTTCACGTGTAATGACGCCGTTATTTGCGCTTGTTGTCATTATTACTTGTTACCTCCTTGCTTGTTTGAGTCGGTATTAGTTGCACCTGCGTTGTTACCGCCAGTTGATGGGGTAGTGGTTGCTGGTGCAGTGTCTTGTTCGGTAGTGGTGTCTACGTCATTGCCATTAGGGAATGCGCTTGAACGTCCAGAACCAGTGACAACGTCGGTGTCGCTTTGTAGTGTGATACTTACGATTGCGGTCTTGCCTTTGTTTCCTTCAGTCAAAAAAACGCCGACGACCTTGTCGCCAGCGCCTGCTACCTTAAAGTTTCCGTTTTCGTCGACTGCTGCGTTTTCACGTGCATTTACATCGGCTGAGAGTGGGACAGCTACGTTTCCGTCACGTAGAATGCTGATCCATTCACCCTTGTAATAGTGGTCACTTGCCATGCTGTTAGCGTCTGGATACAAGTGATCGCCGTTGATATGTTGACGTCTTAAAGCCACGCCATAGATGTGTGACTTGTTAGCACGTACTACCAAACCGTCTTTAATGACAACTGCTTGGCCGTAATCGATGTCCCCACCTGCTTGTTCTGTAAAGGTCTTGTTAGTGAGAACGTCATTAGTTGCTGATTGACCGGCGCCTAAATCAGGTTCGCCGTATAATTGTCCGTCTGGAATAGCCATTTAATCGCCTCCTATGCTAAGTGGTAGCGATCGGGCACGTTGTCCGCGCTATCTGTTTTCTTTTCTTCTTTGCCGCTGTAGCCGACTACGCCAGCGTTTGAGCGGTTTTTGAGTGAATCAAAGTAGACATCAATGTAGTAGTCGGACTTGTCGGAAACGTCGATTGAGTCCGCCTTGTTAATGGCTTCTACCTTGATTTCTTTCGCACTTTTACCGGTAAAGTCAGCTGATTCGCCTACAAATGGCTTTGCTTGGTCGATCAATTCCATGCGGTCAGCAATGGCTTTGTCGAGTGCGTCACCGGTAAATTTCTTTTCAGCATCGGCTAACTGCTTTTCGAGCGAGTCGGCCTTTGCTTTGGCTTCGTCGGCTTGCTTGTTAGCACTGTCGGCGCTGCCCTTTAGCTTGTCGCGTTCGGCGGTTAATGCTTTGATTTGGGCGTTTAATTCGTCGATCTTCTTTGCATTAGCCTTGTTGTCAGCGTCAAGTTTTAAAATCTTGTCTGCATCGGCTTGCGCAACGGTAACGTCTGCGCCGTCCATGCGAATGGTTGTTGTTTCCATTTGATTCTCCTTACTTGGTTCTTGGTCTTGCACCATCTCGGCGCTGTCACCTGTTAGCCGTACCGTGTGACCGGCACGACCACGGGCAACAACGGCGACGTGGTTAATCTGGATATTGCGTTGGACACTGTCGTACTTCATGCCCTTGTATTCACCTGCGACCGGCTCGACGTCGGTCTGGAAGCCAATTGATAGCTCTTGTTTGCCCTTTTTGATCTCGTCGATCAATGAGCCGTCCATAATGGTCATATCGACCTTTAATTTGTCACCATCCACGTGTGCGTTGGTGGCGGTTAAACCCTTTGCGTACTTACTGGAATTGTTGATATTAACGGACTCGTTCGGGTGGTTATCTGTAATTGGCTTTGAATTGGCACTCTCGACGGCGCTGTCTGTCAGCAAGTCGTCGGGTAACTTGGCTTCCATTTGAATGGATCCGTCGGGCTTTAGGTACGGGAACACGCCCACGCGTGCGATTGGCACATTGCGGACGTGTAGGTATCCCGTTTGGCTATCAACGCTGAAACGGTTAATAGTCGCGCTATCGTATCGAGTTAGCATGCTATTCACCTACCGGAACATTGATTGGTGCCTTAGGGATATAAATGGTCTTGCCGGCGTAGACCTTAAAGTCAGCCTTTGAGACATTGTTAAAGTATCTGAGTTGCTGCAAAGCCACGCAGTAGTGCTGAGCGATATCGAAAAGACTTTCGCCTTCTTGGACTACGTGCTTGGTGCAGCCGGTGTAATCAAACTTCTTCTTCACGGTTTTTCACCTCCTTCACGCGTTATTTATCAGTAAAATTTCACAAAGTAAGAATGCTATAATGCCGAGCTTGAATGAACTTTGTCCCGTAGGCGAGTACCCGCATTTTTTCACAAACTTTGCGTAATTTTAGGCATAAAAAAAGCGCCCCCTCGCATTGAGGAAACGTCATTAATTCTTAAATTGTTGTTTAGTCGATGGGGTCAGCATAGCAGCGGCACCGGATAGGCTCGCCCGGCAGTTGACCATTGTCGCCGCCGTTTGGGTCGTCATACTTGAACTCTTTGCCGTCTAGCTCGCGGTGCTTTGGCCGCACACGCTTATCTTCCATCGACCGCCACACATATCTTGTTGAGCCGGTCATAACATTACGGTACTTGTCGACTTGTGCAAGTATCTTGCCTGTTTGGTCAGTTGCGATTAGGTCAGCGTGGCGTAAGGTCATGCCCGTGCGCTTGCTAATGGCGTGTGCCATATCGGATATACCGCCGCCGTCATTGATGTTGCGGTAAATATCCGCCTTTAGCTGGTCAATGAAACGACCTCTCATGGACTTAATCAGGTTTGTGTCTTCTACGATTTTGCCCCACGTGTACTCACGTAATTTGGGGCTATCTTTCAGCGGGTTTAGGGCATTGACGCCCACTTTCATGGTTGTTATGCCCTTCTTATGCACGACTTTGTTATATGAGTAGTTGTCGACACTGATCACAAACCGCGTGACCAAGTTTTCGAGGTCTTGGTCGCTTTGTTGTGCTTCAATGTCCGCACTCATAAGGACGAGCGCCTGCTGCACGTACTTAGTCCACATAGGGTCGTCGGAGTTGTCCGCGTCGGCTAACATTTGAGTACCGCCTTTGACGTATTGCCGTAAATGGACGTTAATGCGCTTCTGAGCCGTTTTCGACCACCCACGTATGATTTTACTTAATGACCTGTAAAAGCTCCGCTCCAATGCAAACGGGTAACCTGTGCGTCGCCTAGTCATTGTGTGCCGCCTTTAGGTCGTCCTCATACTGTTTGATTTGCTCATCGGTAAAGTGAGCCTTAGCCCAACTTTCGGCGCTGTCGGTCTCGACGTCGCCGTTGTTGGTGTTCTGCATTTGCCCCACTTGGTTGTTAGCCTGCCCGTTTAAGCGGTCGGCTGCTTCGTCGGGTCCAATAATTGCAGCACCAACAAGTGTCGATAAGGCATTGGCCGTGGTCTGGAAGGTCTCGGCTTGTGTCTTCTCGTCGGGCGTGTATAGTGGGTTAAACTCAACGTGCCAATCGATAGAGTCGGGGTCGAGATAACCGCCGGCAACGTCTTTGGAATACATGAGCAAGCGCACGATCTTTTCAACTTCGGGCTTTAAGCACTGATCTTGAAACGCCTTGACGGTGTCGTAGTAATTGACTACGTCTTGATCAGCACCGGCCAATGTTCCGGCCTGTTCGCCGGTTAGCACACTCTTTGGTATCCGGCAAGCTGCGCTAAGGTCTTGCCACAAGTAGTCGATAAGGACGTTTACCCCACCGGCTTGTGTGGACACCTTCGTGAGGGTATCGTCGCTTGAAATAAACATCATGCCCTCGGTGTTTGCTACCTGCGATAATTCCATCTTGTCGCGCCGGAATTTGTCGTCGTCCTCCGTCATTAGCCGATCAGATTGGAACACCTTGAACGTGTACTCGCGTAGCATCTTGCCGATTGATTCCGTGGCAATTTGCATGTTTTTGAGTTGGTTTTCGCATCGAGTAATTAAGGACGTACCGGTCTCGTCGCCGTCGCTCTTGTCTAGTGCGATATGACTGTACCGGCTTGCATCGATCACAACAGGGTCTAACTTGGCCTGCTCGGTTGTAATTGTACCGTCCTTGTTAACCTTTTGCCCGGGTTGCTTTGGCCGGATCACGAGGGCGGACTCTTTGCCGTAATCGGCACTGGTTGGGTCGTCGTTGGTCTTGTATGCCTGGATGTTGGTCTGCCCGAATGCGTGGATAAACGCTAAGTCCCGAATGTTAAACGGGTCAATAGGTGTATCCGTGCTGGTCGGGTGATCTTCTAATAAGCCGTAAGCTACGTAACCATCTCCGTGACGGTTGTAATAGTTCGTTTGCTGAGCCAGTGTCGGCAATACCATGCGCTTATCAAAGGCGTTTTGGTAGGCCTGTTGCAATTTGGCATCGTTCGGGATCACGATACGCAGGCCGTTACGAGTGGCATCGAAGCCTAGCTTAGATACGACTGTTTGAGTGATAGCGTCGTGCTTGTACTGGTTGTCGAGTGCTTCGTAGTCCTGTTCGTTGCTCTGTATTATCCAGCCTGCTTGCCGATACGGTGTCCGCATACCGAGATTTAAGGCGTCGGTGCGTACGACCGGCATTTTCTTTTTCTTATCTGCCATAGTGCCCCTCCTTCCTAGTATCTAACGATAGGACCGTTAACTTTTCTGTTTAGTTTTCTTAGAGCGTAGACCATTGAGTCCACAAAGTCGTCGTGTGGCATGTTCGGGAAGCCAAATACTTCCGTTAGGAAGTCATTGACTTCGGGGTGCCATTTCGGGTGCGGTACACACACTTGGTGTGCTTCCCACATCGGTGACACAGACGCAGCTCTCGCTTCCTTGCTGTCGGCTCCCGGACTAACCGGCATAATGCCCGGTATCTCACGCTTTAAAGTGTCGATAATTGCCGGACCGTTGGCCTTGTCTTCGACCAACTTAGCCAATGCGTCGGGGTATAGCCGTGACTGTGCCCTAATGGCGTTTAGCGTTTCGGTGAAGCTAAGTCTCTTATGGCACCACCCTAGACGCAGGTAGCAAATGGCATCGCGTCGGGACCACGTCTCACCACTCACAAAGTCGTCATTTTCCTTTGATTTGAATGTGGCGTCCCATGCCTGCACGGTCTGGTCAAAGTGTCGGGGCAGGATAACCACGTCGCGCCCCACTTTGAGATGCAAGCGTGCCGCTGTCTCTTCGCTGTCCACGTAATAGGTTGGCCAGTCCTCTTTAAAGATGTTACCGCCCTCGATGATGGGGCTTTGTTGGTAGAGTGCCGTGAACTTAGCTGTACCCATATCGTGCTTATGTGTTTCAAGCTCTTTGAGTGAGTGCAGTTCGGGACAGAGTGCCTCGCCGTTGTGGCGTCCGATTGCGTCTGTCTGCCCTGCTGGAATATCCTCCGCAATGGCTGGAAGCTTGATCTCTTCCCATGGCAAGCTAGACTGATCAATTAACCGGCCTGCGAGGTCGTCTGTCTGCCACCGTGTCATGATGACGATAACCGAGCCGCCCTTTTGTAAACGAGGATAGAACGTGAGGTTCCATTCGTCCCAGATCTTGTCCTTCACGGTCATTGAGTGCGCCTCTTCCGCGTTTTTCACGGGGTCATCGATGACCAACAAGTCGGCACTCATACCGGTCGCACCACCAAGAATAGAGGTAGCGTAGAAGCCACCACGGTGGTCTTGGATATCAAAGGTCTGGCTCGTGTTCTTGCCCAACTTTAATGCCGGATACGGGACAGCACCGCACCAATCGGCAAATGCTCGCCGGTTGCTTGCTGCAAATTGACTGTACAGGTCTTGCGAGTAAGCAACGATCATAGCGTGCTTATCCGGATAACGCATTAAGAAATAGCTAGGAAACGTCTTGGTAATGGTCAAGCTTTTTCCGTGCTGTGGTGCTAATTCTATGATGTAAAAGTGTTGTTCGCCGTCCGCTATTTTTTGCAGCTTATCGCAAATTAATTGCACGTGTGGGTATAGCTTCATGCCCGGGTTAGCCAACTGGAAGTAATCGGCGTAGTTATGCCATGCCAATTCTTCCTTAGCCGCCAGTGCTAGTCCGTTCTTTTCGGCTGCCGTTAACTTAGTCATCGTCTTCACCTGCTAACTTTGCAATATTGCGTAACTCTTCCACACTTAATTTAGCCATCTTTTCACGGGTGTTGTTTGCTACCGTGTGGAGTTGTTCGGCTTGTGCCTTTGCGACCTGTGCCTCAGACTCAGCTCTCACGGCTTCCGCTTGTGCGCGCTTAATCTGCGCCTTGTCCATTTCAGATAGTGGGTACCGTTTCAGAATCTCTTTCAATGCGTTTAGCATATCGGCAGGCTTTGGAATAACTAGGTCCGGCTCTGGCTCGTCGTCCTCACTAAGCTTGATCATCTTAACAAATGGCTCGCCCCGTGCGATCTTTGTCAGCTGTTCTAAAGCTTCCTTTGCACCCATTATTTTGTTATCCTCAATCTTTTTCATGCGCTTATCTATGTAAGCTTTGACACGGGGTTTTCTGAGGGTCTTACTTGCTTCTTTATATAAGGCGTTTTGCGTCATGCTATCGACCTTGTAACCCGCATTCTTATAGGCTTCGGTGGCGTTGCCGGTCTTCACGTATTCATCTGCAAACTTTTTCTGCTTAATTGTTAACTTTTGTTCGCCCAACCGGCGTCACCTCCTTAATATATTCAAGGTGGGGTTCGAACCCACATACCTACCGGTTCCCCCGGTGCGCCATTTGCCGTGGAGTGATCTTTCGCACTCGCTTCTTGGCTTACTTGAATACCTTATGATTAATCAAATAGAGTTTTTCCGGGATAGCTCTCAACCCATGCAAAAAGGCGCTGCCGCATTGGCAACGCCCTAATTAATTATCTATATTTCTCGTCCTTGTTATATACATAAGTATGGAATACAGCTGCATATGCTTCATTGCCTTCGCTCGTAGTTACGTCAATAAGGCGAGCATCGTCACCTTTAACTCGAAATACGGCTTTATATTGACCGTTAAAATGGACGTACCAAGTCATCTTAATGCGAGCAATATCAGCATCACTTGGCTTGTCTTTGCCATACTTGTCAAATGCTTCGACCGCTGCAAAATACTTAGCATCATGTATAAATTGTTCATCGTCCATTTCTGGTCTTTTCTTGTTTTCTTTGCTCATTTTGTTCACCTGCTATTTCATCGTGTCGACGTTTTCAAGTGCAGCGTTGAGAACTTGAATGAATGGTTCTTTGCCCTCAACCGTTATCTTGTTGCCTTCGATCTTGGTTACCTTGCCTTCATAGTGATATGGCCCTTTTAATTGCATTTCAAATTTTGAACCAACCTTAGGCTTAATCCTTTTCATTGCTTCCGGTTTAAGCTCAATTGTGATCTTAAATGGGACCATCCTTTTCATATCATCGGTAAGGTGACAATAATCGTTGCTTGCACCGTCAACAAATACCGTTGCTTCATCCTTGTCGTACGGTTTCATTAATTTCATGAGTACCACCGCGGAAAATCAATTTCACGCGTCTTTAATGCCTGTCTTGCATATCGTTGAGGGTCGGGGCACACACCGTTTGCAATATCGTACAATACTTCGACGTGGAGCTTGTCTTCCGTTGCGTGTGCCTGTTCGGGGTCGACCTTCTTGTGACCGTCGATATACACGAGTGTTTCTCTAATATCGTTTAGTTCCATGTAGGCTTACCTTCCCAGAAAAGTCTAATGCCTTCACAATTCCAATCATTGCCGAGTGCGTCTTGCAACTCGCGGATAGAGTGCGGTTTTTTCAGCTCGTCATAGTTAATGCCTTTGGTTATAATGTCACTCTTTGTCAGCATTTTCTTTTTCCTTAATCACGATACTTACTTGATCGGCCTTGATACGGGTAATCGTAGCAGGGTCAAAGCATTTAAATAGATCTCTTATTGGCTGATTTTCGGCAAATACCGGTACATAACCGAACCACATATCTTTAACTTTAAGTAAGTTATAAACATGGTGATCTTTTAAATCACGCACGTTATCAGTCATTGACTTTCTTACATAGCCTTGTATGACTAAATAAGCAACATCTTCGCCATGGTAACGCACAAGGGCGATATCGCCCGGTTCAAAATCATCGAGATCAATTGCTAATTTGTTCTTGCGCTTATCAATTAACTTCATTAGTGTAATTTCACCTTCCAAATTATGGAATCACATGGCCCATCTAAAGTCGCACCTAAATCGATCTTAATTTGGTCGCCTTCGCCTGCTACAATGCGCACAATACCTCTGTAACCGTACTCACCGTCTTCGCCACCTTTGTCAAAAAATACAACGGGCACCGAAACAGCCGTTAATGGGTCTTCCATTTTGTCTAGAAATATCAGATTTAGGTCATCTCTTAATAGCTTATCGCCGATTGCTGCGCGCAGTTCCTTGACTGTGTGCCATTGAGCTAGCTCGTCTTTATCGTAATCAACAAATTTGTTATTAACTAATCTGTCGGGATGCCAAACCCGCTTTAAATAGCCGTCCATAAGACACTTCACTTTCATATCTCTATCAATCGGAACAAGCAGTTCACGTGGACTATAGATAGGATTGTTCTTATTTTCCATTGAGCTTACGCTCCCATTTGTCGATAAACTCGCGTGGCGTCATGCCCGTGCGTGCTTTAAACCACCGTTGCATATCTTTGTCGGGGTCTTCCACGCACCGGATAGCGCGCTTAATATCGCGTTCTAACGCTGTTTCTTCCATGAATTTTTATACTTTTTGATATACTCGTCGGGCATCATACCCGCTTCTTGCTTAAATGCGATCTTCTTGATCATGTTTGCTGCCGTCTGAGCTTTGGCGTGCTTATCTAAGTACTTAGCCCGTTCTAACAGCGTGAAACGCTTGCGCAATTCTTCGTACTGTTTAGGCGTCACTGCCGTCGTCTCCCTTGTGGTAGTTAAATGAGCCGTCATTGTCGGTAATGTGACCCTTGCCGGCTGAATAATTGTCATCGTGGTGTACGTCGGGGCGATAGGTGTGTGAGTCCTTGTCGTAATACCATCCGTCTGGCGCGTTAAGGTCTTCCTTGTAGTCATCAATTAGGCTCTTTTCAATGTGATCTTCAAGCGTCTTAGCGATCTTTTCACCATCAAAACTCTTGTTGCCTTCTTCATAAGCTGCTTTAAGCTTATCGTAGCCGTCTTTTAATTCTTCATGGTAGATCACGCCGAGTACTACACCGGCAGCAAATGTTAATAGCTTCTTCATTAGTCTTGCTCCTTTAAATCATCGATACGCATATCAACTACATTTGTTAGTGTTCTAAGGGCATTTCTTTCAACGCTCAGTAACTTAACTTGCGTGTCTGAGATGCCTGTTGGGCTGATAATCTTATCATCAATCTTCAAAGTCTTATCGATGTACTCGTTCTTTTCTGCTTCTAACTTGTCGATTAATTGTGTAGCCTTGACCATGTTCTTATACTCCTTTGCGTCCTCTTTTTCTTGGGCTAGTGCCCTTTGCAAATACATATAACTAACTTCCATGCGTTTCCGCCTTGTGCCGATTGGCACTTCTTGTTTAGGCACCACCACGGGCGCAGTCTTGTGATGCACCCAGCCGATTATGCCGCCATGCTTATCTGGCGGACTGGCGGCGTTTGTCTCTTTGGTCCACTCTGCCAGCGTCTTGTCTTGCTGGTCGGGTTGCTTGTGATACACCCTCACACCTCTTTTTGATATGCAAAAAAGGCACCGCTCGCATGAGTAGTGCCTTAATTGTTGTTATTTAGTTTAGTAAAGCCCACGGCGGAATCGAACCGCCACAGCCTACGGCTTGCGCCTTTGGTCTGCCTTCGGGTTAGTGGGCTGGCTATTGTAGGGACCGGGCATTTCTGCCCGTAAACTTACAGATAAAATTTGAAGGTTGTGTAGAAACTTTATTAAATCAAAAGGTATTTTATAAATTGGAAAACTCGCCCGCACTCGCGGGCTAGTGGTGGTACGGGACTTGCACCCGTATCAGTGTCCCAGATCATAGAACCTACTGTTTTAATCTAATTAAACTAACCACCAATGACGCAGAGCTAGCTAATAAAGCACTCACTAGATAACTTTTACGTATGGAGCAACTCTGCTTATAAAGCGGTACGGGAGTCAAACCCGCGCGGGTGCCACAAACGCGTCAAAATACTATAGTTTTTACGTCAACATAACGGAGTAATTTCGTATTTTTATAGGGAAGTGAACGCCACTTCCTTTCACAAAGCAGAACTCTATAAGACTATTGGCACATTAACCGCTTCAAAGACTGTAAAGTTCGACATTTCGAAAAAAACCGTTAGCCCATTTGGGCTATGAACAATACGGGAATCGAGCCCGCGCGCATACCACTAACGCTCCCATCTTTTGAATGACAAAACACAATAAATTGTATTCTTGTAAATTTACTCATTAAAAGTTTAATTTACACGGTATGAGATTGTTCGAAGGCGTAGCAGGGAGTTGAACCCCGTAGTGCGATAAAGGCAACCGCACCGCTACCTTAGCCTACACCGTAGCCGCCTGTCCTTTGATGAGGCGGCGCATGTATACGTTGAAAAAGAACCGCTTTTTCTAAGTTTGAAAAAGTATTCTGCCCGCTCGGCCGTTGGTGTGACTCAAACTCAAAAAGACACGCGGTGTCATCGCAAGGCTATAACGCGCACGGGAGTCGAACCCGTGAACGTTGAGAGGATTAGATCTCGTTAAGTTACTTAATAGTTATTAAGAATGGCTTTTTGATATCGATCACTGAGATTCCTTACTACCTTTATCTCATTTTTTCGACAATATCATAATAACCCCTAGTGTATCCGGTCGATGTCCGGTTTATTGCCGGTCTAATGCCGGCTTAAGTCCGGTCAAAGTCCGGTCAAAGTCCGGTCTCTAACCTACCCATGCATGCAGGTCTTTTAAATATTCCACGTGATACCGATACTTCCATGCATCAAACCGGTCGGCGAACTCACACAAGGCGCGCCGCTTAAGCTCGTCGTATTGACTTGGCGAGTAACCTAACATTCCTTGCACCTTGGTGTCCTCTACGCAATTGAGATACACCTCTGTCAGTATCTTGCGATAGGGTTTGGTGTCACTCTGCCGGCAATTTCTTATCGTATGATAGATTGCCTTACATGCTTGTTCTGCCGCCATAATGCGGTTAAAGCTCGACTCAGTATGATTAACCCCACCGTGCGCAGAAACGCCGCTCGCGTCCATTTTCGGACTAGAAATGTGACTGTCATCGATAACAGACAGATCAGAGGGATTAAGGCCTGCCAAGTTCTGATATTTTTCGAAATTGTTCGTCAAAAAATCGCGTACGTTCCTTGCGGTCTCCTTATGGTCAATTGCCATTTCATCGTCTAAAAATAACTGCTCTGCTCTATCTGCCATTCTTGTATCACTCCTATACCCGCTAAGACCAACAAGCGCGGGTTAATCTAATCTATAAAATATGCCCATGTAGCAAACGCCACCGATAACATAACTATTAGTCCAGCAATTAATAATGTGTAGCTCCACCATGTGTTCATTTTCAAGGCCCAAACGATTATTAATAAAAAACTTGCGACGAAAGACACAACAAATGTAAGAAGAGCTAGAATTCTTAAAAAATAGCCTAACCATAGCTTCATGCGCTCACCAATACCTTTAATACTTCGGTGCTAACTCTATGATTAGCTCTCTTTGGGTCGCCTTTAACCTTGCGATAACTTAAATCTCGGTCGAGTACATACACGCTCACGCCGTCCGTGATAGTCTCGCCCACGCCTACTGCTAACATAACCAAATGTCCTCCTTCGGATATCCAAACCCGACTAACTCCTCATCAACAATCTTGATAGCATCCTCCACACTGCGCGCAATGCCGTGTACAGCATGAGCGTGCATTAATTCGTGGTGAAATGCTATTTGATCTGGTTGTATTTTGCCGGTCGGGGTCTTAACCTCGATATAAAACGCCTTGCCGTTGGCCATCTTCATACCAAACAAGTCCGGAAACCCATTAGGAAGACCTGTCCGCATTGGCCGACCGTCCTTGGTGTATAACAACCCGACGTTACCGCGCCAGCACTCGCACCGGTGCATTCTCAGCATGGCGATAATGTCGTTCTGAATGCGGTGTTCTGGACCAGCCTTACGCCGTTTTCTTACTCTTCTTATCCGTCTCAATCTCTTCACCCCTTGCTAAATTGGCGATACGTCTAATTGACTTTGCAAAGCTGCGATTATGCTCTTGTTGTGCCGCATCATTTGACTTGACAACATCGTAAAGGCTGTTAATTAGGCCGTCTTGTCGGTCGATTATATCCTTCATATCTTGCATGGCTTTTTCCTGTGCCCGGAATTGCCTTACGATGCGCTCGTTGTCGTCCTCTAACTCCGTAATTTTGTTAAATGCCGCTTGTAAGGCAACGGCGTTGTTTTGTTGGTATTTGTCGACACTATCGTGGTACACGTTTGATAGGTGACCACTATAGATCACTACGACAAGTAAGACCGCTGATAAGATTGCGTTTATCCATTCCATTTTTTAAAATCCTCCCATAACTTAACTACTGTGCAGATGGTACCCACGGCGATACATGCCATAAGGGCAATTGCGATAAACTCGACTAGCTTAATTAGCATCTTTTAGCACCTGTCCCATCTTTTTTCCGTCCTCGTATGCTTGGTCGGCTCTGCCGTCGTTATAGCCGGCTTGATACGAGCTTGTATTGATATCGACCAAGATCTCGGTTAAGGTGTCCGCTTGCTGCTTAGTCGTGATCATGTGACTATCAAACAGCACCTCATAGCCCTTAGCGGACAGCATATTACCTTCCTTGGTTTCTAGCTTCTTTTTCAGATAGCTTAATGCGTTACTTGCCATTATTTTTCCTCTCTCTCTACGTTTCTACAACTTCTCTTTGTAAGGTTTGGATGTTAAACCGTTTCACTTCCTGCCGAGTATCAGTTATCTCAACTATTCCGGGTATAAATTTCAAATATGGAGCGTCCGATAAGTACTTAACGCCGGCCATTAGTCTTCCACCGGTTTCTCTTGGCTGCCGTAGAAATCGACCTCTTCGACAAAGTCATAGCAGCTATTCAACGCGTTAAAAAGAACGTCAAGGCTTGGCGTACTAAACTCATCGTCACTGCTCTCTTTTATTCTTTTGTCATAAAACATTGAGCCATAGGACAAATGAACAAGGCCATACCAACGCTTGTAAGATTGGCTATCACCTATAGGCGGTAATGCTTCTTCATGATGCACAATTAGCATAAAGAAGTCCGCCCTGTCGCGAGCAGCAATGCACCGAAACACGTCACCCGGTTGGTAGTCTCTACTTTGTTTGCTCTTAATA
>NZ_ML136897.1 GCF_004009905.1 Lactobacillus xujianguonis
GACTTCATTTCGATTTCTTAAGATCTTTGTCTCAAGATTTATTGCTTGCGAATTGACTTCGCTTCTTTGTTTGGGTTTTTACACCCGCACACTTTTAGCGAAACTTTGTTCAGTTTTCAAAGTACTAGCTCTGTCTGAGTTAACAGACAGCTTTTATATTTTATCAAACCGCTTCGTCCTTTGTCAAGAACTTTTTTCGATTTGTTTTCTGCCGCTCAGTGACGCTTTAGCATCACCCGACGACAGTTAAGTATATTACTCGTTTTTCTTTCGCTTTGCAAGTCTTTTTTTTAAAACTTTTTTCAAAGCTCTTTCCGAGTTTTCTTGTCATCCCTCAAGACGACTTTATTAATTTACTCTACTTTTCTTTTTTATGCAAGCTTATTTTTTAAACTTTTTTCTGATTGATTAAAAAAGCTTGATCTAACAAGCCTTTTTCAATTCGTTAATTGTACAAAAAAAGAGGATTCGTTTGAATCCTCTTTGATCAACTTATTAAATTAAACTTTCTTCTTTAGTAATCTTCTTCATACCATTCATGTAAGGTACAAGAACATCAGGCACAGTTACTGAACCATCTTCATTTTGGTAATTTTCCAAAATTGCAGCTACTGCTCTACCTACAGCAAGTCCTGAACCGTTCAAAGTGTGTGCTAAATGAAGCTTACCATTTTCATCACGATAACGAATATGAGCACGACGAGCTTGGAAGTCAGTACAGTTAGAACAACTTGAAATTTCACGATACTTGTCTTGAGCTGGCATCCAAACTTCAAGGTCATAAGTTTTAGCACTAGTGAAACTAGCATCCCCAGTTGACAAAGCAACTACATGGTATGGCAAACCTAACTTTTGTAATAAGTGTTCAGCATTGTGTGTCAATTTTTCTAATTGATCCCATGAATCTTCTGGCTTACATACCTTAACCATTTCAACTTTTCTAAATTCGTGCATTCTAATTAAACCGCGTGTGTCTCGTCCTGCTGAACCAGCTTCACTTCTGAAGGCTGGAGACAAGGCAGTAACGTTGATTGGCAACTTTTCACCATGGATAATTTCATCACGGAAGTAGTTAACTAGTGGTACTTCAGCAGTTGGAATTAAAGTTAAGTCCCGTGGCTTGTCAGGATCATCGTTATCAACGATTGTGTAAACATCTTCATGGAACTTAGGGAATTGACCGGTTCCTTGCATTGAAGCATCGTTTACCAAGTAAGGTGGGATAACTTCAGTGTAACCTTCTTTAGTATTTTCATCTAAGAAGAAGTTGAAAACAGCACGTTCCAAAAGTGCACCTGCACCCTTGTAGTAAACAAAACGAGCACCTGAAACTTTAGCAGCACGATCCCAATCTAAAATATCAAGATCGGTACCGATATCCCAGTGAGCCTTTGGCTTAAAGCTAAACTTAGTTGGTTCGTTCCATTTACGAACTTCTTCATTGTAACTATCATCTGGTCCAATTGGATCGGAATCAGCTGGGAAGTTTGGTAAACGAAGCAAAATATAATTTTGCTTTTCAGTTAAATCTCTAATTTGTTCATCTAACTTTTTGATTTGATCACTAACTTCACGCATTGACTTGATAGCGTCACTAGCGTCTTCTTTATTCCGCTTAGCTTCACCAATCTTTTTAGAAACTTCGTTACGTTCAGCCTTGAGTTGTTCACTTTGGCTCAATGCTTGACGACGCTTAGCATCAATTGCCACAACTTCGTCTAATTCTTCAGGCTTAATCCCACGTGTAGCAAGTTTGTCCTTTGCCCAATCAAGATTTTCCCGGATAACTTTAATATCTAGCATCTTATAAAAAACCTCCATCAAAAAAGAGCCGACTCATCCCCAACACTGGGACGAATCGGCTCTACACGGCTTCGCGGTGCCACCCATTTTCAGCTAAATGCTGCACTCATTAATGGCGATAACGGCGCCGAACCGTGCAACTATTAATTGCCCACTTAATTTGAAATCTGGAAACGACATCCGTTCACTCACACCAACCGTGAACTCTCTGAAGCAGTCTTAGGATTTCGTGTTTGGCTCCATTTTAAGCCATTCTGCTCGTTTGAGCAAATAATATTTTTCTCGATATGAAAAAATCTGCGTTAATTGCGAATAATCAGCGGTATAGACGTATTTAAAGCCCAAATTTTCTAATAAATGTTGCGAGTGTAAATTATCGACAAAAGTCCCCGCCCAAATTTCTACTTGGTCTTCTTTCTCAAAGGCTTGGTTAAAAATCAGCTGCAAAGCTTCGGTCATATAGCCTTTTCCTTCATAAGCTTTTGAAAGCAAAAAGCCTAACTCCTTAGTTTTAAGTAAACCACTTTGCTCATCCATCCCGCGTTCATAAAGTTCTACTAACCCAATGACTTGCTGAGTTTCTTTTAAACAAAGGGCATAACTGTTTTGGCGCTTAACATATTCACGCGCACTTTTTTCAGCTTCAGTTAAATTGCTTAGCCGCTCAAATCCAGCTAAACGATGATAACGTTCGTCTTGACCCCATTTTAATAAAACAGGCGCATCCTCTACTTGGAAGCGCCGTAAAAAAATTCTTTTTCCAACTAACATTATTTACCAATTAAACTTAATAACCACTTCGAGCCATAAACTAAGCCTAAACTATAGGCCGCAATCGTCCATGGCTTACATAAAATAATAATCCAAAAGTAAGTCCAAAACTTCATCTCGGTTAACCCTGCTAACAAGCAGAGCACATCATCTGGCGCTGCTGGCGCTAAAATACAAATTGCAAAAAACCAGTTAAACTTCTTTTGGTTCGTAGTCCATTTCATATACTTATTCAAAGTTTCTTCGGAAATAATATGAAAAATAAACGCCCGCCCGTAATAACGAGCTAAAAAGAAGTTAATCAATGAGCCAATGCAGATGCCGACATAATTATAAATAAATCCTGGAATAGGTCCAAAAAAGACTACCCCTGCAAGTAAAGAAACGCCACCCGGTATGATCGGAATTACCACTTGGACAATTTGAATCAGCACGAAAATAATGGGCCCAATAATTTGCTTATTGGCTAAATAGGCCTTCATTTTCTCCTGATCAGTAAAAATCCCTAGTCGATACCAATAAATTACCAGCAAAATTATGATTACACTACTAATAATCGTCGCGTAATTAATCAGTTTACGACTAGCCTTAGCTGACAAATGCATTTTTTCATCCCCTTGCTTTTCTTCTAGCAGTTCAATTTTAGCAAAAAAACATCAGAAATGTCTTGATTACGATCAATTGCTAACTTCTTTAACGAAATCTAAAAAAATACATAATTTAATATATAATAGATTTGGAAGTGTAAATTTTTAAAAGGGTGAAGATTATGGCAATTATTAGAAATAATATTATTTACGATAGTAAAAATAATTTAGCAACCGACATTTATTATCCTAACGATACTAGCTCTAGTACCAAAATTTTAATCTTTTGGCACGGTGGTGGCTGGTTCCGTGGAAACAAAGAAAGTGTCAAAAGTCTTGGCATTAGTCTAGCTAATGCAGGGTTTATGACCTTTATTCCAGAATATCGTTTGGCTCCAGCCAATTTATTCCCCGCTGCCCACGATGATGCCTTGCACTTTGCTGATTGGCTTCTTCATTCCCAATACACTGATGCAGGCGATGAAGAAAATATTGTGCAAATTGGTGCTAGCGTTGGTGGAACTATGGCACTGGAAGTGGCCGGTAAGTATGGTTTCCCAACCGTTACTTGGTCAGCACCAGTTGAATTTTCAAACTGGATTAAAAATCACCAAGATGTAAAGGCATCTCCTGCCGGTAAAGATGAACTAGGGCTCACTAAGCGCAGTGACATTAATCAAGCTTTTTATAAATATTTCACACTCACTTACACTGGCACTAGCGACTCACAAGTTTTACAAAAACTAGATGTCATGCACTATGACCTTACTAAATTAGACAAATTGATGATGATCAACTCAGCTGATGAATTAACCCCTCTATCTAGCGTTCTTGACTTTATTAAGTTCCTAGCAGCTAAACAACATGAAATAGAATTACTGGTAATTAAAGGTCACGGTCATGCCATGGATTACGGGATAGATTATCTAGATGAATCACTTGACTTTCTTTACCAAACAATCAAAAGACAGAAGTAGTAACTATGATTAACATTCAAAAATTTGTCGCTATTCGTAAAAAGCAAAAAATCTCACAGTCCAAATTAGCTGAAGGGATTTGCACTCAAGCGACTCTCAGTAAGTTTGAAAACAACGGACAAGTTCCTGCCTTCAAAATTCTGGAACAATTATGCGCAAGACTGCAGATTGAAGTCGGCGATATTATGCTCAATAGTCAAAATAATGAATTGACCAAAAAGATGATGCAGGCAGAATTTGCGTTTATCGATTATGATTATGAAAAGATTTTTGATTTAATCTCAAGTATTGACGAAGAAAAAATCAAGAATCGCACTGATCGTCTTCATTTTGATTACTTGCGGGGCCTCTATGCCTTGGAAGGAGACCGGGATCAAATGACGGCTCTCTTTTACTTCAATAACATTTTGACTCAACCTCACCTTGATGACGATAATATTTATCGCCTCTTGGCACTTAAGGGCTGCAGTCAAGTTTATGACCAACGAAAAGACTTAAAAAAGGCCAAATATTATTATCAGCAAATTCTTGATT
The DNA here is from genome assembly GCF_004009905.1 of Lactobacillus xujianguonis. Lineage (GTDB taxonomy): Bacteria > Bacillota > Bacilli > Lactobacillales > Lactobacillaceae > Lactobacillus > Lactobacillus xujianguonis. The sequence goes on from NZ_ML136897.1 coordinate 4,673, forward strand.
ATGTCATGCAAATTAAGATTTCAGATAATTTATCAGCCTTACAAGTATTATCAATTCTTTACCATGCTGGAAACTTTTACGGTAAGAATGGTGATTACCAAAAGTCGAACTATCTGTTGAATTACGCTTACCAAGTTGGTAAACGGCAACATGTAGTTTACTATATGGCCCGAATTCTTTACCGTTTGGGTAATAATGATGTCAGAGAAAAGAAGGTTAAAAAACGGACTATTCAGCGTTTAAATGATGCCTGTGCTTTTGCCCGTTTTAACCATAATCAAGTTACATTAAATCGAACAAAAAAACTTCTCCAACAAATTGGAGAAGTCACAGAATAAGCAATGAGTAGCGCCTGCTACTCATTTTTCATTAGCGTTTAACTAGACTGTTTTTGTGAAAGCGGTTTATAATAGATGCTATATCTAGCGTATTCAAATTTTTCTTAACTACAAAACGAGGTAACAAATACATGTCAAAATATCAATCAATTAATCCATATAACAACGAAGAATTTGCTAGTTTTGAAAATCCAACTTCACAGCAAATCGACGAAGCGCTTAATCTTGCCGATCGTCTTTACCATAAATGGCGCTATGAAATGCCAGCCAGTCGGGCTGAAATTTTAAAGAAAATTGCGACCGCTTTGCGTGAACATGAAGCTGAAATGGCCAAGATGATGACTTTAGAAATGGGAAAATTACTCAGTGAATCCCAAGAAGAAGTTGAACTGTGTGCTAACATTTGTGATTATTACGCTGAAAAAGGTCCAGCAATGCTTGAGCCAACTGATTCACCATCTAGTTTAGGTAAGGCTTACTACTTAAAGCAAGCAACTGGTGTTGTGTTGGCTTGCGAGCCATGGAACTTCCCACTTTATCAAGTAATTAGAGTCTTTGCCCCTAACTTTATTGTGGGAAACCCAATTATTCTGAAGCATGCTCACAACGTACCTTCTTCAGCCGCCTTAATCGCTAAAATTATCAAGCGTGCTGGTGCTCCTGAAGGTAGTCTACTTAACCTTTACCCTAGCTATGATCAATTAGCAACGATTATTCAAGATCCGCGCATTCAAGGGGTTGCATTAACTGGTTCTGAACGAGGCGGCATGGCTGTTGCCGAAGAAGCAGGTAAAAATTTAAAGAAGTCAACCATGGAACTTGGCGGTAATGATGCCTTTATCGTCCTTGATGACGCTGACCCGCAAGTTTTGCGCAACGTCCTAAACGATGCACGGACTTATAATGATGGTCAAGTCTGCACTTCTTCTAAACGAATCATCGTTGTCAAATCACGCTACGATGAAGTCTTGCATGAATTGAAAAATATCTTTGCCAACTTAAAACCTGGTGATCCCCTTGATTCAGCAACTACCTTGCCACCAATGAATTCTCAACGAGCTAAAGAAAAGTTGGCTAAGCAAGTTGAAACAGCAACCAGTCATGGCGCTAAAGTCTTTTACCAATATCCTGAAATTGACCAAGAAGGGGCCTTTTTCAGACCAATGATTTTAACTGATATCAAGAAAGATAATCCAGTCTATGATACTGAATTATTCGGCCCAGTTGCAGAAGTCTTTGCTGTTGAAGATGAAGACGAGGCTATCCAACTTGCCAATGATTCTAGCTATGGTTTAGGTTCTTCCGTTATCGGTCAAGATATTAAGCATGCCCAAGAAGTTGCTGCTCAAATTGAGACCGGAATGACGGTCATTAACGGGCGTTGGATCACGTCTGGAGAGTTACCCTTCGGTGGAGTTAAAAAGTCTGGCTACGGCCGTGAACTGAGCGAATTAGGCATGATGGCCTTTGTAAACGAACACTTAGTAATCGATGTTACTAAAAATAATGAATAATTAATAGTGAGTGGTTAGAAACTTCTCGAGAAATAGCCGAGATAGTGTAGAACTGGATTAGAATACGTAGTATTCAATCCATGTTCGTAACTATATTCGGCTATTTCTGTTTCTGACCACGATAATTCTGGAATGGAGTATGCTAAAAAGTCTGGGAAAGTTATTTCCCAGACTCACTATTTTTTACTTATTTTTCCTAAAAACATTAAATCCTGATAAAGCAGTAGTCATGATACTTGCTAACACCAAGAAGTAAGCAGAGGCACCAATTGAGACCGCATAAGTTAATAACTGACTGGTTACTTGGCTCAATACCCCAGTATTAGCTCTCACACTACTCGACATCTTGAAAATGATAAAAATTAAGAAGATCGTTTCAATTAACGAAAGAATGAACGCCACAGCCTGGCTTGGTTTCGTATTCTTGAAAATATTGTAAATAATAAAAATCGGGAACAAAATCAGTAACAACCAAATCACATACAAAACCAAGGCCCAAATTGAACTATTGCCAGAAGAAAGTAAACGTCCTGCCAAACTCAAAATGACTTTTGAAATTGACATTTTTTCTGAATACATTGCCCCCATCACTGATGCACCTGATCCAGAAAACAGCACAATTAAGCTAATAAAAGCCGTTAAGACCACCGATAATTGAATATAGCCCAAGCGGTAAGTTCGCTGCTTTTTCACCTTTTCAAGATGATCTTCCACCTTGGGATGATCTTTTTCAAAGCGTTGCCGCCGACTGCGTAATTTTTGCCCATTACTTTCTACGCTGTTAAAGACATTAGAACCAACTAAATTTAGCTTCTGCGTTAAGCGTTTATCCACAGTATACTGTTCAATCTTAGTAGCCCGATCACAAACGATAAATAGCCAGACCATTAAAACTAAGAAGCTAATCCAGCCTAACGAGCGTGAAAAACTCATAATTATTAAGAGTAAAACTCCGAGTAAAAAGACAATTGTCGCATTCTTACGGACCCACCCAATCATCTTTTGAACCGTCGAGTTTTGATTTTCGGGGTAAAACTCTTCGCGATAGGCAGCTCGACTGGCAATTTTACCTGCTTCACCAGCTTGTTCATACTTTTCTGGTTGATGTTGATCAGTAAAAAAGTCGTCACGATATTTCTTTAAATTAAAGCCACAGTTTGGACAAATATCGGCTTCATCTTTCACTTGTTTTCCACAATTTGGACAAGTTGACATTTTTGAACCCCTCTTCATTAGTTTCCGTAAGCAAATTATATCATTGATTTTACGGCAAAGAAAAACAGCGTAGCTTTAACTACGCTGTTTTTATCGATTCTTATATTTTATTTCTTGCGTTTACCCCAAGGAATTTTAATTCCTTCATAAGTTAATTTAACCCCAGCAGATAAAGTGATTGGCAAGATGAAGACTAAGATCAATAAACCAATATCCACAGTTAAGGCAACTTCAATTAAAGTTGGAATTCCTGATGGAATCAAGGCTGCGAACGTACCACCTAAGATAATGGCAGCTGAAACAACAACGGTTCCGATAATGCCACAAGCCTTCAAAATTCTTGAACTTGGAGTATCAATTCCTTCAGTTTCTAACTCACGATAACGTGTCATGAGGAAGATACTGTAGTCAACACCCAAAGCAATCAACATGATAAAGCTGAAGAATGGTGTGTTCCAAGTAAGCATTGAACGACCAAGAACAGCCTTAACAATCCATTGGTTAATTGAAAGTGAGCAGAGGTAAGCAATCAATAATGTACCTAAGATGTAAACTGGTTGCAAGATTGAACGAGTTACGAGCATCAAAGCAATGCCGATTCCGACAAGCATGATAGCAGCAGTTCTAATAAAGTCACCACTGGCAACTGTCTTAGTGTCTTGAATCTTAGAACTTTGACCACCCATAGCAACCTTAGCATTCTTAAGGGCAGTTCCTTGTAAGCTCTTCTTAGCCATCGCACTGAGTTCATGTGAACGTTCAGTAGCTTCAGTAGCACTTGGGTTACTCTTGAAGACTACAATCAATAAAGCACTCTTCTTGTTAGGGCTAAGGTAAACATTCATTGACTTTTGGAACATTTCATTCTTGATGAATTCCTTAGGAATGTAAAAAGTATCAGCAGCGGCTGAAGCTTGTAAACCTTGCAAGTAGGCGCCACCTTGGCCTAAACCACTGTTAGCTTGATCAAGACCATTAGTAATCTTAGGCATGCTGCTTGCAAGACGACCAGCACCACTATTGAGTTGGCCAATACCGTTACTCAATTGACTAGCGCCAGATGCGCCTTGAGCAAGACCATTATTAAGTTGGCTAGCACCATTACTTAAAGTACCAAGGCCACTATTAAGTTGACTGGCACCAGAACCAAGACGGCTTGCACCACTACTCAAAGTTCCAAGGCCATTGTAAAGTTGACCTGCACCGGCATTAAGCTTGTTAGCACCAGCTTGCAAACGACTTGCGCCAGCAGAACCTTGGGCAGCTGCAGATTGAACTTGACTTAAGCCTGAGCTTAATTGGTTAAGTGCAGTTGCGGCACCTGGTAAAGCTTTATTTGAAGCAGTTGCTAATTGCTTCACAGCTGCTTGCAATTGATTTACTTGATTAAGAGTTGCAGTTAAACTTGCTGGATTAAAGCTACTTGCAGTTGAAGTAGTTGAACTACCTGCAGCTGCTTTAGCTGCTGCAGCCTTGGCTGCGCTAGCTGCTGCTGCTTGAGCTGCAGAAATTGATGATTGATCAACTTTCTTACCATTAGCAGCTTCTTGCTTGACGATTGTTTCAATAGCAGCAGTAGCAGCTGCAGTTGAAGCATCATTCACAGCCTTAGTTGCTTGGCTTTGAGCTGCTGTTTGGGCTTGTTTAATTTGAGCTTGTAAACCACTCAATTGTTTAGTCAAACCGGAAACATCCATGCCGCCAACTTGTTTATTCAAAGCCTGAATACCATTATTAATTTGTGGCAAAGCAGTTTGAAGTTGAGCAAGTTGGGCCTTGTTTGAACTGCTCATTTGACTAGACAATTGTGAACTTAATTGATTCAAGCCATTAACCAAAGTTTGGGTACCGCTAGCTAAACTGCTGGTACCATTCTTCAAACTACCAGCACCACTTTGCAAACGGTTAGCACCGCTAACTAGTGAACTGGTACCACTTTCTAAACGACCAGCACCGGTTTGTAAACGAATGGCGCCGCTTTGCAATTGACTAGCTCCACTTTGCAATTTGGCAGTACCGCTTTGTAATTGATCAGCACCACTTTGCAAACGACTGGTCCCATCTTGAAGTTGTTGAGCACCATCAGCAGCCTTTTGACTACCCTTACTCAACTTACCTAAACCGGTTCTAACTTGATCAACACCTGAGTTAACAGTGCCTAATTGATCATTAAGGTAAAGTTGACTAATTGCTTCACCATAAGGTTCAGTAACTGAAGTTGCAAAATCAACATCCTTAGAAGCTTGCAGTTGCTTAGTTAATTGATCAATTAACTTTAAGTTCTTTTCGTTATCTAAACGATGATTACTCTTAATGTACAAATATGATGGTTCAGCAAGACCTTTTGAGAAGTGCTTTTGCACAACTAAAAAGCCTTTTTTAGCTGGGACGTTGTCCGCAATTTCATCAGTATCGTCATAGTTCAAGTGACCAGAGTACATTAACATAAACGGAATGGTAACAACTGCTAACACAAGCAAGTAAATAATTGGTCGCTTCAAGGTTCCAGCTGAAATTGCGTGCCATAACTTGTCTTCGCTTTCACCGTTAAACTGCTTAGAAGGCCAGAATAACTTCTTACCTAAAACAGCCATAAAGAATGGGTTCAAGGTTAGCAATACTACTAATAATACCGCTACCCCAACGGCTACCCCAACAGCTGATTGGTAAACAGAGAATCTAGCTAAACTTAAAGCAGTAAAACCAATTAAGATTGATGAACCTGAGTAAAGAATAGTCTTACCAGCATTGATTAAGGCATCATGCATGGCCTTGTATTTATCCATGCCTTTACCCAGATTTTCTTTAAATTTGTCATACAGCAGAATGTTGTAGTCCGTCCCAATACCAAATAAGACGATCACCATGAACACTTGCGTAAAGTTAGAGAATGGGAAGTTAGCGTGCTGCACTAAATTAGTCACAATTGAGAATGAAGTTAAGAATGAAACCCCAACTGTTAACAATGAAATTAGTGGCACAATTGGTGACTTAAAGACGATAATCAAAACAATAAAGATAAAAACTACCGTAATTGCTTCTGTCTTCTTAATTCCTTCTTGAATCGAAGTTGAGAAGGCATTAGTTAAAATATCCGCACCAGTTACGTAAGTCCGCACACCTGAAGTTTTAGCGGCACCCTTAATTTGATCTTCAACACTCCCAATTGAACGTGACTCATTGCCCTTCTTCTTGGAAATATTTAATTGCATTACCCAAGTAGTACCATCTTTTGATTGGAGCTTCTTTCTGGTAGCAATATTGGAATCTGGTGCTAAGACATCAGTAATTCCATATTTTTCTTTATTATTTTGAAGTCGATCAACAGTTGCATTAATGGCAGCTTTATCGGCTTCAGTTAATTTACCATGCTCCTTATTAAAAACGATCGCCACTTCATAGGTATTCTTTTTCTTCTTACCCCAATCGTTTTGAATCGTTTGTGCAACTTCACTTTGAACATCTTTTGGCAATGTAATAGTGGAGTGTGCACTAGTCAATTCACCGACATTTGGCAAAGCAATTACCGATATCAGTAAAATTAAAATCCATGCTATTAAACCGAAAACATGGTTTTTTAAAAGCTTTTGCACTTTCGATTGTCCTCCCTCTTAACGCTACTGCAAAATAGCCATTGGCTGAACTAAACGCAGAATCATTTGATGATAATTCTCATTAGATTGCTCCTTACTTTCATTAGCAAAAGCAGTCGATTTATCTAAAAAGACATATCCCAAAACCGCACCTACCAAAGCGTGGAAAGAAATGGCGTCATCTTTTTTCAATTTGAGCTTTTCACCCAAAGTGAACAGATTGGTAATTTCTTGATTGATCGCATCATCTTTCCCATACTCATTCAAATGATACAAGATACTTGATAAAGCAGCATCATGCAAGATAAAGTTGCGGGTTAAGTCAGCAAACTTTAATAATGCTTCCGTTCCCGAAAGTCCCATTAACTTATCGACTAGTTGATTATGCAAAACTCGAATGCGTTTTGCTCCAACCAATGACAACAATTGATGTCTTCCTGAAACATAATGATACAAAGACTGTGATCTAACGCCAAGAGCTCGTGCTAAAGCTGGCATGGTGGTTTCTTTTAAACCCTGATCGCTAATCAGATCGCTGGCTTTATCAATCACTTTATTCAAATCAAGACTTCGTTTTTGTGCCATTATCATCCCTCCTTTGTTAGAGCATGATCATAATATAGCACTACAAAGTGAAGATTACAATCTACAAAGTGTAAATTAGTATATAAAAAAACAAGATTTTTCAATCTTGCTTTCATTACCGCTTACTTATTGAACCAAGCTGACACTGTTTTGCCTAACTTAGTAAAGTTTTTGTTCGAATTACTCCAAACTGCAATTGAATAGGACCGGCCGCTAGTTTGGACGATCGCTACCGCCGCATTACTATCAGCTAAACTATAAATCGTTCCTGATAAACCACGGTTTAATTTATTACTTTGCCCATGCATTGCACCTAAGACATTATAAGCACCTTGCCGCTTTAAGACTCGACCTTGATAAATTCCTTTCAAAGTTGCATCCAAGTTATTAGCCGTGGTTTTCCCAACCGGAGAACTAGTAAACTTGCCGACCATCTTAGTCTGCGTAATATGGAACTCTTTAATAATGCGGTTAATATTCTTCATCCCGATTTTTCTCAGCAAAGTATTAGCTGCCGTCTTATTGCCACGCATCATGGCATCCCGCAAATAAGCAATGCCATAGCCAATGTTAGGCTGGAACATCTTCTCACCCTTCACCCGGTCAGCCTTTTTGACCTTAATGGCTGTATGTGCACTGAGCTTGCCAGTTTGTTCCTGCTTATAAATTGCAATCAACAAGTATAGCCGCATAATTCCATTGACGCCGTGAATTCGCTGACTATTACTTAAACGTACAAAGCGAGAGGAATTGTTCAAATCTTGAACTGCTACTTGATAAGTGTCGTGTTTACCCATGACTGCCCTAATTTTCCTAGCTAGCCTCTTTTGGCTGCCCTTTTCAACTGTCACCTTAGTGGCATATTCCGGACTAGTAATCTTAGGAGCACGAGGTTCTTTAATTGCTGGTTCTTTTGCTTTTTTCTTTTTAGCCACTTTTGCACTTTTTGGTTCAACTACTTGTAATTTAGCATTTTGCACCCGATGCAAGTTAGTAGAATATAGCATGAACGCAAATAAAGTCGCAATTAACGCTCTAATAAATACTTTGTTTTTCATAAAAAGTCCTCATCTTAGAAGAAATGATGCCGCCGCATTAAGACAATTAACCAAATCATTAAGACCACCATGATCACAATGATTAAAATCCAGTCAAAAGAATTCTTTAAAATTGGTAAGCTAACGTTCATCCCATAAAATCCCGTTAGAATAGTCGGAATTGTCAAAACTAGTGACCACACAGTTAAGAATTTCATCGTATCGTTCAGGTTGTTATTCATCATGTTGTTAGAAGTCGCTGATAAAGTCTTGGTTACTTGTTGGGAAATCTGAATCATTTCGGCAGACTGGTTTGATTCAATTAACACATCATCTAACCGCTCACGGGCAGTCTTGGTAAAGTTTAATTTAGAATGATCCAAACTGTGCAACATGATTAAGTCTGTTTGAATTGAACTAGATAAATAAACTAAACTTTTTTCAATATTAGATAATTCAACTAAATCCTTATTATCAATGTCATCAGATAACTTTTGATCAAGACTATTACGTTCAGCATCAAGCTGGGTAACAGCGCGTTGAAAGTATTGTGAAGCATACAGTAAAAAGATCATCAATAATTCAGTGACGTCTTTGGCTTCAGCCAATCTTTTACGCATATGTTCATCATTAAATTCATCAAAAACATAGCTCGTTGACTCAGTATGGAAAGTAAAAATATTTTCACCAACAACTAAAAAGGTAATTGGGTGAGAAGTAAAGTGTTTAATAGAATTAGTTGGCCAGATCGGAACATCATAAACCAATAAGTGACTCCGTGTATGTAAGTCATAGTCATAGTGGGGACGTTCGTGACGGTCAGAAATATAAGAAATGATATCCGGCGTAAAGTTAAAATCGTCTTGCAATTTATTACTGTCTTGCTCACTTAAATTGCTGATATCATACCATTTGTATTTAGTTTCATTGGGAAAATTTTGTTGTCTAATCAACTAGTCTCACCTCTGCCTTTTCATATTATTAATGGTAGCATACTTTACTATTCTATCTTTGAATGACAAGAAAAAACAGACCCTTTCGAGTCTGTTTTTTCTAACAATCCAAATTGCTATTTAGTTTTATTGCTTCCAAGCAGCGTCAAACTTAGCTTTACCATTATTAATGGCAGTGTTAATGTTTTGACCCTTTTGTGCTGCTGAAAGGATGGTTTGCATAATGCTACCTAATTGACTAAAGGTAGAGTTAGAGTTCTTGGCAACTGGGACACTGTATAAATGTTCCATCGCAGTATCAAGCTCAGCAGGAAGCTTAATATTCTTGTTTGCTTTGTAAGCACTAGAATTAATGGTCTTGTTGTTTACTGGAATGTAACCAGTAGCATTAGCCCACTTAAGTTGGCTTGATTCTGAAGTCAAGAACTTCATGTACATGAAGGCAGCAGCCTTTTGGTCAGCTGAAGCATGGTTAAACATGTAAATATCAGTACCTTGTTGCATGTTGTACTTACCAGGACGTGGAGCAACATCATAAGTGAACTTGTCACCTACACCTTGCTTAACGAAGCCTTCACCAGCTGAAGTACCAACAAACATGGCAACTTTTTCGTTAGCAAATGGTCCTGATAAGTAGTGTTCGGAACCAGCTACTCTGAAGTAGCCCTTCTTAATACCATCAGCGTAGTAGTTAATAACTTTCTTTGAAGCTGCACCACTGAAGTTAATGTTCTTAGTGAAGTCGATCCCTTCATCTTTCATCCCAATGGTGTAATAGTTTGGAAGTGAGTCAAAACCGGCACCAACAACCTTATGGTTACTCTTCTTGTAGATCGTTTCAGAAACTTGCTTAAATTCAGCCCAAGTTCTTGGGACCTTCTTAATGCCATATTTCTTAAACATATCTTTGTTGTAAGTCAAAGTTTCAATTGACTTGTTGAATGGAATACCGTATTGTACGCCTTTGATCTTAGCGCCATCAAGTAATTCGGTTCTAATATCTGAAGCCTTAGCACTACCCCAACCAACATTCTTATTGTTGATGTAAGGAGTTAAATCAACTAACATCTTGTTTTGTGCAGCATTCCAAAGCCAACCTGGATAAGCTTGGGTAATCGTTGGCAAGTTATTTGGTGATTGCAAGGTTGAATTAATCTTAGCTTGCAAATCATTATAAGCCCCTTGGTTTTCAAGCTTAATCGTAATCTTAGGGTTCTTCTTTTCGAACTCCTTAGTCAAACTTTGTAAAGTCTTTTGTTGGACACCAACCATACTATTCCAGAAAACAACAGTTGTCTTCTTGGTAATCTTGGATGGAATCTTATCAGAAGAACCTGATGAAGAGTTACTGCCTCCATTTGAACAAGCGGCAGTTCCCATCAAAGCTAAGCCAGCAACTGCTGCCATAGCAAGTTTTTTACTAAACTTCATTTGGATATATCCTCCCAAATACTAAACTAAACAACAATTTTTTTGATTCACTAAAGCGTGATAGTTTCACCGCGCTTAGGTAAAATCCGGTTACCATATGGGTTCTCTTCCAACTCCGGATGCAATGTGTGCACCGGTGCTAAAATAGCTGGCTGAACCTCTGAAATTATTTCCTTGAGTTCTTTTTCATCTGCGTGACCAGAACAACGCAAAGCCTTGTACTCAATCTTGTGTTGGGCGAAGTTTTCAACAAACGGCTTATAAGCTGGATCAAAATTACCTAATGGCTCTGCATTAGAGTGAATGTATAATCCGCCTTCTTGCAAGTGATTGTAATCGCCAACTGCTTGCCAAAGGTATTCATGATCATCATGTAGAAGCTCTTCATAAGCTACTTCTAGTTCTGGATTTAGATCGGTGAATTTCTCTTCCCCTGGCAAGTAATAATATGGATAATCCTCATTAATACTGCGCTTAATCAAGTGTGCTCTTGCTGCATGAAGAACCACCTTCCGTGGTGAATCAGCAATAATTCTTAACAAGCGTTCCACATTAGTTGGATAAGTATTAAAGGTAATTTGCCGTTTAGGATTAATATTTTGTAAGCGGACAATTTCTTCAGTTAATTCTACTTCATTCTTAGGACCAGTGAATTCTTCACTGTTATCATCGTGCTTTTCTTCAGGCCAGGAAACTCCAGTCCCTTCGATAATAAAAAGATCACTACCTTTAGCAGCTGCTAAAAATTCATGCACCCAATCTGGATGATAACCATGTAAACGAATATCACCAGTAAAGGCAATCTTTTTATGATCAGGTGTTTTAATAATTAAACTCGTTGCGCCATAAGCATCGTGGTCACTTGGCCAGACTTCCATGGTTAAGTCGCCAACTTGAATCGGTTTCTTATATTCAGCGGCAATAATTGGTCTGGTGTATGTCTTATCATGACCAGCAGCTGGCAAAAGGAAGTCACCTTTTTCATTCAAAGCCGGTAACATTTCTGCCGTAATTGGGCCAGCATATAATGGAATTTCCGGTGCCAATAAGTTTAGAGCCTTACTATGATCCAAATGCAGGTGTGAAATAAAGGCTGCTGCGTGTTCCCAGCGCTCAGTATCGATTTCTTTTCCTGTTACTTTAGGATCATAAAAATTCGGTACATCCCCAATTAATTGATATTTAAGCAAAGTTTGAAAGTCTTCGTCTTCTAGCTTTAAGCCTAATTCTGGCCGATAAACTTCACCCAAATCAAACAAAATATGTGATTTATTGTAAGCTACTTCAATCATTGGCCCACCAATCGTGGTTAAACCATTATAAAAAGTAACTGTTGTCTTATCCTTTAAGGTCATTACGTACTACCCCTCTAATAATTTGCTTTCTAAAGATAAAGTAGAGAATTAAGATTGGCAACACTGTTAAAGTGGCAGCGGCTAATTGTAATTCCGTTTCACTACCAGCATCTGAGGCAAAGGCAGTTAAACCGTTGTTTAACAGCCGCATACTGTCTTCATTAGTAACCAATAATGGCCATAAGAAGGAATTCCAACCGGAAATAAAGCTTAATAAGCCGACCGTAAACAAGCCACCTTTTGACATTGGTACTAAAATTCGCCAAATATATTCCCAATCGCTAGCTCCATCAATCATCGCTGCCTTATAAATGGTAGTTGAAATTGAACTAAAGTAGCTTTGCAAATAGTACATGTAGAAGATTGAGGTTAAGAATGGTAACACCAAACCAATGTAGGTGTTAAGCAAACCCATTTGCGCAATCGTGTTGTAGTTTGTAAAGATAATTGCTTCCCCTGGGACCATTAATAAGGATAAGAAAACAATTTGAATGGCGTGCTTGCCTTTAAAGTGCAAGTTAACCATCGCAAACGCGCCCAATAGAGAGTTAAATAAACTTACTAAGGTCGTCACACTTGCAGTAATAAAAGTGTTTAAGAAGTAACGAGCAAATGGTGCTTGCGCGAAGACTTTTGCAAAGTTACTCCATTGCGGACTTTTTGGCCACAAGGTTGGCGGAATGGTGGTGGTCTCTCTGAAAGTCATCAAGCCCCCTAAGATCATGTAGATGAATGGGAAGACCGTAATAATTGCAAAGAAGATCAAAATGATATAGGCTACTAAAACGCCCCAACGAATCTTTTTCATCTTTTACCGTCCCCCAATCTTCTTCATCATCTTCCGTTGCAAGAAGGTAACGAACATGATGATAATAAACAAGACAACTGTTGCGGCCATGGCAACACCTGGTGTACCAACCATTTGGAACTTGTTATAAATATAGAACACTGCCGTGGTAGCTGAGTTACCAACCCCAGCTTGACCGTTAAACAAAGCATAAACGGAAGTATATACTTTGAAGGCGGCAATAATATTCATCGTTAATAAGAAGGCTAAAGTTGGTACTAATTGTGGCATCGTAATGCGCCAGAATTTTTCAGTTCCACTTGCGCCATACATATCGGCGATCGTGTAATAGTTAGGATCGATATTTCTCAAAGCTCCCATTAAAATGACAATATTGAAAGCAAGCGAAGTCCAAACCCCAAAGATAATAATGGTAGTCACTGACATCGCCGGATCATCAATCCAGTTAGGAGCTGGTAAATGTAAGGCTCTTAAAACGAAGTTTAACATCCCGTATTCACCATTGAAAATATAGCGGAAGACAATCCCGATTGCGATCGTTGAAGTTACGTAAGGCATGAAGAAGGTGGTTTCAAAGAAGGCCTTATTTTTCACTTTACTAAAAATAAGCCAAGCCAATAAAATCGAAATTGCTAAGGCAACGGGAACTGAAATCAAGGCATAAAGCAAAGTATTTCTAATTGCTAGCCAAAATTCCGGATCTTTAAAAATGTATTGGTAATTGCTAAAGCCAGTCCAAGATAAATTAATGAGTGACCCGCTTTGAAAACTCATAATAAAGGCCCGAATAATTGGATAGATACTAAAGAAGGTAACAAAAATGATTGTGGGCGCTAAAAACAACCACGCCTTTGTCTGATTCTTCTTCATTAGTAAACACGCTCTCCTTCTGGGGTAAAGAGGAAGACACGATCATAGCGCATCTTCAATTTAACTTGATCGCCTGACTTAACTGGTTGTTCCAAATCAACTAAGGAGCGAACTTGTTGGCCTTCGTGATCAAATTTCAAAATTCGTTCACGACCAATTAATTCCACATCTTTAATTTCTGCTGGAACAATCCCGTCAGCAGCAGGGACAATGTTTTCTGGACGAACAGATAAGACATAGTCCCCATCAGTTAAATCGCGCTTAAAGCGGTTTTTATCTAGTTCAGAAACATCAAAGCTGAAGTTAGCTGCAGTGACTTTGCCGTCAGCAACTTTAACTTTGAAATTGTCAATTACCGGATTACCAACAAAGTTAGCAACAAAGTAATTATTAGGATTAAGGTAGAAGTTTTGACCTAAATCATCTTGTTGAATTACGCCTTGGTGGAACAAGATAATCTTGTCCCCAATTGAAAGAGCTTCTTCTTGGTCGTGAGTAACAAATAAAGTCGTAATGCCCACTTTTTTAACCAAAGAACGAATTTCTTCACGAATTCTTAACCGTAAACGCGCATCCAAGTTACTGAGTGGTTCATCCATCAGCAAAATCTTAGGTTGTTGCACCAATGCCCGCGCAATTGAAACACGCTGTTGTTGACCACCTGATAATTGACCAGGCTTTTGATCAGCTAACTCGGTAATTTGCGTTAATTCCATATACTTACGAGCGATTTTTTCCGCTTCATCTTTGGACTTTTTATGTTGGCCCACAGTTAACGGAAACATGACGTTTTGTAAAACTGTCATATGTGGATAAAGCGCATAGTTCTGGAAAACATAACCGATTTGCCGGTCCTTAGGCGCAATATTGACCACTGACTTGCCGTCAAACAAAATATCGCCGCTAGTTGGACTAAGTAAGCCCGCTAACATATTTAAAATAGTGGTTTTACCACAACCGGATGGTCCTAATAAACAAACCAAGTCGCCTCTCTTAACTGAAAAGCTAACATTCTTGATTGCTTCGTGACCGTTATCATATACCTTACGAAGATTTTTAACTTCGACAAATTTTTCGTCATTCATAAGTACAAACACCACAATATCTAGATAATAATTTTTAGAATTTCCCTATTAATTCTAAAATATAAGCATGAAAAGCACAAATAATTTTAATGAAAATTCGTAGTTTATCAAAAATCTGCCACAAAAGTTTGTGAAAAAATCTTTCTTTTTCATTTATTTACTAACTTTATTTTCTATTATAAAAAAATAGTTTGCTTTTCTAGATCTTGTATATCTTTTAACTAATACTTATATAAAAAGACTACTGCGACTGCAGTACTCTTTGTTAGCTATTTAATTAAAATATTTAGAAAATTTTTCCGAACAATCTCAAATATTCTCTGAACAAACTCTTAATTAAAGGTTATCGCCACGTTCAAATTGATACTTAGAAGAATTTAATGCTTCACGGACCAAATTGCTCATCAAGTTCTTCGTCTTCTTAGTGATGACACCTGCGGTTTGATCATTGGCATTGGTTAGATACTTAATCAATTCCGTACCTTCAAGGTCCTTGACTTTAGCATCAATCTCGTCAACCCGGCCCACCGCATAACTTTGGCAATCATCGCGGTAAGCATTGACTTCGTAAATGTATTGGTGATAACGAGGTTCAACTAAGACTTGTAAGGTCTTGTAAAGCCAGTAGGCACTGCTATCTGGGTCAACAGTGTGTTCAGCGACCTTGTAGTTAAGCGGAGTGTCTTCAATATTAGTATAGAAAGGCACATATGGTGAATATGCGTAAAAGCCCATATTAATCCATTGAATACCAGCCATAGCTGCCGGAACATCGTTTCTGATTTGCAAGATGCTTGATTCTTGGTTGCGATCCAAGGCAATTGAACGGAACATCTTTTGTTCTTTTTCGCTGCCAGATGAGAAAGTGTCCATTGGATCATATGGCGTACCGTTGTAATGACTAGTCAAAAACTTTTGCACATCTTCAACGCTAATCTTCTTTTCCGGTACACGAGTAAATGGCATTTCTTGACTAGTCGGATCTTGCTCAATACTTGGGTTAAACAACTTTTGCCCATACCAAGTTCTTGGTGTGTTGTAGAAGGCATCAGCTTCATCTTTAGTCCCAAAAATATCTCTAAATGAAAAACTACCATCAGTACTATTGTTCAAATGATTCTTGGCAACAAACTCTTGAATGCCTTCTGAATACATAAAGTTGTCGGGATCATCAAAGTCAACGTGTTGAATCACCATAATGTTAGGACAAATAGCGTAAGAATCATCTGGTACCCGCGCTGCTACCCATTGGTGACCAGCACCAGTTTCAAGATACCAAACTTCTTTATTATCAGAAAAAGCAATCCCGTTACTTTCACCAGTACCATACTTTTCGATTAGGCGGCCTAAGCGCAAAACCCCTTCACGCGCAGTCTTAACAAATGGCAAGGTAATGTAAACCATTGAGTCTTCATTAATTCCGTCTTTTACAAGGGGATCATGACCTAAGCAGCGAGCATTGGTTGCTTCGGTTTCGGTTGCTGACATAGCCACATTATATTCGTTAATACCTTGTTCATCCCAGCGGCCTTCTGAGTCATCAGCAGTAGGAGCAGCAGTCCATTTGCAGCCATCACCTTCAAGGTGCATCTTGAAGCCGTTATATTTTGAAACATAGTCTTCATCATAATGACGAGCTGGGTTCACTACAAAGAGCTTTTCGTTGATGCCGCCGTAACCGTCTTCATCACGCGCAATCATCGTTGAGCCATCGATTGAGGCATCTTTACCAACCAACATGGCTGTACAATTATCTTTTTTCATTGTCGTACTTCCTTTGAAATCTATTTATCTATATTCTACTACTTATTCATTGACCCGCATCTGCCGATCAACCTTGGCCCGGCCGTTTTGATAATTAAAAATATAGCCCGGCTGTACATTAAATAAGTATACATTAAAGTCGAGTGAGCCGTCAGTTGCCACAGCTTGCAAATTGATCCCACGGGCCATTAATTCATCCCCGTGAAAAACTGGCGTTGCTTGATAAATGACCCGCTTATTCTGCCGCAAGGCCTGACGAATCTTGCTTTCAAAAATCGTTTGGATCTTTTGGTTAGAAAAAGCTGACTGTGTAAACAGATTCTTAGGGTTATTTTGGTCCCCTGATTGATCGCGTGGATTATAGTCACCACTTTGATTAATCCCCGCTGAAACTGAATAAGCAATTAAGTGACCACGATTGTAAATCTGGGTACGATTGCGGCGATTATAGTGCCAAGCCGTGGGCTCCACGAATTGCCGTACCCGCAAGCTATCATTAGCAACATTACGCCGCTCCAAAAAAGCGGTATTGGAATGCGAAGTCCGATTTAACTGATCTAGATTGGCATAAATTACCCGATTAACCTTCCACGCGCTTTTAATCAAAGTCGAGCGATCATGATTAAGAACCAGATAGGCTTTGTCTCCACTTTTAAAATTCAAAGCTGCTAGTTTTTGATAATCAGCCCGGGTTAAACCACCATACACTTTTTGTGCGGTGCCCATTTTGTTTAAAGAACTATCTGTCGACGTATTTTTAGCAAAATTATTACCATTAAAATTCTGTCCGCCTTTAGTATAAATTCCCCAAGCAAGAGCTATTACTAACACAACAATTGATAAAAAAGTATTCTCTTTTCTGCGCCTTTTTCGTCTGTAAGCCATCATTTTCCCTCTCTTATGTATAATTTCTTATTTTAACTTACAGAACGCTAGTTTGCAATTACTGTAATAAAAAAAGCTTGGCTAAACCAAGCTTTTTCATTAAGCATCTTGTGTTTTCTTAAGTTTAGAACCAAGCCAGTATGGTAAGGCAACAAAGACTAAACCGCCGATGATGTTACCAAGACTGACCCACAGCAAGTTGTACCATAAACCGCCCATCGTTACCACGCCGGCACCTTTAGCAGGATTAAGTAAAGCAACAATCAAGGTAGTCATATTAGCAACTGAGTGTTCAAAACCAGATGAGAAGAAGGCTAACAAACACCACCAAGTCATCAATAATTTAGCTGTATCATCTTTAGTTCTAAAAGTTGACCAAACTGCCAAGCAGACCAAGATATTACACAAAATTCCACGTAACACTAATTGGAATGCTGGAACTGACATCTTGGCTGCGGCTGCTTTCGTAAAGACAGTAGCAACTGCAGGAATATCAAAGCCTGAAGTCGTAAATAACCAGCTGAGTAAAGTGGCGCCAACTAAATTCCCTAACCAACAAATAATCCACAGACAAATTGCTTGGCCAACAGAAACTTTATGCTTAAACATCCCGGCACCCATCACAAAATTGTTACCAGTGAACAATTCTGCCCCAGGAATAATGACTAAACTCAAGGCTACCCCGAAGATCAAACCTTTAATTAAACCGGAGGCAGGATTATTTCCTAGCTGTGCACCAATCGTAAAAGCTAGCAGAATCCCGAAACCAATGTACATCCCTGCTAAAATTGACAACGCAACATAGCCAAGCGGATTACTTTTTAACACACTAAACTTTTTGGCGGCAGCGTTTGAGGCTGCTTCATAGGCATCTGCATACATAAAATTCTTACTCCTCACTATTATTCGAATTTCTGCCTATATTATATAATCCTTTAATTAAAAATGTAAGCGCTTTTTGTGCTATTTTATATGTCTTTTAGTGATAAAAATAATTATTTTATATAAAAATAAAGAGAAGTTATAATTAACTTCTCTTTTCTAGAATTATCGTGGTCAGAAACCACTCACTTTATTTACGATCTAGCCCAATCATCTAACATGTTCAAAAAGAAAGTTTCCGACAAGCGGCTAATTTTCGCACCTTGCTTAATTAATTGACGTGCCAGTTCCAAGTCAGCATTATCTCGTCTAAAGAAATCATGGTCCCCCATGACTAAGTAATTAGTTTCTGCAGACACACGATCGGCCACTTTACCACCCATATTTTGGATCATCTTGGCCGCATCAGTTTGATCTAAATGCAGATTGCCTGATAAAACGATCTGCTTATTACTAATGGGATTATAAAAACTTAATTCCCACGGATTTAATTTTTCAGCAGTTAAGTCTAAATTCTTCACCTTGCTTTGCGCCTTAGCTAGTAATTCTGGCGTAAAGTGCTGGCGAAAATCATCATAAACCTTCTTAGTATCAATTGAATCATCTAGACCGCGGTGTTGTTCAACTTGGGCAATCCCAGCCCGCTGCATGCAATCAATTAAGCGATTATGCCGCTCACGTGGATAATAGGCTCTAGCCAGACGCAAGACATCGACATAGTCATTATTTAGTTCAGGCAAGTGATATTTTTTGGCTAAATCATAGACAAAGTTCAGATCAAAATTAACGTTATAACCAATAATTACATCATCGCCAATAAATTCTCGAAAATCATGACTAGCTTCATCAACGGGAATACCTTCATTTAAGATTTTTTCTTCGGTAATGCCGTTTAACTTAGTGATAAAGGCCGGTACCTTATTTGACTTATCATAAGCGACCAAATGGCTATATTCGTCAACAATTTCACCATTTCTAACCTTGATTCCACCTAGCTCAGTTACTCGATCACGATAAGGACTAAGCCCCGTAGTTTCAATATCAATTAGGGTATAATCTGTTAAAAATTCTGGCTTTTCTTGCCCTTTATGACGCAACTTTTCTTGGGCACCAGGAACTTGCAAGATCCCATTCTTCACAATAATACTCATAAATCACCTATTTACTTATTTCCATCATAAAGTCATGTGGCGTTTGACCCGCAGCAATTACGCGCTTTTGCAGACTATCAGCTAAATCACTAGCCTCTAGATCGGCAGCAATATACTTCCAATTAGGATATTGGGCAACTAGGTTAACCATCGGATCAAGTAATTGCGGACTAGTCTCATCAACGCCTAATTCCAACACGACTAACTTTTTATCTTCATTACCAGTTAAGAACCAGCGCAAGCAGGTATTGGCATCAGTATCTGGGAAGAAATGCGCATTTAGCGGCATATGCAATTCCATTGGTGAATTACAATCTTCACACTTCGGTACTGCTCCGTTTCCAGCTAAATATTGCTTAACCACTGCTAAATCAGAGAATTGCCCATGATTAATCCCGCTTGAACATTGCATCCTGGTCCAATCACCAAAGGCATTAAAGATGCGCTTTTCATTAATACCAGCCTTTTCAAAGAAATGCCCAAAGGTACTAGTAGCAATAAAATATTCTTTACCTGCTAATAACTGCTTTAAGGCCAGCATGGTTTCACTAGGTTCATAGTCTAAAGAATAGTCCTTGATCAATTGACTCCAGAATTGCCATTGTTCATCCCAAGAATCAAATTTCTTATCCAGAGCATCCCCAATGGTATGGACGTGGTATTTTTCAGCGATTTTACCAAAATGATTATCAAATTCTTCTTCGCTTAAAATATCTAAGCCTTCTTCGCGGGCCAGACCATTGCCTGCGGTTACGACCACTGCATCAGCATCAGCTAACCACTTTTTTGCTTGTTTAATATCTGCCATATTATCTCTTCTTTTCTGTTACTTTGAATATCCGGTGAAACGTAACTCACCAGAAATATATTCGCCTAAAAAGACATCGTTAACACTATTATAACCTGCTACCTGCACTTCTTGATCCAGCCAAGCTTCATCGCGATGAATTAATTCCAAAACATCTTCATTTACTTGCCCATCACTGATGATTGGAAAACGAATGTTAGCTTCATCATTTTCAATAATCGTGAGTTGCCCATTTTGTTCAAAAATACAATTCTTAACCTTTTCGACAGAATAGATCCCGCGGCTGCGTAATTTAAACATTAATTCATTAGCAGAAATCCCGGCCTTCATGCAATTAGCAACCAAAACCTTACCATTTTTGATTACTTGAACCGGTTTGCCATCAATAATATTGCGGACAAAACGGTTGTGGTCACGGGCAAATTTTAAAATGAAAACTACTAAAGTCCAAAGAACTAACACTAATAAAAACTGCAAAACCGTAATACTTGGATTATAGATAATCCCACCAATTACTGCCCCAAGGACATAATTCTGCAATTGATCAAGGGCCGTTGTCGGAGCTAAATTGCTTTTACCAAATAAATTAATTTGAATAATTAAGGTTAAAATTCCTAGTCCTAATTTAATGAAGAGTTGTGTATAGTCAAGTTGCATTTTATTCCCTCACATCTACGCGATGATCAATTACATGGGCGCGCGTCAAAGTATAAGTATTCCGATCCGGATTCAGATTAAGTTGATAATCAATTCCTTTAGAATCAATGCGGACAATCATCCCATCGACTAAATCCGTTGAACTAACTAGGACGTCGCTGTCTTTGACATTTTCGTCTTCTGCGACCGAATTAATAAAGGGCACAATCTGTGTTGCCTGAGCTTTTCGCGTGTTAATTTTTACATATTTTTCATACTGCGTCCCGGCAAACAAAAATAAAAAAAGTAAGGCAATAATCCCTAAATCGCGGTAGCGCGTAGCAAAGCGGTTATGCAAATAAAGCAAGGTGAAAACAATCATTGCGACAGCGGCAATCAGCATTAAAATATAAAGCATTGTTTTATCAGCGTTTTGATTATTTTGGATATATTTTAAAGTATAAAATGTCATAGCTGCATCCCCTTTTTATCGTTTAATTATAGCAAAAAAGATGATATCCCTTGATACCATCTTCAATACTTTATTCAATCAAACTTACTTAGAAATTTCCTTCAATCCAGCACGCCGACGTCCCAAGTTAAACCATGGAGAAACAGTGAAGGCCAAAATATCATTAATTACATAGATCAATGAGTTAACGGCCATGGCTAAAGTAGCATCACCTTGGGCAAAAGTTACGCCCCAAAGGATCAATTGGAAAACCCCACTAGCAGTCCACCAGAAATATTGGTTGTTGTAACGCATGAAGCACATAATTCCGGCAGTTAATGAAATTGCAAAACTAATGGCATCAATCCAAGGACGAGGATCATTAGTAAATTTGCCGATTAAGTAACCACTAACCGCATAAACAACTAAAGTCCCAATAATGGCAATTGCCCATTCCTTATGGCCAAACTTGCGCAAGTGGTTCTTAGTGTCATCGTTCCATGACTTAACTGAAAGAATAACTGGCAAGTCCAAAGTGGCGATATAAGCAATTTGTTCAAAAATTGATAAGTAGTTCTTAGCAGCTAAACCAGCATAAATAAAACAAGCAGCAGAAATTAAACCTAACCAACCATTAACGGCCTTAGTCGCATTAATGGCTAATACACAAAGCGTTCCCAGCAAAGTTCCGATAAAAGTAATAATCGTCACTGTCATGATCTTTTCTTGAATCAATAGGGCTAATTGAAAGCCAAAAGCAAAGAACCATAAACAATAGTTTTGTACTGGCCATCCCTTAAGCTGATTCCATAACCAAATAAAATAATTTTCTTTCTTCTCTGATGCAACGTTTTGCATAAACTCGACTCCCTTATTATATTAGGTTCACAAGAATTCAATATCTTGTGCCTTATCCGTCAAAAGACATCAATATCTAGTATAAGCTTATTAATTTTCAATACAAGATTGAATTTCTGCGAAAATTTTGTTATGGAGAAAAAGTACGCGATGAAAAAACATCCCGTATTGTGCAGGGATGTTTTCAATCTCTATTAACTTTTCTTATATTATCCAACACATTTTCAAGTAACATTTCTTGATGCTGAGTTTGAATTCGCTGATTATTTTCAATTTTGGCAAGTTCCACAGGATTAATTCCCACTGCATCGGCAAACTCTCTAATAAATAAATGCAACTGCTGCCGCAATTTTTTTATTTTTGCTGGTGTTACATACCCTTTTCTATTTCTGTAGGCATCAAAACTGCAATGAACATTTTCCATTGGATATTTAAAGTCACCCCATAGCTTTCCTTTCACATCACGCCAATAATGATTTATTACTATGAGATCTTTTTCATCCTTAACAGTTACTGTCTTTGGTATCCAGACGTCAGCATAAATATCAAATCTGTCTAATTCTGGATTAAATAATTTTTGTACCATATTATTTCTGATTTCTAAAAATAATTACATCTTAAACTTTAAATCAAAATTATACTGCCTTCATTGTCTCATTAAATCATTTATTCATTCCGTATTTAATATCATGAGAAAAAGAAGATTCATAATTATCATCGCTTGGCATCCTATCAATATTTTTCAAAATAGTATCAATATCCAAGCTATCCATGAAATCTTGAACATCTTCTTTAGTAAAATTTACCTTGCTTAAATCCATAATTTTCCCTTAAGTAAAAGAAAAACAAAAATAGGATGTGCTAAAAACACATCCTATCTTGCGATCGCATAGCAATCAAGCGAATTAGATTAAAGGTATAATAGTATTTTTACTATTAAAGATCAAATTTCAGTATAAAAATAGCATCGTATTTAGTTTTTTATTTAGCAATACTAATTGAACGATAGTAACGATATCTAGCATTAGGATTCTGTAAAGTCAACTGCTTTACACTTTTTCCATGTTTCTTAACTGTAGTTACCCGTAAATCACCACCAAAGTCATTATCACCATGATCCAGCCAAAATGGATCAATACCTAAATATTTTTTACCTTCTCTTTTGTAAGTCCAAGTGCTCATCCAATGATGCTTTTCTGCATATTTACTTGCCTTCATCTGATACTTATAACCTTTTTTAAAAATACTACTGCTTTGCTTATACAAAGTATATTTACCATGTGGTAGATTCTTACCCAAATATGGCAAGGTAATTGTATGAGCTGTAATTTTAATTTTCTTGAGACCATGACCATAATCCTTACTGTACCATGTACCCCGTAAAGATTTATCCGTCGTCACTATCTTTCCCCGACCATATGCGGCTTGTACTTTATTAGTATTAAGCATCCCTAATGCTACAAAAGCTACAAAAAATGCTACAAAAATTTTTATTCTCTTCATGCTTGAATTCTTTCTGCTATATAAAACATAGAAATATGTAGAAGCCTGTCTTTCTACATACCAGAAAGTAATATAGTTTTCCTTTCTTTATTTTATTTACTGGCGTCATCATTAGTATTCCGATATTCCAATTTAGGAGTAATCGCATTGACCAACTCTTCCAGCTTCAGGGC
>NZ_ML136898.1 GCF_004009905.1 Lactobacillus xujianguonis
ACATCAAGTGTCTAAAAGCGACAGGGCATATCGTTTTACTACTACTTTAATTCTACAAGAGAACAAAAATAGTGAATCAATTATCCCGTCGGATAACTAATTCACTATTTAGCTTAGAATGTTTATTTTGTCTAAAATAGAAAGTGAAGATAAAGCAAACAAAGTCTTCAGACTCTTGGACACATGATGTCGTATGTAAAACGGAGTGCTTTACCGCCTATTTATAAGTCTCTTCGAAGTCTGTGGGCACTTGATGCCGGGTTCAGAAAATGAGAATTGAATAGTTTGATAAAGCTATTTATCTTCACTTGGAGGTTAAAATGATGAAACAAAATATTATCTTTGGCATTGATGTTAGCAGTAAATCTTCTACTGTTTGTGTAGTAATTGATCGTGTTAAGCAAGGTAAAATATTCAAGATTACTAATGATTCTTTTGGTTATCAGGAGTTATTGGATCATTTAAATCAATACTTGATCACGACTTTAGTTGTTTTTGAAGCTACTGAAGTTTACTCATTAAGCTTGCAGGCTTTTTTAGAGGACTATCATATTAAATATTTAAAGCTTAACCCTTTAAAGGCTAAGAAGCTGATGGACAATAATTTAAGACATAATAAAACCGATAAAGTTGATGCTTATCGGTTAGCTTTAATTCAATTTAATGCACCGCAAAAATTGCGTCAGCCGCAATCCAGAGAGTACCATGAACTACAAAATGCAAGTCGTTATTATGAAGAACTTACCCGAGCTTTAGTAATCAATAAAAACCAACTGCATCGTAATTTACAGTCTACCTTTCCTCAATTAGAGAGGATCCTTTCGACCCCATCTGGCAGGGTTTATTGGACGATTGTCAGCTTATTCCCACATGCTCAATATGTCTTAAATCACAATGAAAACCAAGTCTTTCAAAGTCTGTTAACTATTTCAGGCATTGGCAGACAAAGAGCACAATACTTAACGACTAGACTCTATGCTTTAGCTCGACAAGCTTATCCGTATGATACTGATAACAGTATTACCATTCGTGCAATTCAACGAAATATTGACCATCTGCTTTCCTTAACTACAGAAAGAGAAAGCGTAGTTAATTATATGGAAAAACTTTCTAAGCAAGTAAATGCACGGTCTTTAACTATCTATGAGAGTATTTCAGGTATTGCCAAAACTACTGCAGTTAGATTAGTTGCCGAACTAGGAGATTTACAACGTTTTGATACCTCAGCTCAAATTGATGCTTTTGTTGGTATTGATCCAGGCCGCTACCAATCAGGTGAAAAGGACAGTCATTTAGGAATAACTAGACATGGTAACCATTTAGCTAGAAAGATTCTTTATCGGACAATTACTCAAATGGAAACTGTCAAGGCTACTCAACCCTGTCATATTACTGATTATTATGATAAGAAAAAACGATCTTCAAATAGTCGAGGCTATAAGAAGATCGCCATTGCATCAGTCCACAAACTGATACTTACAATGTTTGCTCTTATCAAACATGATCCATTATATGATTACAACGTAGCCACACATTACCAAAGACTTTAGTTGAAATCAAATGATCAACTTCAGTATAACAACCTATGAAAAAACTACAAGTATTCATAGGTTTATTTGTGATACCATTGTTTTCTTTCAAATTCCGCTTTTTCTTTTTTTGACCTAATTCGCACCATCATAACAAACAAAATTTTCTACTTAAATCACTGATAATACTTGACTTAGGGTAGAAAAAGTGTCTAGGAAATCTTTTCCAGACACTTTGCTTCTTTTTTTATTACAAAATAGGTGATAACAATCTTGAGAAGTACTGTTTGAACTTGCGCCATTTGCTTTGACTGTCAAAGTATTCATTAGTCATTAACGTGGCATCTTTCAAATCGTCTTCAAAGATCTTTTTCAACTTAGCAGCTAAAACAGGACTGTAGCTAAAAGCATTCACTTCGAAGTTTAAACTGTAACTCCGGTAGTCTTGGTTAGCGGAACCAACTGAAGAAATGTTAGAACCAGAAACCATTGTTTTAGCATGAATAAAGCCGTTATCGTACTTATAGACCTTTACGCCGTTTTGGGTTAGGTATTTGGCATAATACTCAGTAGCACGGTAAACAAAGACATGATCGGCCATGCAAGGAACCATAATTCGGACGTCAACGCCACTTTTAGCAGCAATAATCAAAGCTTCTAAGACTGAGGGCTCAGGGATTAAATAAGGGGTCTGAATATAAACATATTCTCTGGCACCCGCAATAATTCCTTCATAACTGCGCCGAATTGCAAAATCTTGACTATCTGGACCGGATGAGACAATTTGCATGGCAACATTCGATTCATTTGTGGCTTTTTGCAGCGCAAAATCTTTAGCCCAATCAATATTGTATTCAGGTAGACGTGACTTGCGGCATGAGGTGTTCCAATCCATGGCAAAACGAATTTCCATCATTTGTGGAGCCTGACCTTCTACGCGGAAGTGGGTATCACGCCAGTGACCGAATTTAGCAGATTGATCAACGTACTGGTCTCCAATATTGAAACCGCCAATATAACCAATTTCGTGGTCAATTATCACTAATTTACGGTGTAAGTGATAGTTCAAACGAGGAGGGGTAAACCAGTATTTCTTAGAAGTTGAAATAAATGGTTGAGCTTCACCGCCTAACTCTCTTAATTTGGCGAAAAATGAGGGCTTAGTACCGTGAGAACCACTAGCATCGTAAATTACCCGCACCTTAACACCACGGCTAGCAGCGTCTTCTAGGGCCTTTAGTACGCGATTACCTAAATGATCATCGTAGAAAGTATAAAATTCGACGTCAATCATTGTTTTGGCTTGCTTAATATTGGCAATCAGATTGTCGAACAATTTTGGCCCGTCAATGAAGATTTCAACTGAATTGTTAAAAGTTAACAGGGCATCATCATTGGTCAAATTTAACTCGCTCAGCATGCGGGCTCGCGGTCTACGTTCCCAGGAAGGGAGCAGGTCGTGTTTTTTCAGTAAAGCGTGCTGCTTAGTTAAGAAATCATCTCTGACTTTTGCTTGCGAGCTTTGAATGGCAAAGATTTCATCATGTGATAATTGGCGACCCAAAAAGAGGTAAATAATAAAGCCAAAAATCGGAAAGACAGATAAGACTAATAGCCAAGCCCAAGTCGAGGCAATATCTCGTCGACTACGAAAAACAGTCCAGATGGCAAAGCCGATATTGATGAGCCATAAGACTTCAATAATTCGGCGAATAACATCCCATGTCCAAATCATCTAAAAACTTCCTTCTCGTATTTGAGATAACATTATTATCTTATTCTAGCAAAAAAACACGACTACTAAAAAGTAATCGTGGTTTATTTTTTTAATCTATATTACCGATTCTTCATGGCTGGTTGGTAGAAGAGATCAACAATGATGGCTACCACTAAAGCAACTAAGATGGTGATTCCTAATGCCGCAAAGCCAATCTTGGCCATGGCAATGCCGCATAAAGCCAAAATAAAGGTAATGACCACGTCCGCAATTTGCACGCTCCCGACTAATTTAGAAGGATAATCTTGCCAGAAGTATTTCTTAGTTCTGGTAATCAAAACAATGAACATGGCACTTAAGACTAAGTAAACATAGTTCATAGTTGAAACTTCACCATGACTAAAGCCATGAGTGTTGAGGAACCAGAGGAAGATAGCACCTAAAATGGTCCAACCACTAGCTAAGGAGAAGGCAATCTTTGACAATTTAGCCATATTCCAGTTTTCTGGCTTGTAGGTAATATGTGTCCGGTCAGTTCCGATCATCATGGTTACCATATTGTTCATGATAGTGTAGAAAACCATCGCATTGAAGGCCATTGGCAGGTAGTTAAAGAAAATGTAACCAAGGGTTAATAACATGGTTAATTCAGCGGTCCGTGACAACTTAGTTAAGGACCAAGTCGTCATTCTTTGGTAAACTCGGTGCCCCGCATCCAAAATCTTAACAATTGAGGTTAAACCGTCATCGAGTAAAACCATCTTACTTGAACGTTTAGCAACGTCAGCGGCGTTAGAAACGGCGATCCCAACTTCAGCTTGCTTCAAGGCAGGGGAGTCGTTAACCCCGTCCCCAGTCATGCCGACAATGAAGCCTTCTTCTTGGAACATTTTCACCATCTTGAGTTTATCTTCTGGTAAAACATCCGCAATGCCGGCTAATTCTGAAGTCTTAGTTTGTTCATTTAAATCATGGATTGAAATCACGTCGCCAGTTAAACCCACTTCTTGGGCTACCGCCGCAGCGGTCTTTTGGTTGTCACCAGTTAACATGATTGGGCGAATTCCGCGCTTCTTTAATTCAGTTAAGGCTTGTTTTGAATCAGCACGAACTTTATCTTTCAAAATAAAGACTCCGGCTAAAATGTCATCAATTAACACCGCTACGGAACGTCCAGCTTCAAAGTTAACATGTTCAACTTTACTTTCAGCATTCTTATCAATTAAAGATAATTGCTTAAAGGAACCAAGCTTTACATTGTGTCCGTCAACGGTGGCCGTGGAGTAGCCAGTGTCAGAAGTAAAAGGCACAAAGTTAGAACTGTCTTTGATCACTAAGCCTTGGGTAGTGACGTATTCGTCAATAGCGGCATCAATAATACTTTGATTACGTTGATCAGTGGCGCCAGTTGCTAATTGTAAGACCTCTTCATCACTTAACTTAGTGAAGTTGTCCCAGCTAGCAACTGCAGTCTTGTTTTCAGTAATGGTGCCAGTTTTATCTAACAAGAGTAAATTCAAGTTAGCGGCATCCTGAATCCCAGTTAAGTCGGCCGTTAAAACGCCTTCCTTACTTAAACGGGTTGCTTCAAAGGAGTTAGATAAAGCAAAAGTTGAAGGCATGGCTACCGGAATTGAGGCAATAAACATCATGGCTAAGAAGGAAAGCATGTTGCCTTGTTTACCCATTAAAGCGATGAAGTTAGCTAAACTTCCGGCTCTGAACCAGGCAGTAATCACGATGACTAAAGTTAAAACACCGTCCAGTAAGCAGAGGTAGTAAATAATCCGCGTCAACAATTGTTGCAAGTGACCAGGAGCGGCTGAATTGTTGATCAAGTTAACCGTCTTACCAGAACGAGAATTCTTACCAGTAGCCGTAACAATGGCTAAACCATCACCTTGAACAACAGTGGTTCCAGCAAAAGCTTCTTGTTCAAGTTCCTTTTTAACCGGATCAGATTCACCCGTAATAGAACTTTCGTCAAAGGCCATTTTTCCTTGCACAATCTTGGCATCAGCGGCCAAGACATCCCCACGCTTGAGTGAAATTAAGTCGCCTACCACTAATTTCTTGGAGTCGATTTTAACCCATTTGCCATCACGCTTAACGGCAACTGTTGGGGTTAACTTGTGCGAGATACTATCAAGCACGCGCTGTGATTGCTTCTTCTTGGTTGCTCCGTTCCAAGCGGCAAATAACAACATCCCAAGAACAAACAAGGCTTGAACGACTTTGCCTAATACGATTTCCAAAATAATTGCGGCTTCAAGAATCCAAGCTGATAAGTTCCATAATTTACCAGCAAATTCTTTCCAAAAGTTATATTTGGGTTCAGGTACTTCGTTTAAGCCGTTTTCTTGCAGCCGTTTTTCGGCTTCAGCTTGAGTAAGACCTGTAAATTTTTCAGCCATATATAATTTTTCCTCCAAATCTAAATTACCTTATATAAGTTAGCACAGATCTTGCCTTGAATAAAATATCTACTTACAATAATAGATATACAAAACTTTTATAACTGCAGGGGAGATTATTATGAATCTAAAACAATTACGGTATTTTTTAGCGGTGGCTGAAGAAAAGCAGATTACAGCCGCTGCCAAGCGCTTGTTTATTGCGCAACCACCACTAAGTTATCAGTTAAAACAACTTGAAAAAGAACTGGAAGTTAAACTTTTCGTACGGACAGCTTATGGGATTGAATTAACCGATGCTGGCAGGGAATTACAAAGTTATGCCGAAAAAATCGTCGCCTTGGCGGAAACGGCGGAAGAACAAGTTCATAAAACGGCTAAAGGAGAGTTAGGAACCATCAAAATAGGCTCCGCTTCTTCTTCAGTGGGTGAATTACCTTCAGCCGCCTTTGTCAAACTCACTAAGTATTATCCGACGGTTTCTTTTGATGTCTTTGAAGAAAACAGTTTTGGGGTTTTGGAAAAATTACGTAATGGTACGATCGACTTGGGCATTGTGCGCACGCCTTTTAATCATCATGGGATTGAAAGTAAAACTTTAACCAATGAAAAGATGACCTTGGTCACGACGGATGAGAAATTGTTAAATAAGAAAGCCGTCACGCTCAAAGATTTAGTCAAGCAGTCTCTAATTATTTATCGCCGCTTTGAAAATATCTTTAATGAAAGTTTTGCTCATCAAGGCTTGACGCCTTTTTATGCCGTCAAATGTGATGATTCGCGCACGGCCATTTTATGGGCGCAAAAAGGGATGGGGTCAGCCCTTGTTCCAGAATCCATTGCCAACTTATATGCTTCAGGTCAATTTGTTCCAGTTAAACATGCCAGCTGGCAAACGCACTTGCAATTGGTTTGGCGCAGCGGCAAGGTATCGCCGTTAACTCAAAGAATCATCGACTTGTTTAACTAAAGCTATACAGAGATCTAATTGAATAATTGATCCGCGCTAATGATTGCTCCATAATATAAGTGTAAGCGATTACAATAGTTATGAAAGCGAGGATTGAGTTTCAATGAATGACCCAATTCATGTTTATTCAGAGATTGGTCGGTTAAAAACCGTCATGTTACATCGTCCGGGCAAGGAACTAGAAAATTTAGCCCCAGACTTACTTGAACGAATGCTGATTGACGAGATTCCTTACTTAAAAATTGCTGATGAAGAACATGATCAATTTGCTCATCTGTTAGAAGAGCATGGAGTTAAGGTACTTTATTTAGAAAAATTATTAGCTGACAGCCTGAAAGACAAGAATGTTCGCACGAAGTTTGTGAAGCAGCTGCTAGCTGAATCAGGCATTGTTG
This sequence comes from Lactobacillus xujianguonis, assembly GCF_004009905.1. Lineage (GTDB taxonomy): Bacteria > Bacillota > Bacilli > Lactobacillales > Lactobacillaceae > Lactobacillus > Lactobacillus xujianguonis. The sequence goes on from NZ_ML136898.1 coordinate 7,026, forward strand.
GTGAAGATGAGCTTTATCAAGAGTTAGTGGAATTTTTGATGAGCTTAAGTCCAAGTGAAATGGTAGCGCAAATTATTGCAGGAGTTAGAAAAGATCAAATTAAGCTCCAGCACTTGTCCTTAGCTGATTTGGCTGAAGATCCAATTTATCCTTTCTACTTGGATCCGATGCCAAATGTTTACTTTACCCGTGACCAGCAAGCAGCGATTGGTAATGGGATGACCATTAACCGCATGACTTGCCGGGCTAGACGGCGGGAGTCCTTATTTATGGAAACGATCCTGCTTCACCATCCTTTATATAAAGATGCGAAGATTCCAATTTGGCGTGACCGATACCAACATGGTCGCTTAGAGGGTGGGGATGAGTTAGTCCTCAGTCAAGATGTCTTAGCGATTGGAATTTCTCAGCGGACTTCAGCGACAGCGATCACCCAACTAGCGCAGAAACTTTTCCGTGATAGTAAGTTTAAGACTGTGCTCGCCATTAAAATTCCGCATAATCATGCTATGATGCACCTGGATACGGTTTTCACCATGATTAATTATGATCAGTTCACCGTTCATCCCTTTATTTTGGATCAAGACCATAATATTGATATTTACGTCTTAAAAGCAGGCACAAACGGTTTAACTATTACGCATGAAACTAACCTAACTCAGGTCTTAAAGAAATATTTGCACTTGTCGGAATTGGACCTAATTCCAACTGGTGGCGCTGATCCGGTGGCTGCTCCCCGTGAGCAGTGGAATGATGGTTCTAATACTTTGGCCATCGCTCCAGGTGAAGTCATTACCTATGACCGTAATTATGTTTCTAATGATTTACTGCGCCAGCATGGCATTAAAGTGCATGAGATTCGCTCCAGTGAGTTGTCACGAGGGCGTGGCGGTCCGCGCTGTATGTCCTGTTCGTTAGTACGTGAAGATTTGTAAAAAGAAGGTTTTATCATGTCAAATTTACAAAATGTGTTTCAAGGACGTAGTTTTTTAGCATGTAAGGATTATTCACCCGCAGAATTAAATTATTTAATTGATTTTGCCCTGCACTTAAAAGAATTAAAGCAAAAGCACATCCCGCATAAGTATCTCGAGGGTAAGAACATTGCGCTTTTATTTGAAAAAGCCTCAACTAGAACCCGGTCAGCCTTTGTGGTGGCTTGTCATGATTTAGGTGCTAATCCCGAATACATGGGCGCCGGAGAAATTCACTTAGGTAAGAAAGAATCAATTGCGGATACGGCGCGCGTTTTGGGCCGCATGTTTGACGGGATTGAATACCGCGGTTTTGCGCATCAAGATGTCGAAACGTTGGCTGAATATGCTGGTGTCCCTGTTTGGAATGGTTTAACTGATAAATGGCATCCAACCCAGATGCTAGCTGACTTTATGACAATTAAGGAAAAATTTGGTCATTTAAAGGGGCTAACCTTAGCTTATGTTGGGGATGGTCGTGACAATGTGGCTGATAGTTTGCTAGTGGCCGGTACCATGCTAGGCGTCAATGTTCATATTGTGACGCCGAAATCACTCTTCACGCACCCAGATGTCCATGCGATTGCTAAGAAATATGAAGCCCAAACTGGTGCTAAATTCCTGGTTACTGATAACATCGAAGAAGGCGTCAAAGGAGCCAATATCATTTACACTGATGTCTGGGTTTCCATGGGTGAGAATGACTGGTCAGAGCGAATTAAGTTGTTAAAGCCTTACCAGGTAGACATGCAGTTAATGCAGCAGACGGGGACCCCCGATGATGAATTAATCTTTATGCATTGCTTACCAGCCTTTCATAATACGGAAACCACTGTCGGCCAAGAAATTGAAGCTAAGTATGGCTTGCATGACATGGAAGTCACTGATGAGGTCTTCAATTCGAAGTATGCTTGGCAATTTACTGAAGCTGAAAACCGCATGCATTCCATTAAGGCGATTATAGCAGCTACTTTAGGTAATTTGTTTATTCCGTCAGTTTTAGAAAAGTAGGGGCCAATCATGAGTAAGATTGTAGTTGCTTTGGGTGGTAATGCTATCCAAACTAGTGATAAAACGGCTGCCGGACAGAAAAAGGCGATTAAGAAAACGATGGCTGCGATCGTCAAAATGATTGAAAATGGCGATCAGATTGTAATTACTCACGGTAATGGCCCGCAAGTTGGTAATTTATTGCTCCAGCAGCAGGCGGGTAGTAATCCTAATAATCCGGCTATGCCACTGGATACAGTAGGGGCCATGACTCAAGGAAGTATTGGCTACTGGATGCAACAAGCTTTAGATGACTTGTTGCAACGCAGTTTTGCCTTAAAATTAGCTGTAGCGCTAGTGACCCAAACTGTAGTTGATCCTAATGATCCAGCCTTTAAAAATCTTTCCAAGCCAATTGGACCATTCTTTACTAAAGAAGAGGTTAAAAAAGAACAGGCTGAGCATCCAAATTATGTCTATAAAGAAGATGCCGGGCGCGGTTTTAGACAAGTAGTTGCTTCACCCAAGCCAAAACAAATTTTGGAAGCACCATTCATTCGAACTTTACTAGCTAATAATTGTGTGCCGATTGCTTCTGGTGGTGGCGGCATTCCAGTTGTCGTTGATGCCGACGGCTTAAAAGGCGTACCGGGCGTCATTGATAAAGACTATAGTGCTGCTAAATTAGCTGAAAATATTAAGGCTGACCAATTGGTGATTTTAACCACGGTACAGAATGCTTATTTAAATTATGGCCAAGAAAACGAACAAGCACTTGGGCAAGTAACTTGTTCGCAATTAAAAACATATTTAGCTGAAGGGCAATTTGCTCCTGGCAGTATGAAACCTAAAATTGAAGCAGCGATGGAATTTGTCCAACATACTGGGCACCAAGCCATTATTACTTCTTTAGCTAATGCTGGTAAGTTAAATCAGGGAGTAGGGACGATTGTCACTTTATAGTTAAAAAAAGCAGAAAAAAAGAAGCTTGCGATTGCAAGCTTCTTTTTATTCATTGATTAATTCAAACACTGAATTAGTCGTGATCTACGTCATCTGGGAAGAATGCCAAACGTTCGCCTTCACCGAGTTCTTCTTCGATTTCAAGCAAGCGGTTGTACTTTTCAACACGTTCTGAACGAGCTGGAGCACCAGTCTTCAATTGACCACCGTTTACAGCAACGGCTAAGTCAGCGATGAAGGTGTCACCAGTTTCACCTGAACGGTGAGAAATCATAGTGTTGTAACCATTCTTACGTGACATACGGATGGTTTCAAGGGTTTCAGTAACAGTACCGATTTGGTTCAACTTGATCAATGAAGCGTTACCGGCACCTTCCTTGATAGCCTTCTTCAAAAGTGCTGGGTTAGTACAAATGAAGTCGTCAAGAACGATTTGGATACGGTCCTTGTGGCTAGCAGTAAACTTAACCATACCGTCAACATCGTTTTCGTCGTATGGGTCTTCCATTGACATTAATTCTGGGAATTCGTCAAGAAGCTTGTCGTAGTAGTCTGCCAATTCTTCATCGTTAAGAACCTTACCTTCAAGGTGGTACTTACCGTCTTCCTTGTTGTAGAAGTATGAAGCAGCACAGTCACATGCGATACCAATATCTTCAGCAGGCTTGTAACCAGCCTTGATGATTGATTCGTGAAGAGCCTTCAAAGCTTCTTCTGAGTTCTTCATGTTAGGAGCGAAACCACCTTCGTCACCTAAACCAGTTTCGTAACCCATGTCTTCAAGAACCTTCTTCAAGGTGTGGTATACGTTAACGATCTTTTCGAAACCGTCACGGAATGAAGTCTTCTTGATTGGAGTGATCATGAATTCTTGAATGTCGATACCGTTGTCAGCGTGTTCACCACCGTTGATAACGTTGTGGAAAGTTTGTGGCATTTCAAGATCGATACCGCCAAGGTAACGGTACAAAGGTTGGTGAGCATCCTTAGCTGCAGCAACAGCAGTAGCCATAGATACACCCAAGATAGCGTTAGCACCAAGACGACCCTTGTTTGGAGTACCATCCAAGTCGATCATAGTCTTGTCGATCTTTGGTTGGTCGTAAGGATCCATACCCTTTAAGGCATCGTTGATTTCAGTGTTAACGTTGTTAACAGCCTTAGAAACACCTTTACCACCAAGACGCGAACCACCGTCACGTAATTCAACGGCTTCGTTTTCACCAGTTGAAGCACCAGATGGAACTTCAGCCTTACCTACGACACCGTTTGAAAGGGTAACGTGAACTTCAACAGTTGGGTTACCACGTGAGTCAAAAATTTCAAGTGCATGAACATTTTCAATGACTGATTTTAACATCAAAAAACCTCCTAAAAATATATGATGTGGTACCGGTTTAAATGTACCAGCATCATGGAAAGCCATCTGCTCTCCACTACAACTCAAATTTTAGCCTAACTTTGTGATTCTGTAAACATATGAAAGCGGTTTACATTTTAAGTTTTCCTAAAGTGAGGTATAATCTATTTAAGCTTTACATTATAATAATAAGTATAGAATTCTCACATTAAAGTGAATATTACTTGAATGATGTTTATATCAAAGGAAATAGACGATGGAAGAGATTAGATTAATTACGGATTCCAGCTCAAATGATTTGACTGATCAAAAACAAAACTTAACAGTTGTCCCACTTTCAATTTCTTTGGGCAAAAAAACATATCGTGATGATGAACAATTAAATATTGCTGACTTTTTAAAATCCATGGAAACTAACCAAGTGGCGGGTAAGACTGCTTGCCCAAGTATTAATGAATGGCTTGAAGCACTAGACGGCTGCGATAAAGCAATCGTCGTGGCCATGACCAGCGGCTTAAGTGGCACTTATGCTTCAGCTATTCAAGCGCGGGATATTTATTTGGAAAAGCATCCTGACGCCCAAATTATTGTGGTTGATTCTCGGACGGCCGGTCCAGAAATGGCCGTCATTATTGAAGGAATTGAAAAATTGCTGCAATCAGATTTGCGCTGGGTTGATTTAGAAGAAGCAATTGCTAAGATGAGAACTCAAACTCATTTGTTGTTCGTTTTGCAAAACTTGCATAATCTTTCTTTAAACGGCCGTGTCTCACCAGCTGTGGCCAAAATTGCAGGCCTACTCCATATCAATATTGTGGGTAAGGCAAGTAAGGAAGGTAAGTTTGAACAAATTGGCAAAGCTCGCGGGATGAAGAAGGCCTTGCGTGAAGTAGTCAAGGCAATGAAAGCTGAAGGCTACCAAGGCGGTGAAGTGATTATTGATCACTGTGAAAATGAAGCTGATTCAGAGAACTTAAAGAAATTGATTTTGGCAGATTTCCCTGATGTTAAAATTAAAATTCGTCCGATGCGCGGTCTGTGTAGTTTCTACGCTGAAGAGGGCGGCATGATGATTGGGTATCATGAATAGCAAAAGAAGTGAGAAAAAACTTCTCGAGAATCAGACGAGATAGTGTAGAACTGGATTAGAATACGAAGTATTCAATCCATGTTCGTAACTATAGTCGTCTGATTCTGTTTTTTCTCACGACAATTCTGTAATAATAGAAAAGCATGAAAATCAAAAAGAGTTTGGCAACCGCCAAACTCTTTTTTGTCATGGTCAGAAACAGTCAAAGCCGACTATAGTTACGAACTTAAATTAAGCACTGCGTGCTTTAATTTAGTTCTACACTATCTCGGCGTTGACTCGTGAAGTTTCTTCCCACTGATTTATTTTTAAATCGCTAAAAATATCTGCTGAGAAATACTAAAACAACAAATCGCCAGACTTGTTGCCCCAATAATGTCAGATGGATAGTGCGCTTTTAAACTTAACCGTGATACCACGACCATCAACCACAAGGCTACTAAGACAATCCCAAACCAAGGTCCTAATTGCTTACCGAAAAGTTGCACCAAGATCAAGGCCATCGTGGTTGCGCCTAAAACATGTCCACTAGGGAAACTGTAGCCTTCTTCAAGGTCTGAATGTAAAATAGGCCGCCGGCGCCGGACTAATTTTTTCAAAATAATACCAGCTAGATCAGTAAAGCCCAGCGTTGCCAATACCCAGAGGGCAGTGACGGGGTGGCCTTGATCAATTAACTCACTTGCTAGTAAAACCGCCCAAACTACCATTAGCTTAGGATCATTTAAAAAAGTAATGACCTGCCAGCTATAGCCGTCTCGCTGTCTAACCAGTTTATGGTGCAACCAATGGTCGAACAGGTTGAAGCGCCTAGAAGTCTTAATTTTAAAAACCAGTATTAACAAAATAGCAGCAGCTACTATCAGTATTAACCAATTTTCCATGTATCAATAATCAATCCTTAATAATTCCCATAAAAATACTCTAAGAAAATTCTAGCAGGTTTTTCTTAGAGTAGCTTCTTCCTTGAGGAAAACTTAATAATTAGTTTTGATCATTAATCGTAACTTGATCAAGCATTGGGAAGGTGATTAAGTCACTAGCTGTTAAGTCTTCTTTATGAATATCAATGTGGTTGATGCGCTTGTTTTCGTAAGTAGTGTAGTAGAAGTCACTAGTATCAAGGTTAGTACCACTTGAGTAAATGGTGTATTCAAACTTACCAGGGCCAACTTGGTCGACACCTTTTTGTTGTTCGACTGAGTGCAAAATGTGGAAGTAAGTGTCAATGTTCTTGTTATTGTCGTCGCTAACTGGAGCGTTGAACTTGTTAAAAGTTGCTCTGACAAAGCGTGAAGCTGAATCGGCACCACCAGGTAAATCGCGAGACCCCATCTCACGGCTATAAAGGTTAAAATCAACGTCCTTTGAGAAACCATTCTTTGGTTCAGCTGAGGAAACGTTAGAGTAGTTATTCAAGTTGAACAATTGCAATGGGAACTTAGGGTTATTAGTTAAAACGCCAACTGGGTTGTCGTAAACGTGTAAACCATCTGCGTCTGATTCGATGACTACTGAAGCTCCAGTCTTGTCAGCAAGTAACCAGTGTAATGGTGAAGCTTGCATTTCAGGCTTGAAGTTAAGGTTAGTAATGTTAATGCGGCTAAGTAAGTTCTTAGCTTCTGCAACAGTTCCGCATTGACCTAAGATCCAAGGGATGAATTCAAATGAAGCGATATTGTCTTTATCTTCATCGGTGACTGGGAAATAGTGGGCATTGCCGTTGTAGTTAAGTCCTGCCATCCCCAAGCCTTTTTCATTACTTGCATCGAAGTAAAGTGGGTAACCATCTGCCACCATAGCGATGCCGACAATGGCGTTGTGGTTCTTCAAGCTGGGCATGTTCTTGAACTTAAATTCATACTTACGTGGGGTGATGACCACTTGTTGACCGAAGCTGATTTCAAGGTCGAGATTACGACCGAAGTAGTGATCAGCAGGACTAAAAATAATTGATGTACACATTTGTCTTACTTCCTTTTTGTTTATATCTATTACCTTTTGACAAATCTCAGTTTATCACCTGTGTCATGTTACCCCAAAAGAATACCCTTAAGTGTGGGGAAAAGCAATGATCTAATAAAGATAAATAAACTTATATCGCTATTAAAAACATTTTTAATAGATTACACTAATATAAATCGATTGAAACACAAATTGCGTTAAACAAGGTGAAAATGATGGTTCATATTAATAGCAATCTTTTAGACACAATTCAAGCTCATATACCTAATCAGCTTAAAAATAAAGTCGAATTCAAATTAATTGCTGATGATGATCTTCAAGTGATCACAGCTGTTACTGATCATTTGGGTGATGGTGTCTTATTTAATATTTTAGAAAACAAAGACGATACCTTTATGGAACATGAAAATGAATGGCATTGACTTGACTGAAAAAAATACAACTAGATCTAAATTATTGAATCGCCATCTTCAATCTTTTGATTCGAGTTTAGATAACGATCATATTCAAAAAGTTAATGTTAAGCTTAATAATTTATCTCAAGCAATTAGCGATTTCATTCAATTACTTCTAAGAATATCGGATCTTGGTACGACTAATTGTGAAAATACAAAAAATTAAGGTAAAGAAAACCACCATCGCAAAATAAACGATGATGGCTTTTATATTGAGCTATATTAAGGAGAGTACAGGATTTGAACCTGCGCGCCAGGGATAAACCTGGTTCGCCGGATTTCGAGTCCGGTGCATTACCACTCTGCCAACTCTCCACAACAAAACAATTATAGCAATTTTTTAAATTCAGGTAAATACGAAATTATCTTTACGATAAATAACATCGACGTAATTTGCATTACCACATTTTAATATAGGAAAAAACCTATTTGCCATCTAACATAGAATAGCATAAAATTATAACGAATTATGAAGGCTGACACTAGTTCCAGTCAAAAATTATTTGAGTTGTGTGGTGAAAAAATGAACAAAAAACATCATGCTCCGCAACTGAAACGTACCATGTCCGCCGGACAGATGGAAATGATTTCACTTGGAGGAGCAATCGGCGTTGGGTTGTTTATGGGATCAAGCTCAACGATCAAATGGACTGGTCCCTCAGTCCTGTTAGCTTACATGTTTGTCGGCTTAATTTTGTACATTGTCATGAGGGCATTAGGGGAGATGCTCTATGTCAATCCAGGGACGGGCTCCTTTGCGGATTACGCGACTGAATATGTCCATCCTTTGGCCGGCTATTTAGCTGAATGGGCCAACGTCTTTGAATATATTGTCGTAGGGATGTCCGAAGTGGTGGCCGCGACCGAGTATCTGAAATATTGGTGGCCCAATATCAGTGCCCTGTGGTCTGGGATTATCATCATTGCCTTTTTACTCCTGGCCAACTTAGCCAGTGCCAAAGCATATGCCTCACTGGAATTCTGGTTTGCCATGATCAAGGTCATCACGATTATTCTGATGATTATCTTAGGCTTTATCGTTATCTTCTTTGGTGTCGGTAACGGCGGCAAGCCAACCGGCTTCAGTAACCTCTGGGCGCATGGCGGCTTCTTCACTGGCGGAGTTAAAGGTTTCTTCTTCTCCATGTCCATTATTGTTGGTTCTTATGAAGGCATTGAATTACTCGGGATTTCCGCTGGAGAAGTAGCTCATCCGCAAGAAGCAATTGTTAAAAGCGTCAAGTCCGTTTTATTGCGAATATTGATTTTCTACGTGGGTGCCATCTTCGTAATTGTGACCATCTATCCTTGGAACAAGCTCGATTCACTGGGTTCGCCTTTCGTAACGACTTTTGCCAAGGTAGGGATCACAGCAGCGGCTTCCATTATCAACTTCGTGGTCTTAACCGCGGCTTTGTCAGGAGCTAACTCAGGAATTTATTCTTCTAGTCGGATGCTCTTTAAGCTCTCGCATGACCGTGAAGCACCAAAACTTTTCGGTCATATCTCCAACCGAATCGTGCCTGACCGCGCAATTATGGGGATTTCAGGTGGGATCTTTATTGGTTTTATCCTGAACGTGATCGCTTCTAACTTCAATCACTCAGCTTCAGACTTGTTCGTGATTGTCTTCAGCTCCTCAGTTTTGCCAGGGATGATTCCATGGTTTGTGATTTTGCTGGCAGAATTAAGATTTAGAAAACACAACAAGAAGCAATTGCAAGATCACCCATTTAAATTGCCGCTTTATCCGTTTTCAAACTATTTTGCCTTTGCTATGCTCGTGGTGATTGTGATTTTCATGTTTATCAATCCGGATACGCGGATTTCAGTTAGTGTCGGGGCCTTGGTGTTAATCGTGGCTGCGCTGGTTTATGTAATTCGACACAGAGGTGAAATCACAAAATCTTGAGGCAAGAATAGCTAATAATCACAAGATGTGGTAGTCTAGTATTAATCATTGAAGGATAGAAGGAAGCACAATGGCAATACTAGAACAACCTTATTTAGATCTTTTACAAAAAATAATGGCGGAAGGTCATGACAAGAGTGACCGTACCGGCACCGGGACGCGGAGTCTCTTTGGTGCGCAGATGCGGTTTGACTTGAGTCAGGGCTTTCCGCTTTTAACTAGCAAAAAAGTGCCTTTTGGTTTAATTAAAAGTGAACTCTTATGGTTCTTGCGGGGTGACACCAACATCCGCTTTTTACTTGAGCACCACAATCATATTTGGGATGAATGGGCCTTTAAAAATTGGGTGACTAGTTCTGAGTATCAAGGCCCTGATATGACCAACTTTGGCTTACGTAGTCAAAGTGATCCGAAATTTAACCAGCAATATCAAGCCGAAATGAAAAAGTTTGATGAACGCATTCTGAGCGATGAAGCTTTTGCCCAAAAATACGGTAACTTAGGTGATGTCTATGGTGCTCAATGGCGCCATTGGGAAAAGCGGGCAGGTGGCTTTATTGATCAAATTCAAAATGTGATCGATCAGATTAAGCAGACTCCCGATTCCCGGCGCCTGATTGTGACGGCTTGGAATCCTGAAGATGTGCCGACTAGCGCCTTGCCACCATGCCATGTTTTGTTCCAATTCTATGTCGTTGATGGTAAGCTGAGCTTGCAGCTGTATCAACGCTCAGGTGATATGTTCTTGGGTGTACCGTTTAACATTGCGAGTTACGCCTTGCTCTTGCACATGATTGCGCGCGAAACAGGACTTGAAGTAGGTGAGTTTGTCCATACTCTGGGGGATGCCCATATTTACCGGAACCATTTTGAGCAAGTCAAAGAATTACTCAGTCGCCAGCCTTATGATTCACCAGAATTATGGCTGAATCCCGCTAAAAAGCACATCGATGACTTTGAGATGACGGATATTAAGGTGCTTGATTACCACCACCATGGCTCAATTAAGGCACCAGTGGCAGTATAGGAGGCCAGCAATGATTACTTATGTTTGGGCTGAAGATCAGCAAGGAGGTATTGGCTATCAGGGCCATTTGCCGTGGCGTATGCCCGCTGATCTCCACCATTTTAAGGAAAAAACCATGGGGCATCCGATCTTAATGGGGCGCAAGACCTTTGCTAGTTTGCCTAAACTCTTGCCAGGGCGTAAACATTTGGTTTTAACCCATAATCAAGACTTAAGAAAGAAGTATCAGGACAATGATCAAGTAAGTTTCTTTGCGTCGCTTGAGGAAGTAAAAGACTATCTTGCTGATCACCAAGACGATCAGATTTGCGTGATTGGTGGGGTGTCAGTGTTTCAAGGCTTACTAGACCAAGTGGATGTGTTAGAAAAAACTTTCATCGACCACACTTTTAAAACGGATACGAAGATGCCAGCGATTGATTACACTCGCTTCAAATTAATTAACGAAGAGGCTCATGCAGCTGATGCCAAGAATCTTTATCCGTACACTTTTTTAACTTATCAAAGAAATAACTAAATTATGATTAAAGTCTAGCTTGTCAATTGCAAGTTAGGCTTTTCTTTCGCTATAATATTTAGTCAAAGAAACGTAAAAAGGTGATTATTTCATGGACGAAACAAAGCAGACTTTGACTGGTTTAAGCCAGGCAGAAGTTGAAGAACGGGTAAAAAACGGTCAAGTCAACCGCGCAGTTGATGACCAATTTAAGACCAACACTCAGATTATTCGCGAAAATGTTTTTACTTACTTTAACTTGATTTTTGTGGTTTTAGCTGTGCTGTTAATTCTGGTTGGGGCTTACAAGGACTTGACCTTCTTACCGGTGATTATCTTGAACACGATCATCGGAATTATTCAGGAAATTCGCGCGAAAAGAATCCTGAGTAAGTTAAATGTGATGAGTGCCACTCACGTGACTGCAATCCGCGGTGGACAAGAAGTCCAGGTAGCCATTGAAGAGCTGGTGGTCGATGATATCATCAAGCTTAAGACGGGGGAGCAGATTCCGGCCGATGGCAAAATCGTTAGCGGCGAAATTCGGGTGAATGAGTCGCTGTTAACCGGTGAATCGGATGAAATTAAGAAAACCGTCAATTCTGAATTAATGTCGGGTTCGTTTGTCGTCTCTGGCGAGGCTTATGCCAAGCTAGAAAAAGTTGGTAAGGAATCTTACATTTCTAAATTAACCATTGAAGCTAAAGCCATGGGTGGGACCGAGCAGTCAGAAATGGTGCGGTCAATTAACCGCTTAGTTAAGTGGGTCGGAATCATTATTATTCCGATTGGACTAGCTTTGTTTTGTCAGAGTTACTTCTTCAATCACGCCGGCATTGCCCGGAGCGTGGTTTCCATGGAAGCAGCTTTGATTGGGATGATTCCGGAAGGCCTTTACTTGTTAACGACCATTGCCTTGGCTTTAGCTGCTACGCGGTTAGCCCGCCGGGAAGTCATGTTGCACGATATGAAGAGTGTTGAAACTCTGGCGCGGGTTAATGTCCTGTGCGTGGATAAGACAGGTACCATTACTGAGCCCAAAATGGGTGTTGAAAAGGCCATTGTTTCGCCAAAAGCTCAAGTCAAAAACTTGGACCAAATCATCAGTGATTTTGCCGCTAATATGCCAGCCGATAACGCGACCATGAAGGCCATTCATGAACATTTCACGAGCTCGACTGGTAAGCAAGCGACAACGGTAATTCCTTTTACTTCCGTTAATAAGTATTCAGCGGTAGTTTTTGGCGATAACACTACAGTCATTGGAGCTCCAGAAATGGTCTTACGTGATCAATTTCAAGATTATGCCGATGAATTTGAAAATTACGCCAATCAAGGCTACCGGGTTCTGATCGTGGCCAACTATCCAGCGGCTTTAACTGAAGAAAAGTCGCAATTAACCCAAGAGGTACAAGTACTTGGCTATATTCTGTTAACTAATCCGATCCGTAAAGAAGCTAAGAGCACCTTTGAATACTTCGCCAAACAAGGCGTCCAAATTAAAGTTATTTCAGGGGATAATCCCTTAACGGTCTCCCGGGTAGCCAGTCAGGCCGGTATTAGCGGGGCGGACAAGTTCCTTGATGCCCAAACCATTAAAGATGGCGAATATGAAAATGCGGTCAAGAACTATAACGTCTTTGGCCGGGTGAAACCGGAACAAAAGAAGAAGTTTGTGATTGCCTTGCAAAATCAAGGTAATACGGTTGCCATGACCGGGGATGGGGTCAATGATATTTTAGCCATGAAGAAGGCCGACTGTTCCATTGCCATGGCTTCAGGCAATAGTGCTGCGGTGCAAGCCTCCCAAGTGGTCTTGCTTGATTCTAACTTTGTCAAAATGCCGGACGTGGTCAATGAAGGGCGTCGCGTGGTTAACAATATTCAACGGTCAGCTAGTCTGTTCTTGGTGAAAAACATTTTCTCATTCTTGATGGCGATCTTCTCCCTGATTATGACCATTAATTATCCGCTTCAACCATCACAAATCACCTTGATTTCCGCCTTTACCATTGGTTTGCCATCCTTTATGTTGGCCTTAGAAAGTAACCACAACCGGATTCGCGGCAAGTTCATTCCGAATGTCTTGGCTCGGGCCATTCCTGGTGGCTTAACTGACATGTTAGCCGTCAGCATTCTGGTCGTGGCTGGTTCCTACATTGCCTTAGACCACGACCAAGTTGGAACCACAGCTACTTTGTTGTTAATTTTAGTCGGGACCATGGTGATGTACCACATTTCCGCACCACTGAATAAATTCCGCTTATCCGTCATTGCCCTCTCCCTAGTAGGAGTCGTTGGCTCAATTATCTTCTTACATAACTTGTTCTCTTTGAGCATGCTCAAACCGCGGTCAATTTTCATGTTGCTGGTGCTCTTCTTTGCAGCGGTAACGATTTTCAGATGGCTATCGCATATGCTCGATGGCGTGGCCGAAGTCCTAGTCGTCTTTGATCAAAAAGGTAAAAGCATGACCTTTGCGGATTTGCATGAGGCCTACCATCGCGGCCGTAAGCAAGGAAAATAATTGAAAAAATTAAAATAATAGTTGACAAGATTAAAAGCGAATGATAAATTTATTTACAATTAAATGATTTAAACATCTTGAAAAGCAGAGTAACTAATTTATTCACTACTACAGAGAGCTGAGGAGTAGGTGAGACTCAGTTAGTGAAGGTTAGTGAACATGGGCTTGAAATGATGACTGTCAGTGATATTTAGCTGGCAGCGGGTTTGCACTCGTTAACACAGCAGGCTATTTTTTGATAGTCGTTGAGAGCTATTATGTGAGTAATAGTTAAACTAAGGTGGTAACACGAAGCATTCGTCCTTTTTGATGACGGGTGCTTTTTTTATTGAAAAAACACTTGGAGGGTTGTTCTTATGAGAAAGAGAAGACGCAGAAATACCATTATTTGGTCAATTATTGCAGTAGTAATTTTAGTTGCAGGGTGGTTTAGTTTCGGACCAGGGATTCCGAGTCAAGCTAATCAAAAGACCGTGACCGTTGGGGTGGTTGGTCAGAGTAAGCAAGATGAAGCCATCTGGAAGCAAATTGCGAAAACTGCCAAACAAAAATATGGCATTATTATTAAAACTAAGAATTTCACTGACTATAACCAACCAAATAAGGCCTTGAAGTCAGGTGATATTGATTTAAACGCCTTCCAACACTACGCTTTCTTAAAGTCTTGGAATGAGGCGAACCACGGCGGGGTAATTGCAATTGGTAAAACTTACATTGCGCCAATCAGATTGTATTCAAAGAAATACCACAAGTTGAGCCAATTACCAGACGGCGCCACGATCGCTATTCCTAATGACGCCACTAATGAATCAAGAGCCTTGTTTGTCTTAAAGAATGCCGGGTTGATTTCTTTAAGAAAGGGCAAGAAGTTAGTCACCGTGGCTGACATTACTAATAATCCCAACAACTTGAAGATTAAGGAAGTAGCCACTGAGCAAACTGGCCGGGTCCTTGACTCAGTTGACGCAGCGGTGGTTAACAACGACTATGCTGGTCCAGCTGGTTTAACTGATAAGCAAACGATCTATATCGAACCAATTAATAAGGATTCACAGCAATGGATTAACATTATCTGTGCCCGCAAGGATCAAGCTAAGAAGAAGTTGTACCAAGATGTAGTGAAGGCTTTCCAAACACCAGAAACTAAGAAGCTCTACCACAAGTACTACGGCAACAGTCAAATTGCTGCTTGGGATGTTAAGTTGAAATAGGAGGAAACAGACATGAGTATTATTGAATTAAACAAGATTAATGTTGACTTTCCGCAGAAAAAAAGCCAGGTTGTCCGCGCGGTCAAGGACTTAACCTTGCACATTGACAAGGGTGATATTTATGGCGTGGTAGGTTTCTCAGGCGCTGGTAAATCCACGATGGTGCGGACCATTAACTTACTCCAACATCCAAGTTCAGGGGACATTACTGTCAATGGTGTGGACTTTGTCAAAGATGGTAAGCAAGTGATTTCTAACAAGGACTTGCAGTTAGCTCGGCGTAAGATCGGGATGATTTTTCAACACTTCAACTTATTAAATGAAACAACGGTCTTAGAAAATGTGGCTTTTGCCTTAAAGCATGCAAAATTAAGTGATGAAGAATTAGAGAAGCGATCTTTGGAACTGCTTGATCTGGTTGACTTAAAGGACAAAGCTGACTTTTATCCATCGGAACTTTCCGGTGGACAGCAACAAAGAGTGGCGATTGCTAGAGCCTTGGCGAACAAGCCTGATATTTTGATCTCTGATGAAGCAACCAGTGCCTTGGACCCACAAAATACCCAACAAATTTTGGAATTACTCAAGAAGTTAAACCGTGAATTAGGCTTGACCGTGGTTTTGATTACCCACGAAATGGAAGCCGTGAAGAAAATTGCCACCAAAGTTGCCGTCATGGAAGATGGCCAAATTATTGAAAATGGTAGTCTGCGGCAGATTTTCTTACATCCAAAAGAAGAATTAACCAAGCGCTTTGTTGGTGGGTCTCTTGAAGCCATGACGACTCTTGAAAAATTGAACTTGGGTCAATTGCAAGCAAACGAAGCCGTCTACCAGTTGGTCTACAATGTGGCTAACGTGACTAAGTCAATTATTATTGAGCTCTTCCAAAAAGTTGGTGTTGAAACCAGTATGTTATATGGGAATGTGGAGCTCTTGAATGATGAACCGATCGGGACGTTGGTAGTTTTGATCAAAGGGGATGCAGACAAGCAAAAGCAAGCGCAAGCATTCTTACATGAACAAGAAGTTACCGTAACAAGATTGGATGAAAAGGGGAAGGTATATGATTAGTTGGTTTGAAAAAGTAGCACCAAATGTCGTTCAGTTAGGATGGGGCGGTGAAGCTGGTTGGGGAACCAGTATTTTCCAAACCTTATTCATGACCTTTTGGGCAGCCATCTTTGGCGGCATTTTAGGAATTATCTTTGGCGTGTTATTAGTCATTACGAAAGAAGATGGCGTGCGACCAAACAAGTTCTGGTTCAATGTCTGTGATAAGTTAGTCTCTATCTTCCGGGCCATTCCGTTCATTATTTTGTTAGCCTTTATTGCGCCCGTCACCCAGAAGATTGTGGGGACCCAAATTGGGATGAAGGCCGCCTTAGTTCCTCTGACTTTAGGAGTTTTTCCTTTCTATGCGCGGCAAGTGCAAGTCGCTTTAGAAAGTGTTGACACAGGTAAAGTTGAAGCCGCCGAAAGTTTAGGTGCCACCTTAACTGATATTATCTTTGACGTTTACTTACGTGAATCACGTTCTGAATTAGTCAGAGTCTCAACGGTTACCATTATTAGTTTGATCGGTTTAACTGCTATGGCTGGTGCTATTGGTGCCGGTGGTTTAGGTAACACCGCCATTTCCTATGGTTACAACCGTTTCAATAATGATGTGACCTGGGTCGCAACGATCTTAGTTGTGATCTTGATCTTCATCGTGCAAGTGGTCGGTGATTTCTTTGCCAAGAAATTGAACCATCAGAATCGTTAAAAGACAAAATACTTAATTCACAAGGCATAACATTTGTAATTTAATCTGAAAGAGCTATCATAATCAGTGTAGTGAGGTACACATACATCTTCTGCTTGATGATATTGTCCTCCTCCTCTTGGCGGTGGGAGATGTGTGCAAATGATAATACAATGCGTTTATTCCTTATGATGACAGGCAATGCAAAAACCAGCATTGCTCGTTTTTTTGTCTCAAAAAATCTATTTCTTCCTTATAAGAAACCAAACCTCCACCTAATAATTCATCACGCCAAAATACCACCTTCATAAAAGCAAGTAACTCCCAAAAACAAGCTACTTGCTTTTTGCATATCTAAAATTACTGCAAAATATTTAAAAATCTTAAAAAAGCAATAAAAAATCAAAAAAATGCAAAAATGTAAGCGCTTGATGGAAAAACTATTGTATAATGTTATGTGTAATCGATAACAAGTTGATTTTCGTATGAAAGGAAAATTCTATGAGTAGAAAAGTATTTCTTGTCGGAGACGGCGCTGTTGGTTCAACTTTTGCAAACGACTTGTTGCAAAACTGTAATGTTGAAGAATTAACTATCTGTGATGTTGCTAAAGAACGTCCAGTTGGTGACTCAATGGACCTTGAAGATATCACTCCATTTATGGGTCAAACCAACATCCACCCAGGTGAATATAGCGATGCTGGGGATGCAGACGTTTGCGTCATCACTGCTGGTGTCCCAAGAAAGCCTGGCGAAACTAGACTTGACTTGGTTGCAAAGAACGTTAAGATCTTGAAGAGTATCGTTAAGCCAGTTGTTGACTCAGGCTTTAAGGGTGTCTTCGTAGTTTCTGCTAACCCAGTTGATATCTTGACTACTTTGACCCAAAAGTTGTCAGGCTTCCCTAAGAATAGAGTTATCGGTACTGGTACTTCACTTGACTCAATGCGTTTACGTGTTGAACTTGCTAAGAAGCTTAACGTTCCAGTTGCTAAGGTTAACTCAATGGTTCTTGGTGAACATGGTGATACTAGTTTTGAAAACTTCGACGAAAGCTTGGTTGATAACAAGCCACTTCGTGACTATGCCGAAATCAACGATGACGTTTTAAGTGAAATTGAAACTGACGTCCGCAAGAAGGGTGGTAAGATCATTGCTAACAAGGGTGCTACCTTCTATGGTGTTGCCATGATGCTTACCCAAATCGTCAGTGCAGTCTTGGACAACCGTTCAATCTGCTTACCATTGTCAGCTCCAATTAACGGTGAATATGGCATTAAGCATGACCTTTACTTAGGTACTCCAACTGTCATTGACGGTAACGGTATCAGCCACGTCATTGAAATTAAGTTATCAAAGGCTGAACAAGAAAAGATGCTTAACTCAGCTAACAAGATGCAAGAAGTCTTGGATGGTGTTGAACTTTAATTATTGTCAAATAAAGAAAGTGGTTATAACTCGTCTAGACAAGCTATAACCACTTTTGTTTTATCAAAAAAGGAGAAAAATCATGACTGAAGAATACCGCGTTGAAAGTGATACTATTGGTCCCGTAAAGATTCCTAAGGATGCTCTCTGGGGTCCGCAAACTGAAAGAAGTCGCAACAACTTCCCAAGTGGTGAAGAAATGCCATTGGCCATCATCCGTGCTTTCCTTCACTTGAAGAAGGCTGCCGCTGAATCAAACGTTGAAGTTGGCGATGAACCTAAGGAAAAAGGTGAAGCAATCGAAGATGCCATTGATAAGTTGTTAGCCATGAGCGACACTGACTTACGTAAGGACTTCCCACTTCACGTATTGCAAACCGGTTCAGGTACCCAAAGTAACATGAACGTTAACGAAGTTGTTGCTAACCTTGCTAACAAGTTGCACCCAGGTTTGAACATCTTGCCTAACGACGATGTTAACCGTGGACAATCTTCAAACGACACTTACCCAACTGCGATGAACATTGTGGCTGTTGAAGCCCTTGATAAACTTGAACCAGCAATCCAACACTTAATCGGCGAATTAGTCGTTAAGGAAAAGAAGTACTGGAAGACCGTTAAGGTTGGTCGGACCCACTTGCAAGACGCAACCCCATTGACCTTTGGTCAAGAATTGTCTGGTTATATTTCAGCTTTGAAGCATAACTTGAAGTACATTCAAGAATTGAAGCCAACCCTTTACGAATTAGCCATCGGTGGTACTGCTGTTGGTACTGGTTTGAACGCTGCTCCAGGGATGACGGAAAAGATCGTGGCTAAGTTATCTGAAGAATACGGTCATAAGTTTGAATATGACACCAACAAGTTCTGGGGCTTAGCTCACCACTCAGGTATTGATGTAATGCACGGTGCGCTTAAGACTTTGGCAGCTGATATGTTCAAGATTGCGCAAGATATTCGTTTACTTGCTTCAGGTCCTAGAGCTGGTTACGGTGAATTGAACATTCCAGCAAATGAACCAGGTTCAAGTATCATGCCAGGTAAGGTTAACCCAACTCAAGCTGAAGCTGTTACCATGGCTGCCGCTAAGGTCTTCGGTAATGACACCACCATTACCTTTGCTGCAAGTCAAGGTAACTTCGAAATGAACGTCTTTAAGACAGTGATGATCGCTGCTTTCCTTGACTCATGTGATATCTTGACTGGTACCATTACTGGCTTTGCTGACAAGATGATTCATGGCTTGACTGTTAACGAAAAGCGCATGGATGACTTACTTGATAACTCACTCATGACGGTTACGGCTTTGTCACCACACATTGGTTACCACGATGCTGCTAAGATTGCGCAAGCTGCTGATAAGGAAGGCACCACCTTACGTGAAGCTGCCCTTAAGAGTGGTAAAGTAACAGAAAAGCAATACGACGAATGGATGGACTACATGCAAATGACCAACGTCGACAAGCATGAACCAGAAGAATAGAAAAGAATAGGGGATCAAATTGGCAAAATATGTTTTCACACCTAAAAGACCCAACGAAATCGCATCCGACTACGATATTGTGATCGTCGGTGCTGGTGGTACAGGCTTAACTGCTGCCCTTCAAGCTCATGAATTAGGCATGAAGGTCGCAGTCTTTGAAAAGAACGAACAACTTGGTGGTAACACCAACCGTGCTTCAAGTGGGATGAACGCCGCTGAAAGTTTGGTGCAATTAAAGGAAGGTATCATCGATAATAAGGAAGACTTTTATCAGGAAACCTTAAAGGGTGGTGGCCTCTTAAACGACTGCGACATGTTACACTACTTCGTTGACCATTCTGCCATTGCCATTGACTGGTTAATGGAACACGGCATTGAATTGACTGACTTGACCATTACGGGAGGGATGAGCAAGAAGCGCGCTCACCGTCCAGCTTCCAAGGCCCCAGTTGGTGGTTACTTAGTAACTGGCTTATTGAAGCAATGTGAAAAAGAAGAAATTCCACTCTTCAATAATGCGAAGGTAGTTAAACTCCGTCAAAACGCCGCTAAGGAAGTAACTGGCGCTGAAGTTGAAACTGAAATTGGCAACAGTGTTGTTAACGCTAAGGCTGTCTTATTGGCTAGTGGTGGTTTCGGTGCTTCTAAAGACATTATTAAGAAGTATCGTCCAGACTTAGTTGGTTACCATACCACTAACCAACCAGGTGCAACTGGTGACGGTTTGAAGTTAGCTGAAGACATTGGCGCCCAGCTCATGCAAATGAACTTCATCCAAGTGCACCCAACTGCTCAAACTGACACTGACCATACCTTCTTAATTGGTGAAGGAGTCCGTGGTGAAGGTGCGATCTTAGTTAACAAGAGTGGGGAAAGATTCGTTAACGAATTGAACACGCGTAAGATCGTTTCTAACGCCATCACTGCTTTGGATGAAGACGGGGCATACCTCATCTTGGATCAAGGCATTCGTGACCACTTCAAGGCCATTGAATTCTACGATTCAGTAGGTGTGGTCGAACACGGTGATACTTTGGCAGACTTAGCTAAGAAGATCGGTGTGAATGCTGACAACTTAGAAAAGACAGTGGCTAAGTGGAATGAAGCCGTTGACAAGCACGATGACGCTGCATTTGGTAGAACGACTGGAATGGATCGTGGCATTAGCAAAGCTCCTTACTTTGCCATTCATATTCACCCAGCTATTCACTACACGATGGGTGGTATTCACATTACCCCAGAGACCAAGGTCTTAGATGGTAACGGTAATGTGATTAACGGCTTGTATGCCGCTGGTGAAGTATCTGGCGGACTCCACGGTAACAACCGAATCGGTGGTAACTCCATTGCGGAAACGGTGATCTTTGGTCGGCAAGCAGGGATGCAAATAACAAAGGACATTCGTGAAAAGTAGATATTAAGACATATGTATTAATATTTTGTTTTAGAAAAGCACTGAGCGAGAGCTTGGTGCCTTTTTCTACCTAAAATCAAGTATTATCAAAGATTTAAAGAAGAATTTTTAGTCTTTTGATGAGGCGAATAAGATTAAAGTCAGTCTGAGAACCCAATACAGGGCATGACAAAATAAGTCTCCATTTTAATCATTTTGTGCAGACTGATATACTTATAAATGATTAATCATTAACTTTGATTATGAAGGGATTTACGGTAATCATATGGTTGATCATTAATAATTAGAGCATAGATTGTCCGAATCAGTTTATGCATAGATGCAATAGCAGCTTTCTTGTAGCCTCTGGCTTTCGAAAGCTGTTTTTTGTAATCAT
>NZ_ML136899.1 GCF_004009905.1 Lactobacillus xujianguonis
TGAACGAGCTGTTAAATCACTCGTCATGGGCCGAAAGAATTGGTTATTCTCTCAAAGCTTTAAAGGCGCCACCGCTAGTGGCATTATTCTGAGCTTAATTGAAACTGCCAAAAGAAATGGACTTGACTCTGAAAAATATTTGAATTATTTGCTTCAAAAATTACCGAATGAAGAGATTTTAAATTTGGAAACCCTTGAAGCTTATTTACCATGGCAAGAAAGTATTCAAGTAAATTGTAAATAAGAGAACTTAAATAACCGCCTCAGTATAACAGTAACTGAGACGGTTTTTAAGTACACTATTTTATTTGACGCTTACGCCTGTTGGAGTTTATAATTTAGGTGAAAGTAAATCCTAATTTAGTCATGGGGTAAAAATCATGAAAAAGAAAATATTAGTCGTTTTATCATTTATTGCCTTACTTGGAGTAATGGCTTTTGCTTTACCTAAGGCAAATACCCAAGCAGCAACTACTAAGTATGGCATTGCGCGTAAATTTACCACGCCGAAGGCTACGCGGGGCACATGGTACTACCGCGAGGGCAATGAGAAAAAGATTTATCAACTCAAGATTACTAAGCACGCAGTTAATAATAATCATTTATACGTTCGCTCAGAGAAGTACTTTAAGAAACATGTTTATGGCGTTAACCCAACTAAATTGAGCAAATTTATTAAGCAAACCGAAAATATTTATGCAGCTCAAAAGTATCAACGGGGCTTCAATGTCAATAATTGGGTTAATTTAGCTGGGGATGGCAATTACTACTTACCTGTAACTAGAAAAGTAAACGGTAAGAAGGTACACGCCCTTAAATTAGCTACTGGAGCTGGTCCATATTTAGCTGCATATGCTTATAAGACTAAGGCTTTAGTTAAGCAAGCAAAATAATTGAAGATTTTACCAATTCTTAAGTGCGTTAATTCATTTTTGCCTTACAATATAAACGAACATAGAAGTTCAATTTTATTTTTTGAGGTAGATAGATTATGAAATTAAGTCGTAAATTAGTAATGGTTTCTGTTGCTGCATTAATGGGTGTTAGCCCAGTAGTTGCAGGTGCAATTAATCCTGGCAATGTAGTTCAAGCTGCAAGTACAGTCCATAAGACTTATGGCAAAAACAGTAAGGTAGTTGCAACCAAGACCATGTACTTTGTTGACCGCAGTGGCAAAAAGACCGATAAGAAGGCCTACAAGGGTGGTTCTTATGTCATTTGGGATGTAACTAAGATTAACGGTAAATTGTATTATGGGATTCAAACCAACTACAAATACTGGCTTCCAGCTAGTGCCACTAAGGGGAGTGTCCAATACAAAGAAAACGGCAAATTAGTTAAAATTACCAATGGTAAAGTAGTAGCTGCTAAGAAGAGTAGTAAAAAAGTTGCTAAAAAAGCTACTAAGAAAGTAGCTAAGAAGAATACAAAAAAGGTAACTAAGAAAGTTGCCAAAAAGGTAACTAAGAAATCCACTAAAAAAATTAGTTCAAAAGCTATCAAGCCAGTTAAGTTAGAAACTACCGCTAAAGTTCAAGTAGTTGACCAAAACGGCAAGGCGGTTAAGAGCTACATGGGCAGTAAAAAGAATGCTATCATTGGCAAAAATGTTAAACTTAACGGTTTAGGTACTAAGACAATTAAGGGTAAAAAATACTACGCTTTAAAGCCAAATCATTATTACATTAAAGCTAGCGCAGTTAAGGTTGGTAAATAAAGGTTTTGCAATCTTTTTTACAAACATGTTAATAACTGATGATAAAGTCACTTCGACAAGGAGTGGCTTTGTTTTTTGAGTTATAATGGAATTATTGTTTTAAAAGGACAAGTTAAACACTTGTCTTAAATATTTTTAGTTTTACAATATTTAATGAATAAAGTTTGAATTTATTAAGTATATGAGGTAGAGGTACATATGAAATTAAGTCATAAATTGGTCATGGTTTCAGCAGCTACATTAATGGCAGTTAGCCCTATTCTTAGTGCTAATCAAAATGGTGCAACTGCGATTGCTGCAACAACGAAAAAGTCAAACGCTAAGAAGGCTACAACCAAGAAGTCATCATCAAAGAAGACTAATGGCGATGTAATTGTGTTAGGACGCAATGCCTACGTTTACGATAAGAATGGTAAGCGTAACAAGAACTACAAGGTGGGTAAGAAGGTTTGGCCAGTAATTGGTAAGACTGCTCAACTTAGTGCTTTTGGCACAACTACTATCAATGGTGCACTTTACTTTGATATTGGTAATGGCAATTACATTAAGGCCGCTAATGTAGCAACAGTTAACGGTAAGAAAAATAAGAATGCTAAGCCGGCAAAGACTACTAAGCCTGCTGCATCCACGTCATCATCAGCTTCTGACACCACTGATGTTGAATTAACGCATAATGCTTACGTTTATGATAAGAACGGTAAGCGCATCAAGTCAGCTAAGACTTTAAAGAAAGGTGCAAAGGTCAGCTACTACAGCACCAAGAAGATCAAGGGTAAGAAGTATTACTACTTAGGTAAAGGTCAATACGTTAAGACTGCAAACGCCAAGCCAGTTTTAACTGCAGAAGACGAAGATGCTGATGTTTCAACAGCAAAGGTACTGCACAACGCTTATGTTTACGATAAAAAGGGTAAGCGCATCAAGACTGCTAAGACCTTGAAGAAGGGTGCAAAGGTCAGCTACTACAGCACTAAGAAGATTGACGGCAAGAAGTACATTTATTTAGGTAAGGGTCAATACGTTAAGGCTTCAAACCTTGATGTTTCAGATGATACTGAAACTGCAGCTGATGAAACTTACATTACTTTAGTTAAGAATGCTTTAGTTTACGATGACCAAGGCAATGCTTACTCACCAGAACAAAAGCTTTCTCGTGGTGGTCAATATCAAGCTTTAGCTGCTAAGCAAATTGATAACAAGTGGTACTACCAAATTGGTAATGATGGCTCAGATACCCAATGGATTAAGGCTGTCAACGCTGCCGTAACTCAAGGTCCAGCATTGATCGATGATCCAAGCTTTAAGGCCCCAGTTCTTGATAATGGTATCAATGGTAGTGCCACCGATATTACTATCGCAACCCTTGCTTCAGATACTAATACCTTTAACAGCAAGGGTGTTGAAAACCCACTTAACAACTTTAAGGCTGGTAAAACTTTAAGAGTCAGTGAATTAGTATGGCTTTGGGTTCCTTCAGAAAAGAAGGCTGAACA
Source organism: Lactobacillus xujianguonis (assembly GCF_004009905.1). Lineage (GTDB taxonomy): Bacteria > Bacillota > Bacilli > Lactobacillales > Lactobacillaceae > Lactobacillus > Lactobacillus xujianguonis. The sequence continues at coordinate 3,211 of NZ_ML136899.1, forward strand.
ATTCTACAAGTTAGCCAGTGATAAAGATGGTTACATTAAGACTAGCGTTGTTTCAACTCTTGATGGTAAGCCATTAACTGCTAAGAATACTGAAACTGAAGTTGTTCAAGCTAATACTCCTGCAACTGATGCCGAAAAGAATGCTTTGAGATCAGTTGTTAATAACGCTACTACAGTTAGAAATTCAGATGCCTACAAGTTAGCAGCTATGAATGCAAGAAGCACTTATGATAGTGCTGTTGCTGCAGGTCAAAAGCTGTTAACTGATGCGACTGCAAGTGTTGCTGCGGTTAACAAGGCTGCTAGTGATATCAACAAGGCACAAGCTAGTTTAGGTGGCAGCAAAGTTAAAGTGGCTAACATCAATAGCTTAACTGCTGATGAACAAGCTGCGATTATTAAGGCCGCCGCTGCTGCTAATAATGTGAGTGAAAGTGCTGTTGCAATTAATGGTACTCAAATAACTATTAACGGTGTTGCCGGAACGGTTACTACTCTTCCAATTTCTAACTATGCTGAATAATTAAGTTAATAATTCATAAAAAATGACAGCAATCATCAATTGGTGATTGCTGTTTTTGTATAGTAAAATTTTACAGTTTGAATACAAAAATTAGTGAAAGGATTTGAAAATCATTTTTTAGCTTAAAATAAAGATCATGATTAAAGCATCTACTTTGAAAATGGGAGTATTTTAAAGAATAGAATGTTAGGATTTTCATTATACTTAAATCGGGTCTTAACGGCTGACGATTATAATTATTTAATTGCCATGCGTAATGCAGGCTTTAGTACGGTTTATACCACTATTGAAATTGATAATTTGGAAGCAGAATTGCTCACTTCACGGTTAAAAGAAGTTGCTAAATGGTGTCAGAACTTAGATTTAGATCTCGTAGCAACAGTATCTGAAGCGAGTTTAGCCAAGATCAGCGTCGCAATTTCAGATGTCGGAAAAGTTCAGAGCTTGAATTTAGCTGGAATCTTTTTAAATGGGCCAGTTAAACCCGAAATAGTGGCCAAATTATCGAAGTCATTGCCAGTAGCCTTAAGAGCAGAAAGCTTAACTGATGATCAATTGGTGCAACTGAAGGAATATAATGCGGCGGTTGATCATTTATCCGCTTGGTACAATTACTATGAATACCCAGATACTGGCTTAGATGAAAACTGGTTCAGTGCGAAAAATCGCTGGTTAAAAGAGCACGGTTTAACTATCACGGCTTTTGCCCCTGGAGATGGACAATTAACTGGTCCAGTGATGGCCGGCAGACCAAGCTTAGAAAAGCCACCGCGGTGAACATCCACTGGCTGCTATGCTTGAACTAAGGCAATTAGGCTGCGAGCAGATTTTTATTGCTGATCAAGGATTAAAGGCTAATACTATTACAAGCTTTGCAAATTATTTGAAAAAGAATGCGATTACTTTGCAAGTCATGCAGGAGCTTAAGCCATTATTCGACAATGATTGGCATAGCCAAGCGGGAGTGGCACGGGATGTTGTGCGCTTAGCTGAAAAAGGCCAATTTACGACTGCACCACAAGAAGTGATTGCTGAGCGACCAAAAGGCAGTATTACTTGTGCTAATGAAGAGTATTTTGCGTTAGCTGGTGAAGTACAAATTACTAAAAGAGATTTGCCAGCTGATAAAGGAGTTAATGTCTTAGGTCAAATTGCACCTAGTGATTGCGCACTATTGCCATTTATTGATAGTCAGGCAGCTGTCATCTTTATTCCTGCAGCTAAAGAGGAATAATTTTCTTTGCTATATTGATTCCTTTTTAGCCAACATTTGCTAAAATAGAAGTTGTTAGCATATTTTTACGGAGGAAATTATGTCTTATAAAGACGATTTAATGATTTTTGCCCTTAATTCAAATGTCCCATTAGCACAAAAGATTGCTGATCGGGTTGGGGTACCACTCAGTAAGTCAAGCGTTGAACGCTTTAGTGATGGTGAAATTCAAATTAACATTGATGAATCAGTTCGTGGTAAAGATGTTTATTTGATTCAATCAACTAGTGATCCTGTTAATGATAACTTAATGGAATTACTGATTATGATCGATGCCGTTCGTCGTGCTAGTGCTCGTACGATTAACATCGTGATGCCTTACTACGGTTATGCTCGTCAAGATCGTAAGACGCGTGCACGTGAACCAATTACTGCTAAGTTAGTAGCTGATATGCTCCAAACAGCTGGTGCAGATCGTGTTCTTTCACTTGATCTTCATGCTCCACAAATTCAAGGATTCTTCGACATTCCAGTTGATAACTTGATGGGAGCTCCATTATTAGCTGACTACTTCTTGCGTAATGATTTAGAAAAGAACGCAGTAGTAGTTTCTCCAGACCACGGTGGTGTTACTCGTGCTAGAAAGTTAGCTGAATTCTTGGGCACTAATATTGCCATTGTTGATAAACGTCGTCCTAAGGCAAATGTTGCCGAAGTTATGAACATTATTGGGGATGTCAAAGGTAAGCGTGCCATCATTATCGACGATATGATCGATACGGCTGGGACAATTACTTTGGCTGCCCAAGCTTTGATTGATGCTGGTGCAACTGAAGTTTATGCTTCAGCTACCCACGCAGTTTTATCAGGTCCAGCTATTAAGCGTTTGAACGAATCACCAATTAAGAACTTAGTCTTAACTGATTCAATCAACCAACCAGCTGAAAAGAAGCTTGATAAGATGTTGCTTGTTTCTGTTGGCCCACTTATGGGGGATGCTATTAAGTTAATCCAACAACACAAGCCAATGTCACCACTCTTTAACAACCGTTACGAAGAAAAGAACGAAATTTAATTTGTGGTAAAAAATACTAAAAAAGTGCCTGGAAAATATTTTCCAGACACTTTTCTTTTTGCCTAATTATCTTTTTTCTTCTTATTTGGTCTACGTAAGTAGCGCAGTTCACCGTTACGCACATATTTCTGAAATTGTTGGTATAACGGATCAAAAATTTGGGGCTCATCATTTTGGGAGAGCATGATTTTAGGGAAGAAGAACCGTTCATCTCCTTGGAAGGTCCCATTTAATGCGCGAACTAGCGGACTGAGTTCAGAAAGTTCAATTAAAGTGCCATCATCTTGCATAATTTCAATTTGACTATTGGCATTTTTACCAGTGGGCTTGTAAGCGTCATAGGGTTCATCAAAAGCAGAATTAGTATCGGTGTAATATTCTGGATCAAAGCCTGCTTGATTAATTAAAGTTTTGAGCTTGGGCAATAGGTTCTTAGTTTCTTTGTTAATTTTGACACTAGCCAGTGGCTTACGGTACAAGTAACGCTTGCTTAAGTCTGAAAGAATCGGATCATTTGCCTTAGTCCACATGGAGAAGTTAGTTTCCATCACACCATCATCCAAGTTAAGGTAGTCTGCTAAAGTCCAATTTCCTTCAAGAAACTTGGCTAAACTAGGAGTAACTTGTAAATTGCCTTTTTGATAGACATCTTTTGCTCGTTGTAAAAGGTGGTGCAATAATACTTCCATTGACCGCCCTACACGGTGGAAGTAGACTTGTTGATACATTTGATAGCGCGAAACGATATAGTCTTCAACAGCATGCATCCCGTTATTGGTAAAACAAATTCCGTCGCTATAAGGTCGAATTACTCGTAAAATGCGGGATAAATCAAATTGACCGTAACTGACTCCCGTAAAGTAAGCATCGCGTTGTAAATAGTCCATTCGGTCGGCATCAGCTTGACTAGAAATCATTTTGACAACTTGCGCATTAGGATAAGTTTTCGCAATCACACTAGCCACTTGGTCAGGGAAGTTAGATGAAACTTGTTTGAGGGCGTGATTGATTTCAGTATTGGGATCAGTAATGATCTTTTGACCGATCTTTTCATGATTAGTCCCAAATAAGTGCTCAAATGTGTGCGAATAAGGGCCGTGACCGATGTCATGAAGTAAGCCGGCACATTCAACCAGTAGACGATTATTATCGTCCCAGAGGCCATCATTTGGCGCCATTGAAGGATATTTTCTGGCAAAGATGTTACAGATCCGTCTAGTTAATTCGTAAACGCCCGAATTATGTTCAAATCTGGTATGCGTTGCACCAGGGAAGACATAGCTAATCGGACCTAATTGTTTAATTCGCCGCATGCGTTGAAATTCTTTAGCTTTTAAAATATCAAAGATCACTTTGTCTTCAATATGGATATATTCATGCACAGGATCGCGCAATACGACTTCATTTTTTAATTTTTCACTTGGAAATCTTGGCATAATAAATTCCTCGAGCTGAATCCTTAATTTTTTAGTAAATCTATCTTAAAATATAACTATCTAGATTATAGCAAACAAGGCAAGAGTATGACTAAAAGAAATATTGAATTAACGAGTACAATTACCCAAGACAAAGAACAAGAAACTTTTCATAAACAAATGACCGGTGAAGTGACAGAAAATAAAGGTATTATGCGGGTTTCTTATTTGGAAGATGGCACAATTCCTGTTAAAATGCTGCTGAAGGAGAATGAATTAATTCTCAGACGTGGCACTGATGAGCAGAATTATTCCTTAATGCGATTTATTCCGGGAGAAAAAGCCGCTTGTCGCTATGTAGTCACTGGCCGTCAAATGGACCTGACTAGTGTTACCAACTTATTAAAATACGAAGAAGATGACCACGGACAAAAACTTCAGGTTGAATATGACCTCTTTAGTGGTCTATACTTAGTAGGTAACTATACAGTCACGTTGATTTTTACTTAAACGCTTAGTAAAATGGTAAGGATTGTAAAAAGAGAGGACGTACAACTGTGGGATTAGACGACTTTAAAGACAAGAACCGCGACGAATTATCAATGATTGAAGTTGCGCGTGCAATTTTGGAAGATAACGGCAAGAGAATGGCTTTTGCTGATATTGTTAATGCAGTGCAAAAGTATTTGAACAAGAGTGACGAAGAAATTCGTGAACGCTTGCCACAATTTTATACTGATATGAACACTGATGGTGAATTCATTTCCATGGGTGAAAATGTTTGGGCTCTTCGTACTTGGTTCCCATATGAATCAGTTGATGAAGAAGTAAACCACCCAGAAGATGAAGACGAAGAATCAACTAGAAAGCACCACAAGAAGGTTAATGCCTTCTTAGCTTCTGCTACTGGTAGTGATGATATTATCGACTACGATAATGATGACCCAGAAGATGATGACTTAGACGCCACTAGTGACAGTGAAGATGATGATTATGGTGACGATGACGACTTTGATGAAGATAACACTGACGAAGACGACAGCTTACCAGACGGCATCGAAGGTCAATTGTCACAATTAAATGATGACGATGATGACGACGAAGATGATTAATTTGCTTGACTTAATTGCCAAAAGCAGATAGTATTTTCTAGGGCACCCTATGTGCGTTTAGCTCCCTAATCAGGGAGCTTTTTTATTTTAACAGTTAGAATTTAGAGAGTTGAAAAGGAGCAGATTAATGACAAAATACATCTTCGTTACTGGCGGTGTCGTATCTTCACTTGGTAAGGGTATTACTGCATCAAGTTTGGGTCGGTTGCTTAAGAATCGTGGTTTGAAAGTTACCATGCAAAAGTTTGACCCATACATTAACATTGACCCAGGTACAATGAACCCATACCAACACGGTGAAGTTTATGTAACTGATGATGGTACCGAAGCTGACCTTGACTTAGGTCACTACGAAAGAATCGTTGATGTTAGAACCAGTAAGTATTCTAATGTAACCACTGGTAAGATTTACCAAGAAGTTTTGGAAAAAGAACGTCGTGGTGACTACCATGGTGCAACTGTGCAAGTAATTCCTCATATTACTGATATGATCAAGAAGAAGATCATGCGGGCAGCCTTAACTACTGATTCAGATGTAATTATTTCTGAAATTGGTGGGACGGTTGGTGATATGGAATCAACCCCATTCATGGAAGCTATCCGTCAAATGCGTCGTGAAGTTGGGGAAGAAAATGTAATGTACATTCACTGTACTTTAGTTCCCTTACTTCATGCTGCTCATGAAATGAAGACTAAGCCAACTCAACACTCAGTTGCTGAACTTAGAAGTATCGGTATTCAACCTAACATGTTGGTTCTTCGGGCAGAAAAGCCAGTTGACCAAGAACACAAAGATAAGATTTCGACTTTTACTGATGTTCCAGTGGACTGCATTATCGAATCAATTGATGCTCCTTCATTGTTCGATGTGCCTTTGTCATTCCAAAAACAAGGAATGGATCAAAAGGTTTGTGATTTCTTACATCTTGAAAGTCCACTTCCAGAAGCTGATATGAAGGCTTGGACTAAGTTAGACGAACGGGCAAAGAACTTGAAGCACCATACTAAGATTACTTTAGTTGGTAAGTATGTTGAACTTGAAGATGCCTACATTTCAGTCACTGATGCTTTGCAACATGCGGGCTATCTTTACAACACCAAGATTGATGTTGATAAGGTTCAAGCTGAAGATGTGACCGAAGATAATATTGCTGAAATTATGAAGGGCTCAGATGGTTTAATCGTTCCTGGTGGTTTTGGTACCCGTGGCCTTGAAGGGATGATTACAGCGATTAAATATGTCCGTGAACATGACATTCCATTCTTAGGAATTTGTTTAGGGATGCAAATGGCTAGTGTTGAATTTGCCCGTAACGTGCTTAACTTGGAAGATGCGAATACTGCTGAAGCTGAACCACACTGCAAGAATAATATCATCGATATTATGGCTGATAAGCGTGACGAAGAAAACATCGGTGGTACTTTGCGTTTAGGTCTTTACCCAGCTTCACTTAAGAAGGGTACTAAGACCCGTGCTGCATATGATGATCAAGACGTTATTCAAGAACGTCACCGTCACCGTTTCGAATTCAACAATAAGTACCGTGAAGCCTTCGAAAAGGCTGGCATGGTCTTCTCTGGGGTTTCACCTGATAATCACTTGGTTGAAATTATTGAATTACCAAAGAAGAAGTTCTTCATTGCTTCACAATACCACCCAGAATTCTTAAGTCGTCCACAAAGACCAGAAGGTTTATTCAAGGCCTTCATCGGTGCAGCTAGCGATTTACTAGAAGAAAAATTCTAATTGAAATATACAAAATCTTAAAATTACAGGAGATGAGCAAGCCTCACCTCTTGTTTTTTTGCTCTTTTTCCTATAACATTATTATGATTATTGAAAGTAAGAGAAAAGGATTTGTTTTCGCCAATGAAGCAGATGATTATTCATGGTGGAAAGCCATTGCAGGGTGACGTTTGGATAGGTGGCGCAAAGAATTCCACAGTTGCGCTAATACCGGCATCAATTTTATCAAGAACTCCCGTAACTTTGGAAGGTGTTCCAAGGATTGCGGATGTTGACAATTTAATGGACTTGCTGGCAGAGATGGATGTGCATTGTGATTTTCATGAGACCACTTTGCAAATTAATCCAGAAGATATTAAGATGAGCCCATTGCCAGCGGGCAAGATCAAGAGTTTACGTGCATCATATTACTTTATGGGTGCTCTTCTTGGCCGTTTTGGTAAAGCAATTGTAGGTTTTCCAGGTGGGGATGATATTGGCCCTCGTCCCATCGATCAACATATTAAGGGCTTTGAAGCTTTAGGTGCCAGTGTAAAGAATGAAAATGATCAGATAATTATTACCGCTCCGGAAGATGGACTGCATGGTGCTAAGATTCATCTTAAGATGCCATCAGTTGGAGCAACGATGAATATTATCATGGCTAGTGTAACTGCTCAAGGGCAGACCATTATTGAAAATGCGGCTAAAGAACCAGAAATTATTGATTTAGCCACTTTTTTGAACAACATGGGTGCAACTATCCGTGGAGCTGGGACTGATTCAATCAGAATTGAAGGTGTTGATCAGTTAAAGGCGCAAATTCCACATACGATTATTCCTGACCGCATCGAAGCTGGCACTTATGTTGCTTTAGCTGCTTGCATTGGTAACGGGATTCGCATTCATAACATTATTGAAGAACACCTTGATGCTTATTTGGCCAAGGTTGAAGAAATGGGCGTCGTGATTGACGCTGATGAAGATTCACTTTATGTTTACCCAGCCGGTGACTTAAAGATGGTACAAGTGAAGACCGATGTTTATCCAGGTTTTGCAACTGATTTACAACAGCCAATTACGCCATTATTGTTGACAGCTAAGACTGGTGAAGGGGTCGTCATTGATAATATCTATCCTAAGCGGGTAGGTCATATTGCCCAATTGCAAAAAATGGGTGCTGATATTAAGGTCGAAGATAATATTATTTTGGCTCATCCAACTAAGAAATTGCATGGCGCTGAAGTTACTGCAGGTGAAATTAGAGCTGGTGCTTGCTTGATGATTGCAGGCTTAATGGCCGATGGCACCACGATTATTGATAAGGCTGGTAATATCTTGCGCGGTTATGATCGGGTACAAGAGAAACTACGCCAATTAGGTGCTAATGTGAAGATAGTTGATGATCCTGGGGTTCCTGGAGTAATGGATCCGGTTAAGGAAGATTCGATTTAATAGGTAAACAAATATGAATTTAGCTAGTATCTTTGTAATTGCTGGAATAGTAGTTTTACTAGTTCTAATAATTGCAGTGGGTTGGTTGATCCATAAACACAAATAAAGATAAGAAAAAAGCTTTTCCAAACGGAAAAGCTTTTTGTATGCTATCAAATATTATTCATTAATCAAGCAAGTCGTATTTCAAGGTCATTAAACCATGACCTTCATCAACCATTTGGCCTAATAAGTCCACAGTATTGTTGTAAACAGTGTTAGCCATCTTTTGGTTAGCAGCAATTAACTTAGTTTGTAGTTCCTTACCAGTAAGCCCCTTAACTTCCTTATCAGTGTCGTGTTGAATCTTGTGGCATTGAGCCAAGCTCTTTTGTTCAAAGGCATCTTCAAGTTCACCATATACACGGTAGTTGGTATCACCAAGTTGAGCAGTTAACTTGTTTAACCAGAAAATCTTGTTCAAGTTAAACTTAGGCGTAGTTTGCCAAGATTCTGGCGTCGTAGTGACGTTGGTGTAGAATGGCACCATTGTGTTAAAGGTGTTTGGACCAAAGGCAAGCCATTGGATACCAGCAATTTCAGCTGGAACATCATTTCTAATTTGCAAAACGTGGGTTTCAAAGTTCCGGTTAATCCCAACTGGACGGAAGGTCTTCTTTTGTTCAGGAGTACCTTGATCACCATAAGCATCATAAGGAGTGTCTTGGTAGTGAGAACTTTCAGCCCATTTAATATCTTCAAGACTAATCTTCCGGTTAGCGTAGCAAATGAAGGCTTGATCTTGATCACTTGGAGTACCACCAAAATCTGGATCAAAGAAATTGTGAATGTACCAAGCACGTGGGTTGTTGTAGTGGGCATCCTTAATGGTTGAAGAACCAAAAATGTGACGCATGTTGTAACCTTCGCGATCTGGGTTTAAGTGATATTCATCAATTAAATCCTTTAAGTCACTAGCAGCAACAAAGTCAGGATCGTCAAACTTGAATTCATCAATATTCAAGCGGTTAGGAGCTACTACGTAAGCATCATCTGGGATGCGACGAGCAATCCAGTGGTGACCACCAATGGTTTCAAGATACCAAACTTCATCCTTGTCTGAGAAGGCCATGCCGTTCATTTCGTAGGTACCGTATTTTTCGAGTAAGTAACCTACGCGTTTAACGCCGTCATGAGCACTGTGCAAGTATGGCAAGGTTAAAGTGACAAAGTCTTCTTCACCAAGTCCACCTTCACTTGGGTCAAGTAAAGGATCCACACCTTGAATTCTTGAATTAGTAGTGATGGTTTCAGTTGCAGTCATGGCTACATTTTCAGAGTTAATTCCGGCTGCAGCCCAGATACCATTTTTACCAGAAACATCTGGTGCGCTAGTATAGCGGAGTGGTGTTTCAGCTAAGTCCGCATCATCGATCTTTTGGTGACTGATGACACTTTCATAGTGCTTAGGCTGATCTTCTGGATTTACGACTTTAAAGCCTTCAGGAATAATGGTTCTTCCGCCGTCTTCACTACGAGCGATCATGGTTGAACCATCAATGGTAGCATTTTTACCAACTAAGATAGTTGTACATTCGGTTTGTTTCATAGATTGGAATTCCTTTCTGTTTCATTAATACTATTGTAATGAAAAAAGCTAGGAGATGGCAAAAAAGATGAGCCTTTTAGCTAAATAAAGCATAATTACATTCTTATCATGTCAATTTGTAGATGGGTATTTTGTTAAACATTGATTTTATAATTACTTCGAAGCAAATAATGTCAAAATGTTTAAAACATAAAATGACAGGCATTTGTTTTAAAAAACTATGTTATTCTGGAAAAGGTTATGCAATAATAATGCATGAAATGAAAGCGCTTAGAATATAAGCAAACGTGGAGATTTGATTATTGAGAGGAAGTTGAAAGTAACATGCATAAATGGCTTAAACGCATAGCTGTTATTACCGCGGCTACTTTAACACTAATTAGTTTGTCAGCTTGCAGCAAGAAGCAGGATAGTCAAGCTGGCAAAAAGGTTACGATTGAATATTTCAATCAGAAAAAGGAAATGTCAGGAACTTTAAAGCAAATTATTAAGGATTTTGAAAAAAAGAATCCTAACATTCACGTTAAAGAGTTAGATGTGCCTGATGCTGGGACAGTTTTAAAGACTAGAATGTTGTCAGGAGATGTACCAGACGTCATTAATATTTATCCACAAAACATTGACTTCCAAGAATGGGCTAAGGCTGGTTATTTCTTGGATATGACTCATGCACCATATATTAAGAACATTAAGAATCACTATGCGGATTCATTTAAGATTAATGGCAAAATCTATAACGCACCACTGAGTGCCAATGTTTATGGCTTTTTCTATAATGCAACTGAATTTGAAAAACTAGGTATTAAGCCACCAAAAACTTGGGCAGATTTTGTTCAAGCAGTAAAGAAAATTAAGGCAAGTGGAAAAGCACCATTTGCTGTTGCCGGTACTGAACCTTGGACTTTGAATGGTTATCACCAATTGTCTTTGGCAACTGTTACTGGTGGTGCCAAGCAAGCTAATAAGTTACTGCGCTTCTCTGCACCAAATGGAATTAAAGTAAATAATCCATATATTCAAAAAGATTTTATGCGGTTGAACCTTTTACGTGAAAATGCCCAAAAAGGGTTGGCGAGGAGCTAGTTACAACGATGCAGTTGTTTCTTTTGCAACAGGAAAGAGTTTAATTATGCCTAATGGTTCATGGGCTTTGCCAATGATTAACCAACAAAAGCCTAAGTTTAAAGTAAGAACCTTTGCTTTCCCAGCTGCTAAGCCTAATCACGAAATGACTGTTGGCTCAGGTGACTTAGCTTTATCAATTTCATCTAAGACTAAGCACAGAAAAGCTGCAGAAAAGTTCGTTGCTTACATGACCACTCCAGCTGCCATGCAAAAATACTATAACGTTGATGGTAGTCCAGTTGCCGTTAAAGGCGTAAAGCAAAAGGGACCTGATTCTCAACTTGGTGGTTTAGCACAACTTGCCTTCACTAAGCATGATATGGTTTGGCTTGCACAGGATTGGACGAGTGAAAATGACTTCTTCAATTTAACCGCAAGCTATTTGATGACAGGCAATAAGCAACAAATGGTTAATGATATGAACACGTTCTTTAACCCAATGAAAGCTTCTAACTAAGGGGATGCAAAGATATGAAATCTAAAGGTTTTATTGAAAAATATTGGGGCTGGCTCTTTTTAATAGTTCCGTTAATTTTGCAAGCAGTATTCTTTTACTTTCCACTGTTTCAAGGTGCCTTTTACAGTTTTACCAATTGGACAGGGTTAACTTATAACTATAAATTTGTTGGTTTTAACAACTACAAATTGTTAATGATGGACCAAAACTTCATGAAGTCCATTGGCTTTACCGCAATTCTAACGATTTGTTTGATTGTCGGTGAAATTGTTTTGGGGATTTTAGTAGCTCGGGCTTTGAATTCTAAGATTAAAGGGCAGACTTTCTTTAGAGCTTGGTTTTTCTTCCCAGCAGTTTTGTCAGGTTTAACAGTTGCTTTGATTTTCAAGCAAGTCTTTAACTATGGTTTACCTGCAATTGGTAATTTCTTCCATATTAGTTGGCTAGAAACTAGTTTACTAGGAACAACTGCTGGTGCGATCATTGCTACGATCTTTGTCTTGTTATGGCAAGGGGGCGCCATGCCAATCATTATTTTCCTAGCTGGACTGCAAAGTATTCCAGATGAAATTAAAGAAGCTGCTGCCGTTGATGGTGCTAATAGTCGCCAAATCTTTTGGAAGATTGAATTACCATACATGTTGCCAAGTATTTCAATGGTCTTTATTTTAGCCTTAAAGAGTGGGTTAACCGCCTTTGACCAAATCTTTGCCATGACTGCTGGTGGTCCTAACAACGCAACTACTTCACTTGGATTGTTAGTTTATAACTATGCCTTCAAGAATAACTCATTTGGTTATGCGAATGCGATCGCAATTGTCTTATTCATTTTGATTGCAATTGTTTCCTTCGTTCAAATTAAGTTATCAAATAAGTATGCGGTAGATTAGAGGGGGAGCAAAATGGAAAAAGAAAATAGATCAAAGAAATTTTGGGATTATGCTCTACTAGTTGTAGGTGGAATTTTAATCTTAATTCCATTACTTTACACAATTCTTAGTTCATTTAAAGATACCAAGCAAATTATGGAACACTTCTTTGCTTGGCCACATCCCTGGACAATTGCCAACTATCAAAGATTGTTCGCTGATGGTGTGTGGAATTACTTCTGGAATTCAATTGTGATTACTGTTTTATCAGTAGTCTTAGTTATGATCTTCGTACCGATGGCTGCTTACTCCATTGCGCGGAATATGTCCAAGCGGACTGCCTTTAACTGGATGTATATTCTATTAATTATTGGGATCTTCGTTCCTTTCCAAGTAATTATGATTCCAATTACTGTGATGATGAGTAAGTTAGGTTTAGCCAACATGTGGGGGTTGATCATTCTGTACTTAACTTATGCAGTGCCGCAGACCCTGTTCTTATATGTCAGCTATATTAAGCAAAGTGTACCTGAGAGTTTGGATGAAGCTGCCGAAATTGATGGTGCTAATAAGATCACTGCTTACTTTAAGATTATCTTCCCACTCTTAAAGCCAATGCACGCCACAACTTTAATTATTAATGCAATGTGGTTCTGGAATGACTTCATGCTGCCATTGTTAATTTTGAACAGAGATTCAAAGATGTGGACTTTGCCTTTGTTCCAATACAACTATACTGGTCAATACTTCAACGATTACGGCCCAAGCTTTGCTTCATACGTTATCGGAATTATTACCATTACCATTGTTTACTTAATCTTCCAAAAGAATATCATTGCTGGGATGAGTAATGGTGCGGTTAAGTAGATAATTACTAAATGTTTTTTCTCCCTATTAAAAATGAGCTCTTTACCTAGAAAGGCAAGGAACTCATTTTTCGCTATTTTTGTTTTTGCCGATAATGAACTGGGCTAAAGCCAGTGTAGCGTTTGAAAGCTTTAGAAAAAGTAAATTCATCAGAATAACCAACATTGGTCGAGATTTGTTGGACCGTGTAGGTAGTTGAATGGAGAAACTCCTTTGCTTTTTCCATGCGCAACTGAGCCAAAAATTTTTGAGGAGACAAGTTCATATTCTTTTTGAAAATCGTGTATAAATATGAACGAGAAACTTCCAATTGATGGCACAGCATGGTGATGGAGCATTCATTGCTGGCGAAGTTTTGCTCTAAGTAACTAATAGCTAAGCGTAATTGTTCATCGTAGCTCTTATGTTTATGAACATTCGGATTAGGATATTCGGTAATTAATTGGTAGAAGAATTGATAAATTAGTGATTCGATTAAGGCATCGTTAGCTAAAGAACTAGGCAAGTGAGCTGCTTTAAATAGTTGTTTAAAACTAGCAAAAGTTTGACTGTCAGTGACGTGCCGTAGATAGTATTTATTAGAAATTTTAGACCCTGCAAGCATGGACTGAATTTTAACCCCAGAAAAGCCAATCCAAAAGTACGTCCAAGGATCTTGACCATCAGCTTGATAAAAGCAAGGAACACCTTTAGGTAAGACAAAGAAGTCACCAGCAGATAAGGTCACCGCATGGTGATTGGCTAGTGAGAAGGTGCCTTTGCCTTTTTGAATATAGTGAATGACATAATTATCACGGACATTATTTCCTTTGAAGAAGTAGTTAGGTAAACAACTTTCTTGTCCAAAAAATAAGACATTACTTTCAACACTTTGATTGTTTAAAGTACGGTATTCACCTTTCATAAAAAACTCCCTTATAACAACTTTTTGACCAGTTAAAAATGTAAATATGTTTGTATATTCTTTTAAAAAAACAGATAAAAACGGTCATTTACTTCTATTATATGTCATTTTGTCTTTTAAATAAATTGACATTAATTTGTATAAAGCAGCTATGGAGATAGAAGACCAGAAGCAAGATAATAATAGTAATATCAGTACAATTTCGTAATAAGAAAGAGGGACAAAAATGTCAGCTACTTTAATCTCATTTGATGAAAAAAATAAGGTTTTCCACTTACATAACGATCAAATTTCATACTTACTTGCTGTGGAAGATGGCGGAACCTTAGCTCATTTATATTTTGGTAAAAGAGTAAATGACTATCATGGTCAATTACGTTATCCAAGACTAGACCGCGGCTTTTCTGGAAATTTACCAGGTTCACTTGATCGAACGTTTTCACGGGATTCTTTACCAAAAGAATATAGCACAGCAGGCGAAATGGATTATCATACACCAGCAGCGGTTGTCCGCCAAAAAGATGGCTCTAACGCTTTATTTTTAAAATATCAAGGCTACAAAATAGTGGCTGGCAAACCTGATTTAGCTGGCTTATCTCATGCTTGGGTAAAGGATAAGGATGAAGCAGCAACTTTGATTATTACTTTAGCCGATGATAAGAGTGGGGTGGAATTTGACTTACTCTACACCATTTATCGTGACCGTCCTGTAATTGTGCGCTCGGTTAAAGTTAGAAATGCTGGATCAGAAACAGTTGACCTTGAAAAAGTAGCTTCAATGCAAATTGATTTTGTTGACCGTAATTTTGATTCGATTACTTTACCCGGAGCCCATGCGCATGAACGCTGGACCGACCGTAATCATATTAATCAAGGCATTCATGTTTATGCTAGTCATCGCGGCACCTCTAGTCATCAAATGAATCCGTTTATAGCGTTAGTTGATCCAAGTACGACTGAGTTTAATGGCGATGCTTATGGCTTTGCTTTTGTTTACTCAGGCAATCATAAGTTTGAAGTGGAAAAGGATCAATTTGCCCAGACTCATTTAAATATTGGAATTGATGACTTTAATTTTAATTGGCAATTAAAACCAACTGCTTCTTTTCAAACGCCAGAAGTCTTAATGGTTTATTCAGATCATGGCTTAAACAAGATGAGTCAAGCATTTCATAGTTTGATTCATGAACGAATTATGCGGAGTAAGTTTAAGGATGAATTGCGCCCAATCTTGGTTAATAACTGGGAGGCAACTTACTTTGACTTTAATGAGGAAAAATTACGTCCAATTGTTGATGATGCCAAAAAGCTCGGTATTGAAATGTTTGTTTTAGACGATGGCTGGTTTGGGCATCGGGATGACGATAATTCATCTTTAGGTGATTGGACTGTTTTCAAGAAGAAGTTTCCAAATGGTTTAGGACATTTTGCCGATTATGTCCACGAGAAAGGGCTTAAATTTGGTTTATGGTTTGAACCAGAAATGATTTCAATCGATTCAGATTTGTATCAAAAGCATCCAGATTATTTGATGCACGTCCCTGGAAGAAAGCCAAGCCCATCAAGAAACCAATATGTGCTTGATTTAGGACGCCAAGAAGTTCGTGATAATATTTTTGATCAAATGGACCAAATCTTGAGTTCAGGCAAAATTGACTATATTAAATGGGATATGAATCGGCACCTGTCTGATATCTATGAGGCAGATTTACCAGCTGAGCGACAAGGTGAAACATACCATCGCTACGTTTTAGGATTATATGACTTGCTTGAAAGATTAGTTGAAAAGTATCCAGATCTCTTAATTGAGGGCTGCTCAGGTGGTGGTGGTCGTTTTGACGCTGGCATGGCCTATTATGAACCACAAATTTGGGCTAGTGATGATAGTGATGCGATTGATCGTTTGTTTATCCAAGAAGGTACGAGCTTAGTTTATCCACAATCAATGATGACTTCGCATGTTTCCGTTAGTCCTAATGAACAAAATGGTCGGATTACTCCATTTAAGACGCGCGGTGTTGTCGCAATGTGGGGCGACTTAGGATACGAACTTGATTTAACTAAAATGAGTGAAGAAGATCGTGCAGCTGTAGCCGAGCAGGTAGCTGAATACAAAAGAATTAGGCGGATTACCCAATATGGAACCTTTTATCGCTTGAAGTCAGCGCACACAAGTAATCAATGCGCTTGGGAAACTGTAAGTCCAGATAAGACAGAAGCGGTGTTATCTGTGGTTAAGGTCATGGCAAGTGGACAACCATATTTGACTAAGACTAAGTTAGTTGGCCTTGATCCTGCTAAAGAATATGAAGATCAAAGAACACACCAAGTTTATGGTGGGGATGAATTGATGAATATGGGGATTTATGACCCAGTTGAGCATGGTGATTATCAATCTTATCTTTATCACTTTAAGGCGATTGATTAGGAGGGAAAAACGATGCCAATCTCAAATAAAGTAATGCTCATTACTTATCCTGATAGTTTGGGTAAAAAAATTAAAGATCTTGATGAAGTCTTACACACTGATCTTAAAGGTGCTGTTGGTGGCGTTCACTTATTACCATTCTTTCCATCAACGGGCGATCGTGGTTTTGCGCCGACTGATTACACCACTGTTGATCCGAAATTTGGCGACTGGTCGGATGTGGAAAAGCTGGGTGAAGACTACTACTTAATGTTTGATTTTATGATCAATCATATTTCACGACACTCTAAGTATTATGAAGATTATCAAAAGAATAAAGATAAGAGTCCCTATGCAGACCTGTTTCTTAATTGGGATAAGTTTTGGCCAGCTGGTCGACCTACTAAGGCCGATGTTGATTTGATCTATAAACGTAAAGATCGTGCGCCTTACCAAGAAATTACCTTTGCCGATGGTAGTAAAACCAAATTGTGGAATACTTTTGGTGAAGAACAGATTGATTTAGATGTCCGTAAAAAAGTGACGAAGAAGTTTATCAAAGATACTTTAAATCAATTAATTGATCATGGTGCCGATGTTATTCGGCTTGATGCCTTTGCTTATGCAGTGAAGAAGTTAGATACGAATGATTTCTTCGTTGAACCAGAAATTTGGGATTTATTAGCTGAAGTCCGCAATGATATTGCGGCTAAGGGTGCCATGATTTTACCAGAGATTCACGAACACTATTCAATGCCATTTAAGATTGTTAAGCATGGTTACTTTATTTATGACTTTGCTTTACCGATGGTGACCTTGTATTCACTTTATAGCGGCAAGAGTAATCGCTTGGCTAATTGGCTGAAGATGTGTCCAATGAAGCAATTTACCACCCTTGATACCCATGATGGGATTGGGGTGGTAGATGCGCGTGATATTTTGAGTCCTGAAGAAATTAAATACACGAGTAGTGAATTGTACCAAGTTGGCGCTAATGTTAAGAAGAAATATTCCAGTGCTGAATACCACAATCTTGATATTTATCAAATTAATACTACTTTCTATTCAGCCTTAGGCGATGATGATGGCAAATACTTTATGGCGCGGTTGTTGCAAGTCTTTGCTCCAGGGATTCCGCAAATCTATTATGTGGGGATGCTAGCTGGTAGCAATGATTTGAAGCTACTTGAGGCAACTAAAGAAGGACGAAACATTAATCGTCATTACTATAGCCGTGAAGAAATCAAAGAGGAAGTTAAGCGGCCAGTCGTTAAGTCCTTACTGAAGTTGTGTACTTTTAGAAATAACGAAGCAGCCTTTGACTTAGATGGTTCGATTGAAGTGACGACGCCAAGCGAAAATGAAATTCGGATTGTGCGGATGAATCATGATCAAAGTCGGAAGGTTGAACTTTTGGCTAACTTACAAACCCTTGAATATCAAGTGTTAGCTAACGGTGAACAAATTAACTTTTAAATTTTTTACTCTCTCCCTAAAAAGAATAAGGCATCAGTGCAAGTGCACTGGTGCCTTATTTGTGTAGAATGTGTTGTTGATAAAATTTAAGGATGTTTTTGATTTTGTGTTAGGGGGAAATTAATTGTTTTGCCGGTGACCACTTCCTTTAAGAATTAGATTTAGAATAGTTGCACTTAAGCTGGCGACTACAATACCATTGCCTAAGAACAATTGAATAGTTTGTGGTAAAGCTTGGAAAAGTTGAGGATAAACCGTCACGCCCAAGCCTAACCCAATTGAAATAGCGATAATTAAGAGGTTGTTGTTATCATTTAAGTCAACATGAATGAGCATTTTAATCCCTTGAACTGCAATCATGGTGAACATGACCAGCATGGCACCACCTAAGACAGGGGTAGGAATAATAGTCACAAGCGCCCCAATTTTAGGTAAGAGGCCCATGGCCATTAACAGGCCCGCTGCCCAGTAGATAGGCCGCTTAGTTTTGATCCCTGAGAGCTGCAGGAGACCAACATTTTGTGAGAAAGTCGTGTAAGGAAAAGTGTTAAAAATTCCACCGAAGATTTGGGCAATTCCTTCTGCGCGGTAACCACGTTTGAGATCATCTGCAGTAATGTCTTTTTTGAGTAAATCACCGATGGCAAAGAAGACGCCAGTTGATTCAACCATTGAAACTAACGCGATAATCATCATCGTGACGCAAGAGGACCACTCAAATTCTGGGACACCGAAGTAAAAGAACTGGGGTAAGTGGAACCAAGAAGCTTGAGCAACAGGGGTAAGGGAGACCATCCCTAAGGCGCCGGCTACTAAGCTGCCGACAACTAAACCGATCAAGACCGCGATGGACTTGAGAAAGCCTTTAGCCAGCACTTCGATCGCCAGAATAATTACTACTGTGAGAAAGGCGGTAATAAGGTTCTTAGGATCGCCGAAATCTTTAGCTGTACTAGTGCCGCCGCCCATATTTTGGACAGCAACAGGAATTAAGGTCAAGCCGATGACCGTAATTAAAGTTCCGGTGACGACTGGGGGAAAGAGTTTTTTGATTTTTGAGAAAAAACCAGCAATTAAAAAGACGAAGATCCCAGCAGCGATGATGGCACCATACATGGTGTTAATAGTAAATTTCTGCCCGATCATTTCTAGAGGGGCTACTGCTTGAATTGCGCAGCCAAGAACAACGGGTAAACCAATACCAAAGTACTTGTTGCGGAACAATTGAATTAAAGTCGCAAACCCACACATAAAGATGTCGATTGAAACGAGATAAGTCATGTGGGTAGCATTGAATTTAAGAGCAGTCCCAATTAAGAGGGGAACAGCAATGGCGCCTGAGTACATGGCTAAGAGGTGCTGTAAGCCTAAAACCGCTGCTTTTTGCTGACTAACATCTTTGACCATTATTCTTCACCTGCGAAATGGACTTGGCCATCCTTAAAGCTGTCAATTTCAGCTAGGGCTTCAAAGCGTAAACCATGATCTTTGACCCAATCGCTCCCACCTTGGAAGGTCTTAGCGACAACGGCGCCGACACCAACGATGTTGCATTCAGCTTGTTGAGCAATGTTAACCATCCCTTTAACGGCTTCGCCATGAGCAACGAAATCGTCAACAATTAATAAATTTTCACCCTTGTGTAAGAATTTTTCTTCAACGCAGATTTTGTTGTTAACTTTTTTCGTATAAGAGAAGACATTTGCCCAGTAGACAGCATCATTAAGTGTCGATGGTTTCTTTTTTCTAGCAAAGACCATTGGGACGCCTAAAACGTAAGCAGTCATCACGCCAGGTGCGATTCCAGAAGCTTCACAAGTTAGGACTTTGTCGATCTTTTCACCAGCAAAAAGCCGTTTGAATTCTTCTCCGCATTGCATCATGAGTTGTGGATCAACCTGGTGATTCAAAAATGAATTGATTTTAAGGACATCACCAGCTAAAACTTGACCATCTTTTTTAATTCTGTCTTCTAGTAACTTCAACTTTTCCTCCCAAGATAAACAAAAAGACCTCTTCTACCCAAATTAGGTAAAAGAAGTCTCTTAATTATTCTCAACTTGCGATCACCTATAGTCCATTATTTAGGGTAATGGGTAGAAACTGTCGACCATATTACGACGTTATATAGATTTTGTGTTGGCTTAATCTTAGCAGAAGATGTTGACGAACACAAGAGGCAAATTAAGAGATAATGTTCGATTATTTTGTCAAAAAGTTAATCGGGAGCGATTTTGCTGTGCTTAAGGCTAAGTATTTTTTCAATAATGGCGTAAAGAATAGCAGCGATGGGCCAGATGATCCAGCTGTGATCCCAGTTGCCAGTTAAAAAGCTGTAGCCAAGGTAGAGCATGGCGAAGAATAACCAGTAAATAGCGGCATAGCGGTTTAAGCTGCGACGACCACTTTTCTTATTAAGAGTGTAGTCTTCTTCTTGAAGTAAGATGTTGTAGCTATCCATGATGATGTTGCTTTTGATAAAGAAGAAAACGCCGATAGCTACTAAGATTATGGTCCCAGCTACTAGGCCGGTCATTAATTGATCGACTTGTTTTGCGCTTAAGGCCTCGGTAAAGAAGACACCGCAAAGAATTGGAATCACGGACAAAATACAAAGGATGGTCGCAGTAATTGTCATTTTGGTGTAAGTTTTAGCGAAAGCAGCTTTTTCTTGTTTTACTTGTTCAGTCAGTTCCTCGCTAAGTTCGCAGTTTTCATATTCCCATTCTTCGTAAACCTTGATCTCACGGTTAGCCGCGATGAAGAAGGCAACGGCGATGGCAACCATAATTAATAAAATGATGACGCCAAGGACGGACATCATTTCCAGCGGCAATTGAAATAGACCTAAATTAGTAAAGCTAATTAAAACTAGCATTGGAGCAGCTGCGAGAATGCAGAGCATTACACCGATGGCAATTTTGGTAGCGGCCTTTTTGCGGGCTGTTAAGAATTTGGTAATTGTGCCTTGAGTTAAGGCGGGAGTTTGAGTAGTCATTTGATTCACCTCTATCATATGTAAAACTACTAAAAATATACTTTACTGATATTTTATCTGAAAAGGCTTTAATTGACTATTTTTGTGCTCTTTTTTGGAAAAAGAACCAGGTGAAAATAAGATAGATGATGAAGCCAAAGAAAATAGTGGTAAAGTTAAGTTCACTACTCCAAGGTAATGCATACAAATAAGTTTCCATTATGAACCAATAGACCAAGATGATGAACCAGTAAATGATGGTAATATTAGTCAGCAATTGACGATCTTTTTTGGATAATAATTTTTGTTGCTGAGTTAGGATAATATATATTAAATTCTGTAATTTGTAGAAAATAAATTGATAAATAGCAATACTGAATAAAAGTAGAGATAAGGCAAGAGATTCCCATTTAATAAATGACGGAGCTCTCCAAGCCACAGCGATTGAAGGCGGGATTACTGTAAGGATGCAGAGTATTACAGCTGTGATAATTCGTTTATTATTTTGATGTTGAAAATCTTTTTGCTTATTTTTTATTTGAAGAAGTTGTTCATTTGTTAACGTAAATTGTTTTCTCTTAATTTGGCGAAAATCACGAGTTAGTAGGAAACCGTAAATAAGGCAACCAGCTGCAATTGCCCAGGTAATAAATAGTAATGTGATTGCTACTGAAGAAAAAAATGGGCCGTGAAATGGTTCATACCATGCATAGATGCTGATAAAAAGTACTAGACCTAAACCGCTCAAAAAGAGTGCTAAGCTCTTTAAATGAGCTGCTTTAGTGCTGGTAAGTAAATATTCATTCATTTGTTTATCAGTTAGCTGAGGATATTATTTTTCTTCATTTTCATTTTTTGATATTGCATTTGGATTAAACGAAGGCGTGCCATTTTTTAGCAAGTAATTGGTTGTTACGCCAAATAATTCTGACAAATCGACAATTTTTTCAATATCGGGAATTGATTGATCACTTTCCCACTTCGATACGGCCTGCCGACTGACGTTCATCTTCTCTGCTAGGGCCTCTTGGGAAAGATGATTCTTTTTGCGCAGTTCTGCGATTTTTTGACCAAATTTCATAATTGATTGTCCTTTCTGTTTTTTGAAACATCTTTAATTTACAGAATCACCTGGTAGCAAACAAGAACTTTTTGCTTGTCTTGCCGGCAACTAGCGGTTGCAACTGCTGGTTGCGAACTTTAAAGCCGAACGATTTTGCTTAGATTTTGATTTTTTGATTGACCTTTTTAATTTTTCCTAGTAGAGTTAGTAAAAAATGTTTGGTGAAAAGAGGGAGTAAATAGTGGCTAAAAATCTAGATGATTTTGATAAAATTATTGTGCTTGACTTTGGTAGTCAATATAACCAATTGATTACCCGACGCATTCGTGATTTTGGTATCTACTCAGAACTGTTACCACATGATCTTTCAATCGCAAAGATTAAAGAAATGCAGCCAAAAGGCATTATTTTTTCAGGTGGTCCGAACAGTGTTTACGATGACGGCGCATTAAAGGTTGATCCTGAAATCTTCAAATTAGGGATTCCAATTTTAGGCATTTGCTACGGGATGCAGCTGATGTCTTATGACTTGGGCGGCAAGGTTGAACCAGCTGAAAATAAGGAATACGGCCGCGCAGATATTGAAGTAACTGATCCTAAAGCCGTATTGTTTAATGGCTTACCAGAAAAGCAATATGTCTGGATGAGTCATGGTGATTTAGTGACTAAAGCTCCTGCCGGCTTTGAAGTGACTGCTTCAAGCAAGAACTGTCCGATCTCGGCAATTGCCAATGATGAAAAGAAATTCTATGGGATTCAATTCCACGCAGAAGTGCGGAACTCAGAGTATGGGCTTGATATTTTAAAGAACTTTGCTTTTAAAGTTTGTGGTGCTAAAGCTAACTGGACCATGGATGACTTTATTGACATGAAGGTTGATGATATTCGCAAAGAAGTTGGCGATAAGAAGGTCATCTTAGGTCTTTCAGGTGGTGTTGATTCTAGCGTTACGGCTACTCTTTTGCATAAGGCAATTGGCGAGCAATTAACGGCGATTTTTGTTGATCATGGGATGCTACGTAAAGACGAAGGCGATCAAGTAATGAAGGCTTTAAACAAGGATCTTGGGGTAAATATTATCCGTGTTAATGCCCAAAAGAGATTCTTGGATAAGCTTAAGGGCGTAACTGATCCTGAAAAGAAGCGCAAGATTATCGGTAAGGAATTTATCGAGGTCTTCAATGAAGAAGCTAAGAAGTTAAAAGACGTTGATTTCTTAGCTCAAGGTACGCTTTATACGGATGTCATTGAGTCAGGTACCAATACTGCCCAAACTATTAAGTCGCACCACAACGTTGGGGGACTTCCTAAGGACATGCACTTTAAGTTGATTGAACCACTACGTAAGCTTTTCAAGGATGAGGTACGTGAACTTGGTGAAAAATTAGGCATTCCGCACGACTTAGTCTGGCGTCAGCCTTTCCCAGGCCCAGGTCTTGGGATTCGTGTGCTGGGTGAAGTTACTGAAGACAAACTCAAGATTGTGCGTGATTCTGATGCGATTTTACGTGAAGAGATCAAGAAGGCGGGATTGCAAGAAAAAATCTGGCAATACTTTACTGTTCTTCCTGGTATTCGCTCAGTTGGTGTTATGGGTGATGGCCGGACTTATGACTATACGATTGGGATTCGTGCCGTTACCTCAATTGATGGGATGACGGCTGATTTTGCTCAAATTCCATGGGATGTGCTTGGTCATATTTCTGATCGAATCGTCAATGAAGTCGACAACGTTAACCGCGTAGTTTACGATGTGACGAGTAAGCCGCCTTCAACGATCGAATGGGAATAAAGATACTGAAAAGCTCGCAATTTGCGGGCTTTTTGCTTATATTTTTATTTTAAGAAAGTCATTGTACTAATAAAATAGAAGTATTAAAGAAGATCAAAGTAGAATACATTGAAAAAGGTGAGAAAATGCTTTATCCATACATTGAATTACCTGATGAAACAATTATTACGCATTCAGAAATTAAGGAAGATAATACTGTTTTAATTAATTTCGAACAGCCCATAGAAAGTGGTTTTCGCGAGGCTAGAATTGAGCTCCCTAGTTATAAGTTGCTGTATAACAAAAGTTTTAGTGATAGTCAGATCTTATTTTTTGAGGAGTTTGCGCATAAGAATTCGGCAGTAATTTATAAATATGCTAGATTAGATGGAATTGAGAATGCCTAATAAGTTATTAGATCTATTTTTAGTTAAATAAATTGGATGGATTATTTTGATGTAAAAGTAATCAAGTTTTATGAAGTGTAAAAAGAATATTTTTGCCACTGATGATTGGAAAAATTATGATTATCAAAAAGATATTGCTGAAGATCCAGAACTGCAGCCAGTTAAGCCAGTCGGTCGTGAAATATTTATAAAATAAACATTCTAAGCTAAATAGTGAATTAGTTATCCGACGGGATAATTGATTCACTATTTTTGTTCTCTTGTAGAATTAAAGTAGTAGTAAAACGATATGCCCTGTCGCTTTTAGACACTTGATGT
>NZ_ML136900.1 GCF_004009905.1 Lactobacillus xujianguonis
TGAGCGAGCTATTTTAGCCCAGCGACACATGAGATCAATCTTCCAATTGTACTTTTGATGACAATCATGGATTAATTGATATGTTTCTATTTTCCAGCGTTTTCTTATTGCTGTTTGTCTATATTTTGGTTGCCCGGCAAGCACATCCTTTCTAGTTGATCTAATTTTTTTAAGAATTCATTCTTGGCTTGCTCTTCTTTCAGTTTTCGTTCCAACTCTTTGATTCTGCGGTTGGCTAACTCTAGCTCGCTCAGTTCTTCTGGCTGCTTACGTCTGCCTCTTTTATCTGTTAATCCTGCTTCACCGTCAGCTAGATATTTTTGTGTCCAGCTGTAGACCTGTTGGTATGAGCAATTGAATTTAGCTGCAGTTTTTGCATAGTTCTTGTCGTGATTAATGCAGTACTGAACAATTTGGATTCTTTCTGGCTGAGTGGTTTTTCTTCTCGCTTTAATCATATAAACCTCCGGATAGGGCTCATAGCCCCGATTGTCTATATGACTATTATACTTAGAAACCCATCTTCTTACTGTTTCGTGACTTCTAATACCATACTTGTTAGCTAAAGAAGACAATGAGATATTGCCATTTAAGTATTCTTGGACAACTTTTTCTTTGAATTCTTTAGAGTAATGCACATTATGCTTTGCGTTACTAAGAAAAGCTTCATGATTGCTTTGATACTGATACGTCCATTCTCTAATTCGAATAGGTCCATTTTTCCCTGGCATATTAAGTTGCCTAGCTATTTCAACAGCACTCATATAACCATTCGAGTACTGTTGAACGGCCCATTTCTTCTGTTTAAATGAATACTTACTTTTTCTAGGCATAAAAAATCCCACCTTCGTGAATAATTGAATACTTTATGTATTTCAATTGTCCACTTTAGTGGGATTGTATCATGAGGCATTTGGCTTTTTTGTGCATAAAAAAAAGCGTTCATGTGAACGCTCTTTTTAAAAATAACTACTTACGTCTTTGTTGTTTACCCTTATTCCGGTTACGTAAGTTTTGATGTAAAGCTTGAGTATGGTTGTCACCCTTGCCATTAGTTGAAGCAGCGCTGAACAAGTCATCAATCTTCTTTTGAGTGACTACTTCTTGTACTGGCTTATCCTTCAGTTCAGTTGCAATGCGCTTCTTTTCTCTAGGAGTAATCCAGAAGGTTACGATTACTTGTTGTACCACGGTTACCAAGTTACCGGCAGCCCAGTACAAGGCTAAGGCACCAGAGAAGGATAAACTGAAGAACAAGGTCATGATTGGGTTCAAGAACATCATTGATTGCATGGTCTTCTTTTGTTCAGGTGGCACACCAATCAATGAAATGTAACTCTGAGCAACTGCAAACAAGGTAGCGACAATTGCCAATACAACGGACTTATTACTCAAGGAAATACCAAAGAAAGTAGCGTGACGCAAAACAGCTGAGTAAGCAACGGCTTGGTAAATCCCGATCATGATTGGCATCTGGATGATTAATGGTAAACACCCAATCCCACCAGTCATGGACATGTTGTTCTTAGAATATAATTCACGTTGCCAAGTGGTGAGCTGCATTTGTTGCTCAGGCGTCATTGGCTTGTGCTTCATCCCTTGTTGAATCAACTTCATCTGTGGTTGTAAGCGGGCCATCTTTTCTTGTTGAGTCACACTCTTCTTTTGTTGTGACAACATTAATGGTAATAAAATTAACCGCACAACTAAAGTAATGATCACAATTGCCCAACCAGCACCGTCTTGACCACCGATCGTTCTAGCTGTTTGCAACATCACATTTTGCAACGGCAAGCTGATCCATTGGTAAATCCAACCGTAGATCCCACCATGAGGTGGGGTGGCATTGTTGATATTACCAGTTGAACAACCAGTAACAATCAAGGTGACAATTGCTAGTAGTGCAATTAAACTAATATATTTTCGAAATCTCTTCATTTACTTCACCCGATTAATAATCTATGTAATAACTAATATAATACATGAAAACCATGCATCTTTTCTACCCCTGTAAGCTTTTCTTTAGAGATTTGTGTAATTTTTGCAAATGGTGAAACATTTTTAGGGAGTTCGGCGATGAAATGATTCACTTCATCAAGACTTGATTGCAGCATGATCGTCACGGTCATATCCGGATTATTTCTTACTGTGCCGTTAATTCCCAGCGCTTGCGCTAAGTTTTGTACACTCCAGCGGAAGCCTACACCTTGGACTGTGCCGTGAGCAATTAATTTCCAGGTTTCCATGTAATTTTCTTTCTCAGAATTTGTGTTATTTGTTTCTTTTTTGAAAAAATCAAAGATTCCCATCGTTTTTCCTCAATTAAATAATCTAACCTCGATTTTACCATGTTCAATTAGTGATTTCTCCTCTAAAATAGTCTTGTAAAGAAAGAGGAAGGTTTTTATGCAACAGATTAGTTCAGTGAATAATAAGCTGATTAAAGAATTGGCAAAGCTTAATAAGAAGAAGTATCGTGAAGATACTGGCATGTATTTAATTGAAGGCTTTCACTTGTTTGAAGAAGCCTTGAAAGCTCATCGTAATTACCAATACTTACTTGGAACCGATGATGCCTTGAGCAAGGCTGAGAGTGACTATGGCGTTGATTTGAGTGGGAAGAGAGTCATTTTAATCAAAAGTGCGATTGCGCGCCACTTGAGCAGTACCAAGAATACGCAAGCTATTTTCATGGTGTTAAAAATTGCTCAACCCAAGAACTTTACCTTTAATTATGGTAAATGGGTGTTGCTGGATAATTTAGCTGATCCCGGAAACGTGGGGACAATTATTCGGACTGCTGATGCTGCTGGCTTTGAGGGGGTAATTTTATCTCCTGAAAGTGTGGATTTATATAATCCAAAGACCCAAAGAGCCATGCAGGGAAGTCAATTCCATATCGACTTGGTGGTTAGTGACTTAAATGATGCGATCAATCAATTGCAGTCATATGATATTCCCGTTTATGCCAGCATGCTTGATCAGACAGCCAAAGAATTACCAGATTTTGCCAAAGTCGCACAACTTGGTTTAGTCATTGGTAATGAAGCTCATGGCGTGAGTGAAATGATTGCCAAAGCTTGTGATGAAAAGCTCTACATTCCAATTAAAGGGCAAGCTGAATCCCTTAATGCAGCCGTCGCAGCTGGGATCATGATTTACCACTTTGCCTAATTCAACTTGCTTGTAATTAGTAAGTAGGTCCGCTATAATAATGATTATAAGGATAAAGATTTACGAATAACTGTAGGAGGTAACTTGTTATGGCTCAAGGAGTAAAAGAAAAGAGCACAACTGACTGTAGTAAACCAGAAAACTACGAATTATGTGGTCACTTTATCAATGCTTTTCAAATCATCGGTAAGAAGTGGAATGGCTTGATCATTAGTTCATTATGCGACACTCATGACATGCGCTTTAAGGATTTAGCACGGTGCGTTACGGCTTGCTCAGATAGAGTCTTAGTTGAACGGTTAAAAGAATTGGAAGATGAAGAAATTGTAAAGCGTTCAGTCGACCAAAATACGGGCATTATTTCATATGGTTTAACTGAAAAGGGTGCTGAATTAAAACCAGTCTTTGATCAAGTTCATAACTGGGCTGACAAATGGGTCTAAAAGACTTGCATGTTAATATGAAATGAATTATCCTATTAATAATTACTAAGAACAAGACTAGTAACAAGGATTGTTTAGTAGAGAGATTTCTTTATCAGCTGCAAGAGAAGTCAAACATGAATTGTGAATTTCATCTTGGGAGTAGGATCTAATCAATTCCGGTATTCACCGTTATCGAAACTCAAGTGCAGGCAAACTATGCCTGAATTAGGGTGGTACCGCGAAGCTTCGTCCCTCATAGAGGGAGGAAGCTTTTTTTGTTGTGAAAGGAAAATAGAGTATATGGACTTATTTGATAAGTTAAAGCAATTGCGTGAGCAAGGTCTCGACGAAATCAAAAAAGCATCTAATGAAAAGAAATTAAACGATGTTAGAGTGGAATTAATTGGTCGTAAAGGTGAATTAACCAAGATTTTGCACTCCATGAAGGAAGTTGCACCAGAAGATCGGCGTGAAGTTGGGCAAAAGGTTAACGAATTACGTGACTTGTTTAACCAGCGCTTAGGTGAAGCTAAAGATGAATTAGTAAAGGCCTTAATTCAAAAGCGGCTTGAAGATGAAAAGATCGATGTTACTTTGCCAGGTAGAACTTCTGCTCTTGGTTCAAAGCACCCACTTTACTTAATTTTGGATGACTTAGAAAGTTACTTCATCGGTATGGGCTATAAAGTAGTGCAAGGTCCGGAAATTGAAACTGACCACTACTGTTTTGAAATGATGAACTTGCCAAAAGATCACCCAGCTCGTGATATGCAAGCTACTTTCTACATTGATAGTGAAGATTTATTAAGAACCCAAACTTCCGGTGACCAAGCTCGTGTGCTTGAAAAGCACGACTTTAGTCAAGGTCCACTTAAGATGGTTGGTCCTGGTAAGGTTTACCGCCGTGATGATGATGACGCTACGCACTCCCACCAATTCATGCAAATGGAAGGGTTAGTAGTTGATAAGAACATCACCATGAGTGACTTGAAGGGTACCTTAGACATGATTGCTAAGCACGTCTTCGGTCAAGATCGTGAAACCCGTCTTCGTCCAAGTTACTTCCCATTCACTGAACCATCAGTTGAAATGGACGTTTCTTGCTTTAACTGTGATGGTAAAGGTTGCCCAGTCTGCAAGTACACTGGCTGGATTGAAGTTTTAGGTGCCGGCATGGTTCACCCTAACGTCTTAGAAAATGCCGGAATCGATTCAACTGTTTATGGTGGTTTCGCTTTTGGTTTAGGCTTGGACCGGTTTGCAATCTTGAAGTATGGTATTGACGATATTCGTGACTTCTACACCAACGATGTTCGTTTCTTGAAGCAATTCCGTAAGGAGGAAAATTAATGTTAGTCTCATTCAATTGGTTAAAAGATTTTCTTAATTTAGACGAGCAAGATCCTAAGGCTTTAGGTGAAAAAATTACTCGTACAGGGGTGGAAATTGCTTCTGTGACTCGTCCAGCAGATGGCTTGAAGAAGTTAGTTGTTGGTCACGTTGTTGACTGTGAAGGTGTTGAAGGTACCCACTTGCACTTAACTCATGTTGATGTCGGTGAAGATGAACCATTACAAATTGTCTGTGGGGCTCCTAATGTCGCTGCTGGTGAAGATGTGATCGTGGCTTTACACGGTGCCAGAATTGCTGGTAATGAAAAGATCAAGAAGGGCAAGATTCGCGGCATGGAAAGCTACGGGATGATCTGTGGCTTGCAAGAAATCGGCTTTAGCGACAGCGTTGTGCCTAAAAAGTATGCTGACGGTATTTTTGTTTTTCCTAAAGATGCCGATGTTAAGCCAGGTCAAGATGTTTACGATGCCCTTGGCATGAATGATTACATCTTAGACTTTGATATTACGCCAAACCGGGCCGATACCTTATCAATGGAAGGTTCAGCTTATGAAGTTGGGGCAATTATTGATCAAAAGCCAAAGATTGAACCAGTTGTCTTGAAAGAAGACGGTCCTGACTGGACTGATTCATTTGACGTAAAAGTTGATGAAAAGTTAGCTCCTAAGTTTTATTTACGTAAATTAACTGGTGTTAAGGTGGACGAAAGTCCATTATGGATGCAAACGCGTTTGTGGAATGCCGGAATTCGTCCAATTAACAACGTTGTGGATGTGACTAACTACATTATGTTGTTGACTGGTCAACCAATGCACGCTTATGATGCTCGCGCTTTTGAAAGTGGTAAGTTCGAAGTTAGAACTGCAAAAGATGGCGAAAAGTTGACTTTATTAAATGAAAAAGAAGTTGACCTTGATCCCCACGATATCGTAATTACTGATGGTGAAAAGCCAGTGATGATGGCTGGTGTCATGGGTGGTCTTAACTCAGAAGTTACTGACGATACTACCGATGTCATTTTGGAATCCGCAATTTTTGATCCAACCATGGTTCGTCGGGCAGCCTTCCGTCACGCTAACCGGACTGAAGCTTCTAGTCGTTATGAAAAGGGCGTTAACTGGGATGCCACTGAAAAGTCCATTAACGCTGCGGCTTTATTAATCAGAAACGAAGCTGGTGCCACTGTTGATGAAGGCATTATTAAGGCAACTGATGCTAAGCGCGGTCCAGTGGTAGTTAAGACAACCGTTTCTTACATTAATAAGGTCTTGGGCACTAAAATCTCAGCTGATGAAATGCTTCATATTTTTGATCGTTTGAACTTTGATGCTAAAGTTAACGGCGATGAATTGGTGGTTAATGTGCCTAACAGAAGATGGGATATTGCCATTCCTGCTGACTTAGTTGAAGAAGTTGGTCGTCTTTACGGCTACGACAACTTGAAGTCAACCCAACCACTATTGCCAGAAACTCACGGTGGTTACTCAGAATTTGAAACCCAAATGCGTCGCTTTAAGCGGATTGCTGAAGGTCAAGGGATGCTTGAAGCTGTTTCTTACTCTTTGACTTCACCAGAAAAGGCAGTTTCCTTTACTAAGAAGGCTAAGGCTTTAGTTCAAGTACAAATGCCTTTGAACTCAAGTCGTTCAACCATGCGCCAAAACTTAATGACTGGTTTGGTTGATGCTGCTAGTTACAACTTTGCTCGTAAGCAAATGGATCTACGTTTGTATGAACAAGGCCGGGTATATGACCATGAAGGTGGCACTTTCAACGAACATGAACACTTAGCTGCTCTTTATGCTGGTCAAACCTTTGCTGAAAACTGGCAACATGAAAACCAAAAGATTGACTTCTACTTCGTTAAGGGTCAATTGACTAACATGTTCACTGCTTTGGGAATTAATGAAAACGATGTTATCTACAAGGCTGATGAAGCAATTCCTGGCATGCACCCAACTAGAACCGCTGA
This sequence comes from Lactobacillus xujianguonis, assembly GCF_004009905.1. Taxonomy (GTDB): domain Bacteria; phylum Bacillota; class Bacilli; order Lactobacillales; family Lactobacillaceae; genus Lactobacillus; species Lactobacillus xujianguonis. The sequence goes on from NZ_ML136900.1 coordinate 6,925, forward strand.
TATTTACATCAAGGATCAATATGTTGGGATGATCGGGATGTTGGCTCACTCCTTAGCTTTAGCTGATAAGAATTTACGTGGTCATGAAGTTTACGGTTATGAACTTGATTTAGACGTAATTATTCCAATGCTGACTCACGGCATGACTGCTAAGCCTGCTCCTAAGTTCCCAGCTATTAGCCGTGACTTGTCAATTTTGGTTAAGAAAGAATACACTAACCAAGAAATTGAAAATGTCATTAAGGCTAACGCTGGTAAATACTTGCGTGACTTGAAAGTGATTGATGTTTACTCTGGTGCTCACATTGAACCAGACAAGAAGAGTTTGGCTTACAACTTAACCTTCTTGAATGAAAAAGATACTTTAACTGATGAAGTAGTAACTAAGGCAATGGATCAAGTTACTGCTGCTTTGAAGGAAGATATTGAGGCTAAAATCCGTTAAAGGTTGACAAGACTGGTGTAAACCAATATCATTGATCAGTGCGAAAAAGATTTTTAGATAAGGAGAGTAAAAATGGCAGAGAAGTCATTTCCAATGACTGTGGAAGGCAAAGAAAAGCTCGAAGCAGAATTAAAGAACTTAAAATTAGTTAAACGTCCAGAAGTTATCCAACGAATTAAAGTTGCTCGTTCATACGGGGACTTATCAGAAAACTCAGAATACGATGCAGCTAAGGATGAACAAAGTCACGTTGAAGATCGAATTGCGCAAGTTGAAGAAATGCTTAAGTATGCGCAAGTTGTTGATGCTGACGCTGTAGCTCCTGATGAAGTAGCTGTTGGTAAGACTGTAACTTATACTGAAGTTGGCACTGACGATCCAGAAACCTACACTATTGTTGGTAGTGATGAATCAGACCCATTGAATGGTAAGATTTCTAACGATTCACCAATTGCTCAAGCACTTCTTGGTAAGAAGAAGGGTGATACTGTTTCAATTACTACCCCAGGTGGCAAGTTTGACGTTGTAATTAACGAAGTTAAAGCTTAATTTAAAGGTGAGTGGGAAGAAACCCCTCGAGAAATAGCCGAGATAGTGTAGAACTAAATTAAAGCACATAGTGCTTAATTTATGTTCGTAACTATAGTCGGCTATTTCTGTTTCTGACCACGATAATTCTGGAATAGAGAATGCAAAACAGGATTTAGGAAGGTTTTCAAATGAGAAAAATTGGAATTATCGGAATGGGGCACGTTGGTGCGACCATCGCTTATACTTTAGTAACGCAAGGATTAGTTGATGATTTAATTTTAATTGATAAAAACGATGCAAAAGCCGATGCGGAATACAATGACTTACGCGATGCTTTGCCTCGGAATAGTCACTACGTCAATATTATCAAGCAAGACTGGGATGACCTGGAAGATGTGGACATTATTGTGACCGCCTTTGGTGATATTGCTGCCACGGTTAAGACAAGAGACCGTTTCGGTGAATTTGACTTGAATGCTAAGAATGCTAAACAAGTTGGGGAAGACATTAAGGAATCTGGCTTCGATGGCGTGTTAATTAATGTTTCTAACCCTTGTGATGCGGTTACTCAAATCCTGCAAGAAACGACTGACTTAAAGAAGAATCGCGTCTTTGGTACAGGGACCTTTCTTGATACGGCCAGAATGCAAAGAATTGTTGGGGACAAGTTGGGTCAAGATCCACGTAATGTCGAAGGCTTTGTCTTAGGTGAACATGGGTCAGCTCAATTTACTGCTTGGTCAACTGTCAGAGTTAACAACAAGATTGCTTTACAACTCTTTAATGAAGCTGATCAAGAAAAAATTAGTGAACAATCAAATAAGAATGCTTTTGCCGTAGCTAACGGTAAAGGTTATACCAGTTATGCCGTTGCCATGTGTGCCGTTGATTTGATTAAGGCAGTCTTCAGCGATGCGCGGGCATATTACCCAGTTTCGACTTATGATCCAGAATTTAAGACCTATCTTGGTTATCCAGCCATCATTGGCCGAGATGGAGTGGAAGAATTAATTGAATTGAAATTAACTTCTGCAGAACATGAAAAGTTAAATGCTGCGGCACAGAAGATTAAAGAGCATGTGGATAGCTTGAAGAAGAAATAAGGATAAAAAATAACCGAGAACAATTAAGTTCTCGGTATTTTTTTGGCTTTTATAAAATTATCTGTCTTCGTGATTAGTGAAGTAACGGTAGTCCTTACTCTTATCGAAGATTACTCCACGTGCATTTTCACCATTAGAAATGGAGAAGATAGCATCTGGGTACTTGTTCTTAACTTCATCTTCGATTAAGCCCCGCATCATTTCATTATTTGCCAAAACGGAACCAGTTAAAGCAATCTTCATTGGCTTAGGATCTTCGTAACGATCAAGACCGATGATGATATCACGGGCTAAGAGGTGAGCTTGTTCCTTGATGACCTTAATGGCATCATCGCTACCTTCGTCAGCTAGTTGAGCAACATGAACAGCCATGCCAGCAATTTCTGGGTTAGTCATCTTGTAGAATTTAGCGTTACATTCATCCATATGGTCAACGCCAAATAACTTGGTGAACATTGGAATCAAAGCATTGTCTTCACGCTTGTCCCAGCTGAGTAAAGCTGATTGCATAGCAGCACGAGCAATAGCGTAGCCTGAACCTTCGTCACCCAAGATGTTACCGTAACCACCAACAGCAATTAAGTGACCGTTTTGTAAACCGTTATAAACTGAACCAGTTCCTGCGATAACTAAGGCACCATCGTCGCCTTCAAGACCGCTGTAAAGGGCCAAAAGTGAGTCAGTAATTGCTCGGGTTGGCAAGTTGTTGATTCTTGAAGAAATTGTGGCAGCAACTTCAGGAGCGTTACCGACAACTGACAAACCAGCAATTCCGGCTAATACGCGCATACAGTCACCGTCAATTTTGTCTAATAATTCGTTGACTGTGTCTGAAATGTTCTTAATGCCCAGTTCGTAGTTTGTGTTGATTTGACCTGGACCGCCTTCAGCACGACCGATTTCTTTTCCATCCATATCATATGCAATGGCGGTTGAGTGTGTACCACCAGCATCGACACCAATTTGGTATTTAAGAGCCATAGCTACTCTTCTTTCTATATAAATTTGTTAACGCATTCATTTTATTACAAAAATGTGCAATAAGTCTAGTGTATCTGAATTTTCACATATGTCAAAGTTAAAAGGCTGATTATTAGGCCCAGCAACAAGGCCCAAGGAACATAAATTAATTTGATCTGATGCTTGCCAGCCGGTAAAGAACAACTTAAGAAAGCTTTCACGAAGATGCGTTTTTTCACCAAGTGGCCATTATCAAAAATCAACCAATTCGGACTAGCGGGAATCGTTGAATTAAAGCGCATTTTTTGTTTGGTAGTGAACGAATTAGTCGTTAAAGTTAACGGACTAGTTTGCTTAACGCTTGGTTGTTGCCCTTTAAAAGCGTGCAAGATTTGGGTGAGTTGTTTAGTCTTTAAGAGCCACAGATTGGCAGTACTGAGATTGAGGGTGCTGTTTTTTAGAATAAAAGTTAATTCTAAATTGGTTTGGTGGTGGAAATGACCAAGGTTAATGAGGTGTGCTTGGCTATCGCGCACGTCAAGATTAATGTCTTGCCCATTAACTAAGAGCGTTACTTGTTCGCTTTGTAAACCATGAGGCATCTCTAAGTAGTAAGAACCAGGATGGCTAGTTTTTAGCACGAAGGAGACTTGGCTCTTTTTTGCTCCTTTTTTGGCAGTATATTGGTGGGGATTGTGGGACCACGTACTTACTCCGGTTAACTTAGCTTGTGGCCAAGGTAAAGGTTGGAAGACGAGCTCCTTTTTACCAGTAACTTCTTGCAGTAACTGTTCTTGATTAACTGCCGGATTATCACCAAAGAACTGAGCTTTTAGATCTTTAGTTGGGCTTAAAAAGGCGAGGGGCAAGGCGTTAGCATTCTTGGCAATTAAGAGCTGTGGTTCTTCTTTAATCTGTGGATATAAGTCAAGATCTAAGCGGTGATTAAGGTTTTCAAATGGCAGACGCTGACTCTTAGGCAAAGAATCGTTGGTATAGTTGGGTTCTAAATAATATTTAAAGCCCAAAATAGCGTCGGTAATTGGCGTACCGCCATTATTAGTCACGGAATTGCTGTTATTTTCGTAACCTAAGAGCGCGAGCAAATTCAGGACCTTTTGATTGGTAACGGAATTAAAATTTTCCAGGCCATAATAATTTCCGGTAAAAGCATCGTCATCAGAGCGGAAAAAGCTCTTCTCCATCCGGTAAAGGCTAGGGTCTTGCTGCTGAATAAAGGAAGTTGCTTGGGTGGTATTGGCAGCAAAGTTTTGGTAATCACGGTTTTTTTGATAGGAAAGGTTGTCTAAGGAGAAAATTAAATTGACAGTAACTTCTAAGGCCACGATTACCCAAAGATAGTAGCGCCCAAATTGAAAATGAGGGAATAAAAAGAAGATAAACAATAGTCCTAAAACGGCAAAAGCCGCTGAGGTAAGCAGACAAGTTTCGTTTAAAAAGCCAAAATCATTTTGCTTAAAAGTCCAGTAGCAGATAGTCATTAAGACTAGCAAGCCAATGATAATCTTGCGTGGCCATGAAAAATCAGATTGGCTTTTTAAGACCAACATCCCCAAATTAAGGCAGTAGAAAACCACTACAAAACTAAAGCGACCAGGATACCAGACGGGAAATTGCCCCAGATGCCAAACTAAAACTAGCGGCGTCCAAACTAGGGACAATAGTAAAAAGAAGAGCAAAATACCGTTACTAAACCGTTCTTTAATTGAAATTTTTCGGTCAAGGAAAAAAACTGGTACTAGAGTTAAAAAAGGTAAGGTCATGAAAATATTGGGCATGCCATCTTGCATTTCATTAAAACTGTAAGCACCGTCAGTTAACTTGGCTAATTCTTTCACAGGATTAAACTGCCAGGACCAAGACCAGTCTGTTTCTGCAGTTGTTTTTCCGGCTAATAATTCAAAAAAGACGGGCACAAGCACAAAGGCTGCTAAGAGGCTTCCTAAGATACTGCGACGCAAATAATGCCCAAAAACTTGCCACTGCTTTTTTTGAATGAAAAAATTGACCAAAAAATATAACAAGCCAAAGAAAAGGGCCATTACGCCGGTATAAAAATTGGTGACCCACAGGGCAAAAGTGATGAGGATGAGGTGATCCTTTTCTTCTTTCAATGCGTGATCGATGCTGGCGATTAATAAAGGTAGTAAGATTAATGAGTCCAGCCACATTAAGTTAAAATGATTAGCGATGACATATCCGCTCAGGGCAAAAGCTAAGCCGCCCGCACTGGCGTATGCAGGCTTAACGCTTTTTTGCCAATAATAATAACTAGTTAAGCCGATAGCCGCGATTTTTAGACTGATAATCGTTAAAATGGCAATTGGCAGAGCAGACTGCGGAAAGAGAAAAACAATTAAATTGAATGGACTTAAGAGATAGTAGGCAGTAGTTGCTACCATTGATCCTCCTAGGCCATTTTGAAAAGTGTAAATTAAACTCAGTGGATCGGAAAAAAGTTTGCTTCTTAAAAAAGCAAAGAAGTCGACGTATTGTTGTCCTAAATCAACGGTTAAGATATTAAAGTGGTGACTGGCAAAATATAGAAAGAAAAGCAGAAATGGCAAGATAGTACTAATTAGCCCAAAGTAAACAGACGGCTTAGTTAAGTTAGTTTTGAGTTTAGAGAGCATGTTAAATTTTCGCTAAGCTCCTTTCTAAGTGATAGATTTGCAGGGTAGTTTTTGTTAAAATAATTGCAGTTTAGTGAGGGAACGATTGACGTGGATTATTTTAGAAAAAATAGTGGCACTGGTTCTAATAAACAGGCCGCAACACCAATTAGAATGAGAATCATTCTTGGGATTATTTTTGTCTTATTTGCACTCTTAATTGGCCAACTAGCATATCTGCAATTGGCTTACGGATCGCGCTTTAAGTCAGAAGTAGCACGGAATGATTCGAAAGTTGTTTCAAGTCAGGTACCCCGAGGCGTAATGTATGACGCTAAGGGCCGTGTTTTAGTTGGTAATAAAGCTAATAATGCGATCACTTATACTAAAGGGGCTTCGACTTCGACAAGTCAAATTTATAAGATTTCAAATGCATTAAGCAACTATATTACTTTAAATGATGAAAAACCAACTGAAGAGCAGCTGGCAGAGTATTATTTAGCAGATCAAGCTAATTCTACTCGCATCGAGGCGCAATTACCAGCTGCGCAAAAGAACAGTGATGTGCTGACCAGCGCTGAAATCAACCAAAATATGATTGCGCAAGTTAAACGCGATAAGATTAAATTTACTGCTAAGCAAAAAGTTGCTGCATTAATCTTTAATAAAATTTCAGGAGCTTATACATTATCAACAATTTATATCAAAAACCGAGATTTAAGCGATCATGAATTAGCCCAAGTTGGTGAACACTTATCAGAACTTCCCGGTGTCGGAATTGGGACTGACTGGGAGCGTTCATATCCTAATGGTGCTTCAATCAAGAGTATTATTGGGTCAGTTTCAACTGAAAAGTCTGGTTTGCCAAGTGAAGATTTACAGTCATACTTGATGCAAGGATATTCACGGAATGATCGGGTTGGTACTTCATATCTAGAAAAAGAATATGAATCACTTTTGAAAGGGACGAAGTCAACTAGTCAAGTCCTTACCAAGAGTGATGGCAAGATCCAGCAAACCAAGACCGTTTATAAAGGGCAAGCTGGAGCCAGCTTAGTGTTGACGATTGATGCCAAGTACCAAAAGCAGGTTCAAAGCACACTTAAACGAGTTTATAGTTCAGCCATTGGTGCGGGAGCAGCTCGCTATTCAAATGGGGCTTATGCCATCGCCATGAATCCAAAGACAGGTGCTTTATTAGCAGTTGCCGGGATTAACCGTAATCCGAAGACCAACAAGACTTATGACAATGCTTTGGGCGTTATTAACCAATCCTTTGTTATGGGATCAGTTGTTAAGGGGGCCACTGTTTCTGGTGGTTTAATTAACAAGGTTATTACGCCAACTAATAACACTTTGCCTGATACTGCGATTTACTTACCAGGTTCACCAGTTAAAAAGTCAGTCTATCCAATCGGTACTTTTGGCTCGCTTGATGCGCCGACGGCATTGGAAGTTTCAAGTAACATCTATATGATGCACCTAGCAATGAAGTGGGTTCACGCAAGTTATGTACCTAAGCGTTATATTGCGATGCCTGATAATTCTTTCCAAATCTTGCGTAATAACTTTAATATGTTTGGCTTAGGTCAAAGAACTGGCGTTGACTTGCCTGGTGAAGTTTCAGGAATTGAAGGACGCACTTTCAATAGCCAAGGACATATCTTATCTGGTTCTTTACTTGACTTGGCCTATGGTAACTATGATGCTTATACGCCGATTCAATTAGTACAATATGTTTCAACGATTGCTAACGGCGGTTATCGTCTGCAACCATATATCGTGCAATCGGTCGGCCGGACGAGCAATAATGGTAAGAAGATTTATATTAACTACACCAAGAAGCCAAATATCCAGCAACGGATCCCTTGGACTCATGATGAATTAAACGTTGTCCGGCAAGGATTCTGGCGGGTAGTTCACGGAACTAACGGCTGGGGAACGGCCCACAAGTTAAAGGGGGTTAAACCATCAATCTCTGGTAAGACTGGGACTGCTCAGACTTTCTACTATGATCCTGATCACCCTAACCGCAAGAATCCGCCAGAATTGATTAATGCCACTTTCGTTGGTTATGCGCCATCGAATAATGCGAAGCTAGCCGTAGCTGTTGTTTTCCCAGGTTTGGATCCTGATATGGAAGGTTCTTACACTTTACAAGTGGCTAAAGCAATGGTTCAAGACTACTTCAAATTACATAAATAGAAAAAAGGACTGGTCAAAGTCCGCAAAAAATGCTATTCTAATACAGTCAGAATAAAAATTGTAGGTGGTGAAAGAAATGGCAGATAACATCATTTTGGAATGCACCGAATGTGGCGACAGAAGTTACTTATCTAAGAAGAACAAGCGTAAGCATCCGGAACGTTTAACTTTAAAGAAGTATTGCCCAGTCGAAAGACACGTAACACTTCACCGTGAAACTAAGTAATAAACCAAAGTAGCAGGTTAAATGCCTGCTATTTTTTGTTATTTGGAGTTATTCATGAAGAAAACAGAAATGAGAAAAGAGCAAAAGCAAGTATTGACTACTTTTGCTGATACACCACAAAAAAAGAAAGAAGATCAAGCCATTCTGCGCCAATTATTTACCCTTGATCTTATCAAGAAGAGTCAAACAATTGGGGTTACTTCATCCTTGCCAATTGAAATTGATACTTCTGAAATTATTGCTCAGTTATGGGATTTAGGTAAAGAAGTCTATTTAGCACGTGCCAATCCAGATCGTGCACATACTCAAGACTTCTTGCGTTATACTTATCGCTCAAAATTAACTAAATCCAAGTTTGGCGTAGAGGAAGTGGCTGGTGAAGCAGAAATCAAGAATGACTTAGATCTTTTAATAGTTCCTGGTTTAGCTTTTAGTCAAGATAATCATGCCCGTTTAGGTTTTGGTGGAGGCTATTATGACCGCTTCTTAGCAAAGCATCCGACGAAAACAATTGCCTTAGCTAATTCGAAAATGATCTTTGAAACAGCTACTTGGCCAATTGAAGCCACTGATGTGGCAATGGATGTAATAGTCACGCCAAACAAGATTTACCGTTAAAGCGAGGAAAATAATGAAGCAAAAAATCAACTTATCTGGTAGTTTTGTCACTTTAGGCATCTTAATTGTGTTACTAGTTGTCTTTGTGGCTGAAGTATTTTTAGGCGGCTCCGAAAATTCTGCAACTTTGATGAAAATGGGAGCAATGAATAATTACGCAGTAGTTGCCGGTGGCCAATGGTGGCGCCTGTTTACCGCGCAATTCTTGCACATTGGGGTCATGCACCTGGTATCAAACGCCGTAATTATCTACTACATGGGTCTGTATATGGAGCCTTTACTTGGACATTGGCGCTTCTTAATCGTTTACCTCTTATCCGGAATTGGTGGTAACTTATTAAGTTTAGCCTTTGGTAGTGATGCCGCAGTGAGTGCAGGAGCTTCAACTGCCCTCTTTGGTTTATTTGGTGCGATGACTGCAGTCGGGTTACGCAATTTAAAGAATCCACTGATTAGTTATTTAGGCCGGCAAGCTTTTGTCTTAGCCTTAATTAACCTGGGTCTGGATATTTTTGTGCCTAATATTGATATTCAAGGACACATTGGTGGTTTTATCGCTGGATTTTTATTAGCAATCATTTGCGGCGACCGCACCATGAAAGAATACAATCCGAAGTGGCGGGTCTTGGCTGGAGCCGTACTGGTGGTGTATGTTGTACTAACAGTTAGACAAGGAATGGTAATCAACTTTTGATGAAGACATTATATGATGTGCAGCAGCTGTTAGAAAAATATGGCGTCTTAGTCCATGTTGGTAAACGCATCTGGGATATTGAACTAATGGCACTTGAATTAGACAATATCTATAAGGCCGGTTTAATTGACCAACATGATTATTTGATTGCTAAATTAATCTTGCAGCGTGAACACGAAGTCGAAGAACGGAAAGAAAAAGACCCTAAAAAGCCATAGCGCCGGAATAATTTTAGCGGTATCATATTTATATAATCTTTTTTAGAAGGGCAAATGTAGTTTATGTCGAATTTTTTAATCATTTTGGATACTGCCTTAATCGTCATTATTTTATTTTTCGTTGGAATTTGGGCTTGGAATAAGATTCAAGCTAAGCGAATTGGCGGCGAATTAGATAATGCCGGTTTTAAAGAAGGTATGCGGAAGGCTCAAATCGTCGATTTAAGAGAAAAAGAACCATTCAAGCGTAAGCATATCGATGGTGCGCGTAATTTGCCTTCAACCATGTTAAAATACCAATACAATGAACTTCGCCCTGACTTACCAGTCTACTTATACTCAGATTCATTAACTGTGACTTTGAGAGCAGCTAGATTCTTAAAGAAGAAGGGCTTCACCAAGATTCATTGGTTGAAAGATGGTTTTGAACAATGGGATGGCCGAACAAAGGCTTCCAAATATTAGCAAGAGGAGTGTGGAAGAATTTTCCACACTTTTTTGTAAGGAAAGAAAAAGATGCAAAAAGTACTCGCAATTGTGGGGCCAACAGCGATTGGTAAGACTGACCTGGCCATTAAATTAGCGCAAAAAATCAACGCCTTGATCGTGTCAGGTGACTCGATGCAGGTTTACCAAGAAGTCGCAATTGGAACAGCAAAAGCTACTAAAGAAGAGCAGGCCCAAGTTAAGCATTATTTAGTTGATACACGTTCGATTTTTGAAGAATATTCAGTTAAAGACTTCGTCGACCAAGCAACGGCAGCGATTGATGAAATTGCCACGCAAAATAAATTACCAATGGTCGTTGGCGGCACTGGCTTTTATGTTAATGCTTTATTAAATCAGATGCAGCTAGGTGAGAAAACACCAGAAGAAAACAGCGTTACTAAAAAATGGGAAGACTATTTAGCTGCTAACGGTCCAGAGAAACTATGGGCAGAATTAAACAATAAGGATCCAGCCGCTGCTGCTAAAATTCCGGTGGCCAATAGTCGGCGGACATTACGGGCATTAACGGTAATTGAGCGGACAGGGAAAAAGTTCTCTGAACAACAAACTGAGATTAAGCCGCGTTATGATTATTTAATTATCGGACTCAATGCCAAGCGATCAGGAATTTACCGCCGGATTAATTTACGAGTTGACAAGATGATGGAGCAAGGGCTGTTAGAAGAAGCTCGCTTTGTTTATGATCATCGTCAAGAAGAATATCAAGCTTTACAAGCGATTGGCTACAAGGAATTTTTCCCTTATTTTAAAGGAAAAAGTACTTTAGAAGAATGTATCAACCAGTTGAAAACTGCGTCACGGCGTTATGCCAAAAGACAATTAACTTATTTTAGAAATAAATTACCAGTGAAGTGGTTTGATCCTTTAGATGATCCTAACTGTTTAGACAAGATTTTAAGAACTGTGGAGGATTGGCAAAATGGAAAAGATGCCTGAAAAATTAGCACAATTAGTGCACGAAGTAGATCAAGAAATTGCACCCAAATTTCAAGAAATCGATGAGCAAATTTTATATAACCAAGAAAAAGTGTTAGACGCTTTTCGCGCTGAAGAAGTGGCCGAAGCCGATTTACAAGGAACTAACGGCTATGGCGATGATGATACAGGACGCGACAAGTTGGACCGGATTTATGCCCGAGTCTTTCACACCGAAGCTGCCGTTGTGCGCCCGCAGTTTGTTTCGGGAACACATACCTTGTTCACTGCCTTATTAGGTAACTTGCAAGCAGGGGACACTTTGACTTATTTGACAGGGATGCCCTATGACACCATGCAAGAAGTTATTGGGCTAACTGACAAAAAGCAGGGGACTTTGGCCCAATATGGTGTGAAGTTCGCACATGTGCCATTAACTGAAGCTGGCTTAGTTGATTATGATGAGGCTAAAAAGGTGCTTGAACGCGATCAACCAAAGATTGTGGCTATCCAACGTTCACGTGGTTATGCAACCCGGAAGACTTTTACGGTTGCTCAAATTAAAGAGATGATTGCCTTTGTAAAACAAGTTAGTCCTAAGAGTCTAGTCTTTATTGACAATTGCTACGGTGAATTCTCAGAAAAGCATGAACCAACTGAATATGGCGCTGATTTTATGGCTGGCTCATTAATCAAAAATGCTGGTGGCGGAATTGCCAAGACCGGCGGTTATGTCGTTGGTAAGAAAGAATTAATTGAGAATACTAAGATTGCCTTGACTGCTCCAGGTTGCAGCGATGAAGGGGCTACTTTAGCCAATCAGTGGGACTTTTACGAAGGCTTTTTCTTGTCCCCTAACGTGACTGGGATGGCAGAAAAAGGGATGATCTTTGCGGCTGCCTTGTTTGAAAAGATGGGGATGGATGTGACTCCTAAGTGGAATGAAACGCGGAGTGACGTCATTGAGACCATTATCTTTAACGATCCCAAGAAGATGCAAGCCTTTGTTAAAGAAGTCCAAAAGTATTCACCAGTTGACTCTTTTGTTAACCCTGAAGCTTACCACATGCCAGGGTATGAAGATAAGGTTATTATGGCAGCAGGGAACTTTGTTTCCGGCTCAACAATTGAATTCTCAGCCGATGGCCCAATTCGTCCACCTTATGCCGTTTATATGCAAGGCGGTCTAACCTATGCCCATGACAAGATTGCCATTATTAATGCGGTGAAAGATATTTTCTTTAATGATCAAGAAAAATAAATTTTGAAAATATTTGTTAGACCAATTTGACTTTTTAAAATTGGTCTGCTATTGTATTAGTCAGTTCTAGGACGAGAAAAGGAATCGACAATAGGACCATACCAATTTGTTTTTATATTTTTAATAGGTGGATATTCCAATGAGTAAACAATATACTGCAGATGAAATCAAACAAGAAGTTGAAGCTAAGAACGTTAAGTTCTTACGTTTATGCTTTACTGACATTAACGGTACTGAAAAGGCCGTTGAAGTTCCAACTAGTCAATTGGACAAGGTATTAACCAACGATATTCGTTTTGATGGTTCTTCAATTGACGGTTTTGTTCGTCTTGAAGAAAGTGACATGGTTTTGTATCCTGACTTCTCAACCTGGTCAGTATTGCCATGGGGCGACGAAAAAGGCGGCAAGATTGGTCGTTTAATTTGTTCAGTGCACACCACTGATGGTAAGCCATTTGCTGGTGACCCAAGAAACAACTTGAAGCGCGTTCTTGGTGAAATGAAAGAAGCCGGTTTTGATACTTTTGATATCGGTTTTGAAATGGAATTCCACCTCTTCAAATTAGATGATGATGGTAATTGGACTACTGAAGTACCAGATCATGCTTCATACTTTGATATGACTTCTGACGATGAAGGGGCAAGATGCCGTCGTGATATCGTTGAAACCCTTGAAGGGATGGGCTTTGAAGTTGAAGCTGCTCACCACGAAGTTGGTGATGGCCAACAAGAAATCGACTTCAGATTCGATGATGCTTTGACGACAGCTGATAGATGCCAAACCTTTAAGATGGTTGCTCGTCACATCGCTAGAAAGCATGGCTTGTTTGCTACCTTTATGGCTAAGCCAGTTGAAGGTCAAGCAGGTAACGGGATGCACAACAACATGTCCTTGTTTAAGGGTAACAAGAATGTCTTCTACGACAAGGATGGTGAATTCCACTTGTCAGACACTGCCCTTTACTTCTTGAACGGTATTTTGGAACATGCGCGTGCAATTACTGCAATTGGTAACCCAACTGTTAACTCTTACAAGCGTTTGATTCCTGGCTTTGAAGCTCCAGTTTACATTGCTTGGGCTGCTAAAAACCGTTCACCACTTGTCCGGATTCCAAGTGCTGGTGAAATTAACACCCGTTTGGAAATGCGTTCAGCTGATCCAACTGCTAACCCATACTTGCTTCTTGCTGCATGTTTAACTGCTGGTCTTAACGGTATTAAGGAAAAGAAGATGCCAATGAAGCCAGTTGAAGAAAACATTTTCGAAATGTCTGAAGAAGAAAGAGCTGCTCATGGTATTAAGCCATTGCCAACTACTCTTCATAACGCTATCAAGGCCTTCAAGAAAGATGATTTAATTAAGCATTCATTAGGTGACCACTTGATGCACAGCTTTATTGAATCAAAGGAATTGGAATGGTCTAAGTATTCTCAATCAGTTTCAGAATGGGAACGCAAGCGTTACATGAACTGGTAAAAGAATAATTAAGTTGAACTTTTAAAAGTCGCTGCCAATTGGCAACGGCTTTTTCTTGTGTTTAAATTTAAAGTAGAGATTATTAAAGGAGCATTTTTTATGACTTTACCATTTAAAGCGGTAGCGGTTGATATGGATGGAACTTTTTTAGATGACCGCAAGCAATATAATCATGAACAATTTGAGCAGATTTTGATTGAATTTGAAAAGCGAGGCGTGCACTTTATTGTCGCTTCAGGACGTCCTTATGCGCGGCTCAAGCAAGACTTTAAGGGCTTTGCAGATCGGATGGACTTTGTTTCCTTAAATGGTTCACGGTTAATTATTGAAGGTAAACAAGCAGCCGGTTATCCATTGAAGCGCGAGAGTGTCTTGGATTTAATCAAGGATGTTCAAAGTAAATACGGCAAGATTGCGACCATGGTCTATGAAACGCATATTGCTTATTTGAATACAGAAGTGCCTAAGGCTGATCGAGAGTTTTTGGCATATTTTGCTGGCCGCAGTGCGGAAGTAGATGCTTGGGATGAACTGCCTAAAGATGATATTTACGAAATTACTTTTAGTTTAAACAGTGAACATGTGCATGAAGTTGAAGAGGACTTCAACAAGAAGCATGATGATCAGATTGCCGCTTTTGCTTCGGCGGGGATGGCAATTGACATCAATGCAGCTGGCGTGAACAAAGGTAGTGGCTTGAAGCACTTACTTGAAAAGATGGGCTTGACTGGTGACGACTTAATTGCCTTTGGCGATGGCGGCAACGATATTGATATGCTTAAATTTGCCAAGTATTCTTATGCCATGGCTAACGGGATGGAGGAAGTTAAGAAGCAAGCTAAGTTTATTGCTCCGGCTAATACTGAGAATGGAGTCTTCAAGACTTTGCAAAAGTATTTAGATGAAGATAAGTAAAATTTGAATAAGTGTAATTTAATTAAAATGAAAAGTAGTGTCTGATTGGCACTGCTTTTTTTGATGAAGAAAAAATTATAATTTAGTTTTTTCTTGCAAATATGTATATTTGTTATTTTTGCGGGTGGTCATAGGCTATGATATTGAGTGAAACTCTACAAATGAAGGTGTCGAATGTAGGTAGATAATTAGTAGATCAAAAAGTGTCGTACAGATATGAGTAATAGGGAATTTAAGGAGAAATTGCCGAATAAAAAGTTTAAAGTTACTAGTTTGACCGCTGCTGCACTGGCTTCTGTTTTGCTTGCTGGTGCTGGATTTAATGGTGAAGTTAAGGCTGCTAATGTTGATAGTGGTACTGAGAGTAAGGCGAAGACGCCAGTTGAGAATGCGCAAGACAATGTTGCTAGCACAAAGAAGGATGTTAGTGATAAGCAAGCTGCTTTAGATAAGGCAAAGGGTGCTGCGAAGGATCCTGATGAGGATTATAGTAAGCAAGAAGCCGCAGTTAAGAAGGCTGAAGGGGATGCCAAGGATAAGGCTGAAGCATATAAGAAGGCACAAGCTGAGACTGAAGCTGCGAAGAAGCTAAGAAGCCTGGTTCAATTGATGCGGCTAAGCAAAATGTTGCTGATGCAGGTAAGAAAGTGGACGAAGCTAATGCAGCTTTAAAGGAAAAGCGAGGACAAACTGCTGCTACACAAAAGAAAGTTGACGATGCAAAATCTGCGGTTATCGAACAACAAAAAGCAGTTGATGAGAAAGCTCAAGCTGTTGGGGATGCGCAAAAGCAAGTTGGTGATGCACAAGCAGCTTTGGATGGTACAGGGTTTAATGAAGCACAAAAGAGCTTAGCTGATATTAATGCAACTATTAAGCAAGAAAAAGATGATTTAGCTAAAAAGCAAAAGCAAGTTGAAGACTTAACTAATGATGTTGCAAATAAGAAAGAAACAATTAGTAAGCTTGATTTATCCGGCAAGAAAGCGGCTCTCATAAAGGCTGGTAAGAATGCGGGAAGCGTTCGAGGAAAACTAGAAGATTTAAAAGCTCTTAGTAAAGGGACTGATAGTCAGATTAACTCTGATAAAGATGAAAAGAAACGCATTGAAGAAAATCAACAAAATAATATTGTTATTTCTAATGTTGATAAGTATAAAAAAGCGTTGTTAGATTACAATGAAAATAATCAGTTGACGCAAGACGATATTGATTATATGAATGAAAATAGAGCTTTATGTGTTTATAAATCATCTGAGCAAGATAAAGGAAACAAAGTTAATCTGAGAAGGCTAGAAAATGATCAAATTGTAGATCTTTCATTATTTGCAGCTAACTTGATCAATAAAGTTAGAGCACAATTTGGCTGGAAGGCAACTGACGTATCTAGTGCTAGCTTAATGTTTGCCAAACGTGTTGCAAAAAATTATCTGCAAGATGATGCGAGTTATCCTGATTGGCATGATGTAGATGGCTTAGATGAAGCTATGAGACACTATGATTTGCTAAGTTATAGCGAAGATATGGGGCCTGCTGATATTACCTCTAGTCGAACAAATATGGATGAATTAAAGAAAAATATTTACAATTTGATTAGCAGGATGATTTTTACTGATGGAAATGGTGTTGCTAGTACAGGTGCAGATCCAACTTATGAATTAGCACATGCTAAAGGCGTTTTAGGTGTGACATTCAATAAAGAATCAAATAGTTTACAACCGACATCAGATTATCTAGCTGTTATTCCAACTATCTTTAAAGATAATAAAGTAGCTATTCATATTTTAAGGGCACTTCCTGAGCGTACTGGTTCATACAAATATCCTTCCTATAATGAAAAACTATTGAATATAGAAGATGAACTAACAAATACTCTTCCAAATAAGAGGCGAGAATTAAACGTAGAAATTGCTAAGGCAGAAAAAGAATTGACAATTCAGGAAAATGATGCTGCAGCTAAGCAAACTGCATATTCTGAAGCTCATAATCAATATGTAAAACTGTCTGATCAAATTGATAAAGAAACACAAGCAGTTAATGATTTGATTAATAACCAAATCCCAGCATTGAATTCAAGAATTAATGATGATGGGATTGTTAAAGCTAACCAGGAAAAGAAAGTTAAAGATTTAACTAAGACCCACCAAACAAAAGCAGATGCTTTATCTGATGTTAAGCAAGATTTAGAAACTGCTAAGTCCAATTTGCAATCAGCTAAGGATGAACTAGCCAAAAAACAGACAAGTTTCGATACTACTAAAAAAGAACAACAATCTTTAAATGATGCAATTGATACTCTTCAAAAGAAGACTATTCCTGCATTAGAAAACGCACAAAAAGATGCCCAAACCAAATTAGATAAATTACAAAAAGCAGGAGATATTCTTAAGAAAGCTCAAGATGCCGAAACCGAGACAGAAAAGGCAAATAAAGATGCTCAAGATAAGTTAACAGACGCTCAAAATCAACTTAAGGCACTTTTACCAGCCAAGCAAGCAGCTGACAAGGCAGTAAACGACACCCAAACTGACCTTGATAATGCTCAAAAAAAGTTGAATGACGCCCAAGCTAAACTTGAACAAGCTCAACAAGAAGAAAATGCCCAACACATGAATATTTTCACAGGCTATAACGACACCTCAGCTGACGACTTCGGTAACTACATCCCTGATGCCACTACCAACACCAGCAATGCCGTTCCAGCTGTCACTACCCAAACTCCAGCTGCAACGCCTACTCAAACTCCTAACACCACTCAAACCAAGACTCCAGAAGTAACCCCAACTACAGACACTAAGGTCACTCCTGAAGAATCAACCAAGGCCAACTTGCCAAAGATGACCTACAAGAAGATCACCTTAACTCGTAACGCTGTCGTTTACGACAAGCATGGCAAGGCCATCAAGAAGGGTGTACACAAGCGGACCATCAAGAAGGGTAAGATCCTCAAGGCTCTCAAGAACGCCAAAATCGTCAAGATCAAGGGCAAGAAGTACTTCCAAATCGGCCGCAACAAGTTCATCAAGGTTAACTCAGCCATTGTTGTTTCTAAGGTGAACTTCAAAGCTCAATTGAAGGGGATTAGAAGAGTGAAGGCCTACAATCGCTTAGGTAAGTTCAACAAGCACTATTTGCGTGCTCACCACCGTTACAGCTTTACCCAAAAAGCTATTATCAACGGTAAGACTTACTACAAGGTAGCTCATACCAATAACTGGGTTCCAGCAAGCAAGGTTGGTAAGAAGATTAAATAAAAATTATATTTGCATCATTTCGATGCAAATATGTAGAAACGCTCTTTTTAGAGCAACGATAGTGCATAATAATAAGGACGATGTTAAATCTTAACAACGTTTCTTCTTTTAGATGATCTTGATGGTCTTATTAGTGTTCAAACTTGAGAGAAAGTTATCCTGCACGTACCTTAGTCTTGTTTGATTGCTCAAACTAATAAGATGATCAAGTAAAATAAACAAATCGAAAAAACTACTGCGAAGAAAGCGGTAGTTTTTTCTTTTGAAACCATTTACATTTAAAAATCGCTTACGAAGAAAAATTTTTTCTGGTAAAGTAATCAACGTTGCCGTAAAAAAGGAGGAATTTATTTAATGGAAGAAATGAATAATGGAATGAAAGCTCGAGTTCAAGTTAAAAAGCCTTGGCTCGCTATTCTGCCATTAATGCTTGGATCATTTGTAGGGATGTTCAGTGAAACTGCTTTGAACATTGCTCTACCACAATTGATGAAGGCTCTTCAAGTTGGTCAGTCTTCAATTCAATGGCTGGTTACTGGTTACATGCTGGTAATCGGGATTGTCCTTCCACTTTCAAGTTTGCTTACTAAGTGGTTTACGACCAAAAAATTAGTTATCTTCGGCTTATTAGCCTTTATTATCGGTTCTTTGATTTCTGGTCTTGGGGTTAACTTCCCAATGGTCTTAGTCGGAAGAATGATTCAAGGGATCAGTACTGGGATTATTTTGCCGTTAATGTTTACTATTGCAATGTTGATTTTCCCACCAAACAAGTTGGGAACCGTTAACGGGGTGTTAGCTTTAGTAATCATGTTTGCCCCAGCAATTGGGCCAACTTTAACTGGGTTAATTTTAGCTGCCGGTTCATGGCGTGATATTTTCTATACCTTCGTTGTGTTCTTGGTGATCGCTTTAATCATTGCCTTCATTTCAGTGAAGAATGTTAATACAATTTCTAAGCCAAAGATCGACTGGTTATCAATTATCTTGTCAATTGTTGCCTTCTCAGGTTTAATTGCTGGTACTAGTTTTGCTAGTCATGCCGGTTGGTTATCAGCTCAAGTTTTAATTTGCTTGATCGTCGGCATCATTGCCTTAATTCTTTACTGCAAGCGTCAATTAAGCTTACAAGTACCAGTTTTGAACTTGAAAGTCTTTAAGCACCGCAACTTCACTTTAGGTGCAATCTTAGTCATGATTGACTTCGGTATTATCTTGTCAGCAATGTATCTTTTACCTCAATACTTGCAAAACGGTTTGTTAGTTGCAGTTGCTTTGACAGGGATTATCATGCTTCCTGGTGGTTTAATTAATGCCATCACTTCTGCTTTAGCTGGTAGAATGTATGATAACTTTGGTGCCAAGTGGCCAGCTAGAATCGGCTTCTTAATCGCTTTTGTTGGGGCCGTAATGCTTAGTTTAGTAACTACCCATAGTGCTATCTGGTATGTCATTTTAGCTCATATTATCTTGATGATCGGTGCTCCTCTTGCGATGTCACCATCACAAACTTCAGCTTTGAACTCGCTTAAGGGTCTTGAATCAGCTGATGGTTCAGCTATTTTGAACACGATGCAACAGATCGTTGGTGCGTTAGCCACTGCACTTGCTACAAGTTTCTTAACCATGGGTAGAGGTGCAGTTAATGGTTCAGCAGCATTCAAGTTCACTAATGGTGTGCACTACGGAATGTACTTCACCATTGCATTAACTGTTATTGGTTTTATCATTGCCTTATTTGTTAAGGATGATGGTAATTACACAGATTAATTGTTAATTTTTCCACTTACTTAAGGTGGCGGTCTAAATGATCGCTACCTTTTTTTGTGAAAAAGCTTCGATACATGTACAATAGAAGTAAGTGATTTTAAACAAATGGAGACAATGCAATGACAGAAGAAATTAGCGTAAACTTTGAAGCCAAGAATCCCAGTGGAATTAAGTTGTTAAATCGCCTTTATGATTGCCACTTAGTCTTAAATGACATTGGGGTTCGTTTAGACGAGCAGATCACAAAGCAAGAAGAAATTACGGTTCCAACCAAAGAAGACATGGACAACTTAAATGATACCTTTGGTAAGTCTGTATCAACTTTTAATGATATTGGCGATCAATATGGCGACATTAATAATTTTGCTAACAATTTTGGTGGTCAAACCGCTGAGTTTGCTCGCAAGTTATTAACTGAAATGGTTGAATTTAACAACGGGATTGCCGATATTGGTGATACAGAAGGCGGCTTAGCTAATTACGATGATGATAAGCTCAACAACTGGGTTAACCGCGTGATGGGTGATATCGTTGATACTAATGAAGCTTTTAATGAATTAATTAAGAAGTAAATTTTAAGACGCATAATAAACATTCTAAGCTAAATAGTGAATTAGTTATCCGACGGGATAATTGATTCACTATTTTTGTTCTCTTGTAGAATTAAAGTAGTAGTAAAACGATATGCCCTGTCGCTTTTAGACACTTGATGT
>NZ_ML136901.1 GCF_004009905.1 Lactobacillus xujianguonis
GCCCTGAAGCTGGAAGAGTTGGTCAATGCGATTACTCCTAAATTGGAATATCGGAATACTAATGATGACGCCAGTAAATAAAATAAAGAAAGGAAAACTATATTACTTTCTGGTATGTAGAAAGACAAGTTTCTACATATTTCTATGTTTTATATAGCAGGAATTGAGATGACTAAACCAATTATCGGTATTTCCGGTTCAGAAATAATTGACCAAGGCGGGATCTTTCCTGGTTATCGTCGTAGCTATGTTAACGAAGACTACGTTGATTCAGTTGTTCAAAATGGCGGGGTACCATTCATTATTCCATTTACTGAAGATGATGAAGTCATTAAGGCCCAGCTTGATCACGTCCAAGCTTTGATCTTATCAGGTGGACATGACGTTGATCCCCACTTGTATCACGAAGAACCATTGCAAAAGATCGGTGCAACTTGGCCAGCTCGTGACCATTTTGATATGTTGTTACTTAAATTAGCAGAAGAGAAGGGAATTCCGGTATTGGGGATTTGCCGTGGTGCCCAAATTATCAATGTGGCTCATGGTGGTAGTCTTTATCAAGATCTTTCTTACCGTAAAGAATTAACTTTGAAGCACTCCCAAAACCACACGCCATCTCTGCCAACGCACGGGATGAAGGTTAACTCAGATAGTAAATTAGCTAAGATTTTAGGTAAGACTGACTTCTTAGTTAACTCCTTCCACCACCAATTATTAAAGGAAGTAGCACCAGATTTAATTCAATCAGCAACTGCTCCCGATGGCGTTCCAGAAGGAATTGAAAATAAAGAAGGGACCGTCATTGCTGTGCAATGGCACCCAGAAATGTTGCACCGCAACAAGCAAGTGGCCTTTATGAATAACCTCTTCAAGTGGGTTGTTGATAACGCCAAGTAAGGAAGGAAAATAAAAAAGTGAATACAAAAGAAAGTGACAAGTTAGGCTTTTGGTCAATTGTCTTGTTAGCCATTAACGCCATTATTGGGTCAGGAATTTTCTTGACCCCTGGTAGTGTAGTGCAACAAGCAGGTTCAAGAGCATTACTAGTTTATTTAATTGCGGCGATTTTTGCTGCAATTTTAGCCATCTCGTTTGCGGCCGCTGCCAAATATGTAACTAAATCTGGTGCGGCTTATGCCTATTCTAAAGCCGCTTTTGGTGACAAGATCGGTTTTTACATGGGCGTACTGCGTTACTTCTCAGCTAGTGTAGCTTGGGGCGTCATGGCGGTCGGCGTTATCCGTTCGACCATTTCAATTTTTGGTGGCGATTCAGAGAATTTTGCGAACGTCACTATTGGTTTCATTATCTTGATGGCAGTCATTACCATCATCAACTTGTTTGGCCAAAAGGTCCTCAAGTGGGTGATGAACTTGGCCACCATTGGTAAGTTAGCTGCTTTGGTTTTAATCATTATTGCCGGGGTAATTTTGTTAATTACTACTGGTGCATCAAGTAACTTGAATCAAGTTGACAGTATTACTCAAAACGGTCAAAAGATTGTGCCAACCTTAACCACGACTGGTTTTGTCATGGCGATTGTTTCAGCCTTTTATGCCTTCACCGGCTTTGAATCAGTTGCTTCTGGGTCAGAAGACATGAAGAATCCAGAAAAGAATTTACCACGAGCAATTCCGTTAGCGATCTTAGTCATTGCGGTGATTTATATTGGTGTGGTTGCCGTAGCGATGGTGCTTAATCCTAAAGCTTTGATTACGACTAAGCAAGTTGTAGCGGTTGCTGCATTTTTCCAAAATGAAATCTTACGGGATGTCATTTTAGTTGGTGCTTTGGTTTCCATGTTTGGGATTAACGTTGCTTCGAGCTTTAACGCTCCAAGAATCTTGGAAGCAATGGCGCGGGAAAACCAAATGTCCAAGGCTTTAACTAAGCGGACCAAGAACAACTTCCCAATTAGAACCTTCTTCATTTCTGTGATTTTGGCAATCTTGATCCCAATGGCTTTTGAATACAACATGACTAACTTGATCACTTTGAGTGCCATGGTGCGCTTCTTAGGCTTCATCGTGGTACCACTAGCTGTGATTCGCTTCTACCAAGGCAAGGGTGCTGATAAAGACAATATCTTGCCAGCCAACAAGAATGTCTGGACTGATGTTGTTGTTCCAATCCTTTCAATCATTTTGGTCATCTTCTTATTAGTTGAATACAACTGGAAGGCCCAATTTGGTGTTGTTAATGCCCAAGGACAATTCATTGGCATTAACTGGTACGCTATCGCCATGATGATCTTTGGCTTTGTATTTTTGCCATTGATTATGGCTTGGATTTCCAGAAGAGATAGAAAATAAAACTAAAAAAATAAATCCTATTGTTACTCGAGTAAAGTAACAGTAGGATTTTTTGTTTGTCTTTAAAGAATTTGCATATGGTCAGCTTCACAAGCTTCCAGCATTTCCTTTGGCCAGATTGAAGCTTGTACTTCACCGATATGAGCCTTACCAAGTAAGAGCATGCACAACCGTGATTGACCAATCCCACCACCAATTGAGTATGGCAATTCGCCGTTTAACAGCATTTGGTGGAATGGTAATTTTTCCCGGTCTTCACAATGAGCTTTCTTCAATTGTTCACGGAGGCTTTCTTCGCTAACCCGAATCCCCATTGAAGAAATTTCTAACTTTCTTTGTAAAGGTTCATACCAGAAGACTAAGTCACCGTTTAATTGCCAGTCATCGTAGTCAGGAGCCCGTAAGTCATGAGGCTTGCCGCTGCGCTTTAACTTATCACCAATTTGCATGATGAAGACGACCTTTTCTTCTTTAGCAATGCGGTCTTCACGCTCATCAGGAGTTAAGTCAGGCCAGCGATCTTCAAGTTCTTGCGTAGTGATAAAGCAAACGTGGTCACCTAAACGGTAAGTAGAACTTGGGTAACGGGCAGCAACAACTTTTTCAGTGGCTTTAATCGCCTTAAAAATCTTGTTAACTGTGACTTCCAACATATCAAGGGTACGTTCTTCTTTAGCAATGACCTTTTCCCAGTCCCATTGATCAACATAGATGGAGTGGAAGTTGTCTAAGTCTTCGTCACGGCGAATGGCGTTCATGTTAGTGTAAAGCCCTTCATGCATGCCAAAGCCATACTTCTTAAGTGCTAAACGTTTCCACTTAGCCAAAGAGTGAACCACTTCAATCGTGTCATCAGGCATGGCTTTCATGTCAAAGGCTACAGGACGTTCAACCCCGCTTAAGTTATCGTTAAGTCCAGAGGCCTTTTCAACAAACATTGGGGCTGACATCCGTTGCACGTTTAATTCTTCAGCTAGTTTATCTTGGAAGGTTTCGCGAATGCAGACGATAGCTGCTTCAGTGTCACGGATGGTTAAAGTTGGGTGGTAGTTTTTAGGTAAAATTAAGTCCATATTTTTTCTCCAATTACTTATTTAGAGCAAAGAAAAAGCCCTTCGCTCCCTAGTAGCAAGGGACGAAAGGCTTTTTTCCGCGGTACCACCCAAATTGTCTAATTCAATAGACCAGCTCATAGAGTACTAACATACTCTACCGGTGGGGTAACGTGCCGGGGACGGTTGGACTTACTCTGAAGAGTTTCATTTCGGTCAACTAGCTAAAAGTGTTTTTCAATAAGACATTGCCTGCTAGCTTCCCACTAACGCTAGCTCACTGTGAGGATGAACTTATTTACTCGTCTTTTTCATTGCTTTTTAATTTGTTGATATTATTTTAGGGGATAGCAAATAAAAAAGCAAGCACTTTTTGTGCTTGCTTGACCCTATCGGGAAAACAGGATTCGAACCTGCGACCCCCTGGTCCCAAACCAGGTGCTCTACCAAACTGAGCCATTTCCCGTTGATTGAATGCGCCCTGAAGGATTTGAACCTTCAACCTTCTGATTCGTAGTCAGACACTCTATCCAGTTGCGCTAAGGGCGCTTGTTTCAACTCTCATAGTATAACATAATTTAGCCCTTTGTCACGCATTTTTAGTAAAAAAACGTAGCGATTCCTACCCTGAATCACTACGCTATCTTTATTTTATCGAAAAAATCGAATTTAAACTATACGTTTTGATTATTTTTATCATAAGTTAAAGCAAATGAAACACAAACTTAATAATCCCCGTCCATGATGGTGACTAAAAAGATGGGCTATAATACAACAAATAGTCAATATGAGGAGAAAGCAAATGACGATTGGTCAAGCATTACGCAGAGTAAGAAATAATTTAGGATTAACACAGCAACAAATGTGTGAAGGAATCATTAGTCGACCTTTCTATGCCAAAGTTGAAAGTGGAAATAATATACTTAATTCTGAAAGTTTGGTTCGAATTTTACTAGCCCATGAAATTGATATAATAGCATTTTTTGATCTATTGCAAGATACTTATAATTCTGCGGAAAATCAAATGATTAAACAATTGCAGACTAAAATTAGTCAAGCGGTTAATAACAAGGATCTTCAAGCATTAGAAAAATATTGTTTAGATATAATTGCCAATTCTAATAGTGAGATTCTAAAATTACGAGCTGAAGTGACGCTAGCTTATTTTAAAGGTAAATTGGACGATATTGATAAATCGACACGAAGAAAGTTAAAAGATGAATTTGATGAAGGTCGTAATTGGACTAAGCGTCCAGAATTATTACAGTTATTAGCAAATACGATGCCGTTGTGGTCACAAGAAGAGTTGGATTTTTTAATAGGCAGGTTACTAGATTCAATTAATAAAACAAAATTTTCAGAATTAATGTTAGAGCGATATTTGCGATTGTTTGAAAATTGCCTTATCGTTTCTTATGACAGACAAATCCATAAAAAGAAAGGGTATGTTGATCATATTAGGGATGTAATTGACTATATTATTGGTGCAACAGCGCCATTTCATTTAATGATTTATCGGATTGAAGCGATTTATATGCAGGCGCTTTTTGAAGGAAAGAGTGATAAAGCACAAAGTATTAGAAGAAACTTGAGCGAATATGGGTATGGAAAAGCTATTGCTAGTTGGCCTGAATAGGATTATGTAACAGATCTGATACAAGGAAAATTCATTTTTATCTATTGCATTTATCATAATGGTAAAGATAGTTGTAGAAAAAGAAAGGAGGACTAAACAATGTGGTGGGAATTACCAGTAATTTTAGGTTAACTAAAACTTAAATTAAAAGATAGGGAGGCAATCAAATGTCAAGTGGATTGAAGAAATTAATCAATGATTTATCATATGGTGTTGACGTTGCACTAGATGATGTTAATGCATTAGCCGATAAGTACAATTTGAGCTCAGAAGAAAAGCAACTCTTGAATTCTAAGGATGAAGATGATCTTAAACAATTAGGGTTAAAAAAGAAAGAGTCGCAGATTGTATTGTCATACAATCATAGCTGCTTATGTGGCCCACATACGTTACCTACATATCTTGTAAGTGACGGGAAAGAAGCTTCAAAGGCATAGTATTAGCAATAAAAGAGGCTAAAATTTGAATCTCAATGTCTTGATTTAATGACATTGGTTTGGACTTTTAGACTCTTTTTTTATTAACTATAGCAAGTAAAAATGCAGGTGAAATATATGGAAGACGAAATTAGTATTGTGCTTCAAAAAAATCATATTGTTTCTCAAGATAGATATTGGGCTTATCCGGAAAATGAAAGTTTTTATAAATATAGTAAAGATAAGGTTGGAGTAAAAATACATCTATCAGCAACTGTAATTAACTATAAAACTATTTTAAAAAGATTTTTGAAATGGAATAAAAAACATAGAATTGGATTTAAAGTGTGTAAATCTTTGAAAGTTTTAGAAAGACTTAATCAAGGACTTTATGGATATTCTCAAACTGGTAAGTTTATTACTCTATATCCAGTTCAAGACACTGACTATCTAAATAAAGTTTTAGTATCATTGTATAAATTATTTAATGATTTATATAGTGTTGATATTCCTTCAGACGTTTCTTTTCTAAGTAGTGGCGTAGTATATATAAGATATGGAGAATTTGTAAAAAATCAGACAATTTTTTTAGATAAAAGAAACGGACTTATTCCAGATGTTGCAAAGGAAAAGATATTTGCTCTAAATTTTGAAAAATATTATGTGATGCCAAAAAATCTCAAAATTTTTAAGTTAATTAGAAAAAGCTCTAAGGGTGGAGTTTATCTCGCTTGGAATAGCAATTTAAAGAAAATAGTTTTATTAAAAGAAGCTACTAAAAATGCTCGAATGACTTTATCAGGAGAAGATTCAGTTTTATCTTTATATAGTGAAATACAATTACTTAGAGAGATAAGTAATGACAATTATAATTTTATCCCTAACTATATTAATTCGTTTTGGTTAGAGAATTCTCTTTTTTTAGAAGAAGAATATATAGAGGGAGAAACAATTGATGATATTATTCGAAATGACTTTAAAAAAGTAAAGTTAGTTTTAGATTATTTTAGAAATCTATTATTAGTAGTTTGTAAAATTCATAAATTTAATAACTACATTATTCATGATGTAAGTCCAGCTAACATTATTTTTTCGAAAAATCGTTTTTATTTAATAGATTTTGAAACACTATCAAAATCTAATGAAAAATTGACTACTATTTATGGAACAAATGGCTTTGTTGATAGTATGTATAAATCAAATGATAAAACAGTAGATTACTATGCTCTCGCTAAAGTTTACTATTACTTAAATAATCCTGATAAATACAAAGAACTATCTACTTTAAGTTTAAAAAATAAAGATGTGAAAACTAAGAATAATTTGTGGCTAAAAAGATGCATAAAACATTCATACAGTAATGATGAAGCGTGGTTAGAAGATTATGATAAATATATAGGTGCCAAAAATGAAATCTCAAAGAATCAATTTTAGATGGATTTTAAAACATATCCCAGTTTATTTACAACTGATTTTTCTTGTCTTATCAGCAATCTCAGCTTTTGAAGGAGTCTTAAATGCTGTCCTTTTTGGACAACTGACCAATGTTAACTATTCTAATGTTGATCATATTTACCAGTTTATTGGTTTAGCATTCGCTGCATATTTGATAGTTTATACATCAATGCTTCTCTTTTATTTAGTTCAAAATAAGATTGTTATGCTATTGAATGTTGCTTTAAAAGAAGAATATTTTTCATCTAAATTTGCTAATTCGAAAAAAACTAGCAGCTCAGATGCGATTAATTCAATTGTAGGTACTGCTAAAGAAATTGAACAAAAATATTTTTATGGGATTACTGATGTAATACAATTTATCTTTAATGTAGTTGCTTCTGCCGTTGTAGTAGTAGAGACCAACATTGTCTTAGGAATAATTTATTTGATATTGTCTGCTTTAACTTTAATTCCTAGCTATATTGGCAAAAAAAGAATGGCTAATAAAACAGAATTGTGGAATCATTCTAACTCGCAATTGGTACAGGTAATGAAAGATATTTTTGAAGGACGCTTAGAAATAATTAATTTCGGTGTCAGACATCTCTTTTTTAAACACTTTGATCATGTTTTGTTTGAAGAAGAAGATAAATATCGTCAAATGAACAATTGCCAATTTTACGTTCAATTTATTGCTTGGCTAATTTCTTTAGTGACCTTATTGTTGCCGATTTTTATTGGTCTTGTCTTCATGCAAAAAGGTTTATTCAATGTTACAGTTGCGGCAATTATTACGTTAAGTTTGTCAGCAGATCGGGTTGTCGGTTATTTAAGAACGATTGCTTTGTACCAAACACAAATGCATAGTACTGACACGATTAGAGAAGTTAACGGTTATCATTTTGATGAAAAAGCATCGGAATCTGCAGCAACGAATCACCCAGTTTTACAAATAAAAAATCTTTCTTTTGCTTACAACAATAAAAAGATTCTAGATAAGTTGAATCTTACTTTGCATGATCAAGAGAAGATTATTATCACTGGTGCTTCAGGTATTGGGAAAAGTACGTTGCTAAACTGTGTGGCAAATAATCTAAAGTATGATGGTCAGATTACTTTTAACGATCAGCCGATTGCTTCGAATGACTTTATCAAGATTTCACAAAAAGTCTGGCTTTTCCAAGGCACTGTTCGTGAAAATTTAAATCTCTTGCAAAATATTTCTGATGAAAAAATGTTAAAAGAGGCCGAAAAAGTCGGTCTTGTAAAAGAGCTGGGAAATAATCTCTTAGATAAAAAGATATCAAGCGATGCAAGCAATTTGTCGGGTGGACAAGCACAAAGACTTGCTTTAGTAAGGGGATTAATTCGATCGAAGAAAATTTACCTTTTAGATGAAGTTTGTTCCAATTTAGATCAAAAGAATAGCGATGCAATTCATCAAATAATTTATCAACTGCCAGCTACTGTAATAGAGATTGCTCATAATTATAATCCTGAACTAGCACGTGAGAACAATGTTCAGGTGTATAAGCTTGTAAATGGTAAATTAGAAAAAGAAGCATAAGTAAAAACACAATGTCAAATCTTCATGACATTGTGTTTTTTGTATATCTTTAACTTAATAATCCCCGTCCATGATGGTGTTCTTAACAATCACATAATCGACTAACTTGATGGCATTTAAATCACGGCCACCAGCATAAGAAATAGCTGACTGCAAATCTTCTTGCATTTCTTGCAGAGTGTCTTTAATTGAGCCGCGGTAAGGCACTAACATTTGCTTACCTTCCACATTACGGTAGGCACCTTTCTGCACTTCAGAAGCCGAACCCCAATATTGTTTGTAAGTTTTGCCATCAATCTTAATCACATTACCAGGAGATTCTTCATGTCCAGCTAGCATCGAACCGATCATTACCATGTTAGCACCGAAGCGCACGGACTTGGCAATATCGCCATTATGACGAATGCCGCCATCTGCAATCAACGGTTTACGAGCAACTTTAGAACACATTCTGAGTGCTGCTAACTGCCAGCCACCTGTGCCAAAGCCAGTCTTAAGTTTAGTAATGCAAGCTTTACCAGGACCGACGCCAACTTTAGTTGCATCAGCGCCTTCGTTTTCTAATTCGCGGACGGCTTCAGGCGTAGCAACATTCCCAACAGTTAAGAAACTATCTGGCAATTTATCTTTAATATAGTGAATCATCTTGATCACAAACACAGAATACCCATGAGCAACATCAATGGTGATGTATTCAGGGTGCAAGTCTTCTTTAGCTAATTGATCGATGAAGTGATACTCGCTATCTTTAATCCCTACAGAGATTGAAGCAAATACCCCTTTATCATGCATCATTTTAATAAACGGGATGCGCTTTTCTGGTTCGAAACGGTGCATCACATAATAGTAGCCATTCCTGGCTAGCCAAACAGCTAATTTCTCATCAATCACGCTAGCCATATTGGCAGGGACGACAGGAATCTTAAATGCTCTATTTCCGAACATTACACTAGTATCGGCGTCGCGCCGACTTTTGATGATTCCTTTATTAGGAACTAGTTGAATATCATCGTAATCAAAGGCTTCCATGCTAAAGTAATTACTCATTATTTGACCTCATTTAATTATTCTTAAGCTTGAACCGACAATAACTATAAGAAAAAAGCTACTACTTGTCAATAAGAATATCGAACTATTAAGAAAATATATTTTTAAAATATTCGGATTTTATGTTGACGGATCATTTTTTAATTGCTAGAATGTCTCACGTAATGAATGTTGATAAAAATTTATGAGGTGAATGAAAATGACAGCAGTTGCAGTAGTAGGTAGCCAATGGGGCGACGAAGGAAAGGGAAAAAATACTGACTTCTTAAGTAAGGATGCCAGCTTCGCTGTTCGTTCTAACGGTGGTAACAATGCCGGCCACACTATTGATATTGATGGGCAAGAATTCAAGATGCGCTTAATTCCTTCCGGAATCTTTGCGGCAGGTAAGGGTGCCGTCATCGGTAACGGCGTGGTAATTAACCCAGAAGTAATGTTTGGCGAATTAGCTAACTTGGAAAAGAGTGGGATTGATACCAGCAAGTTGCGTATTTCTAACCGCGCTCACATCATCTTGCCTTACCACATTTTGCAAGATAAATATCAAGAAGAAGCTAAGGGTGACAAGAAGATCGGGACTACCCAGAACGGCATTGGCCCTTGCTACATGGACAAGGCTTCTCGAATTGGTATCCGCGTGTGTGATTTATTAGAAAAAGATACCTTTGAAGAAAAATTGCGCGCTAACTTAAAGGTTAAAAACGAATTATTTACCAAGGTTTATGGTAAACCTGCACTTAAATTTGAAGATATCTTTGACCAGTATTATGAATACGGTCAAAAGATGAAGAAGTATGTGACTGATACTTCTGTCTTGATTAACGATGCCCTTGACCATAATGAAAAGGTCCTCTTTGAAGGGGCACAAGGAACCATGCTTGATATTGACGAAGGAACTTATCCATACGTTACTTCTTCTAACACCATCTCTGGCGGAATCTGTTCCGGCATCGGTATGGGTGCTAACCGTTTGAACACAGTCATCGGTGTCTGCAAGGCTTACACCACACGAGTTGGTGAGGGACCATTCCCAACCGAATTACTTGATGAAGTTGGCGATCGTATCCGGGAAACTGCACATGAATATGGTACTGTTACTGGCCGTCCACGTCGGGTTGGTTGGTTTGACTCAGTTGCTTTGCGTCACGCTAAGCGGGTATCTGGTATCAATGGCTTGAGCTTAAACTTACTTGATGTCTTTTCTGGCTTTGACACTATTAAGATTGCGACTGCCTATGAACTTGATGGTAAGAAGATTGACTACTATCCAGCAAGTTTGAAAGAACTTTACCGTTGTAAGCCAGTCTATGAAGAATTGCCAGCTTGGAATGAAGATATTACCCAAGTAAAGAACTATGAAGACTTACCAGAAAATGCGAAGAAGTTCTTGCACCGCGTTTCAGAATTAGTTGGCGTACCGCTAGTTACTGTCTCTGTAGGTCCTGACCGTGAACAAACTATCGTTTTGAAGAATCCATGGGAATTATAATTTATGCTTGATCGTTATACTCGTCCAGAAATGGGCCAAATTTGGTCCTTAGAAAATAAGTATAATGCTTGGCTCAAGGTAGAAATTGCCGCTACCAAAGCTTGGAGTGAGCTGGGTGAAGTGCCAGCAGCTGATGCAGAAAAAATTGCTAAGAATGCCAAATTTACCGTTGACCGAGTGGCAGAGCTAGAAGCAGTTACTCATCACGACGTGGTCGCTTTTACCAGAACAGTTTCTGAAAGCCTTGGTCCAGAAAAGAAGTGGGTTCACTTTGGCCTAACTTCCACTGATGTAGTTGATACAGCTCAGGGCTACTTGCTAAAGCAAGCTGATAACATTATTCGTCAAGATTTAGCTGCCTTAAAAGCAACTATTGCTGCTAAGGCTAAAAAATATAAGTACACGGTCGAAATGGGCCGGACACATGGTGTGCAAGCCGAACCAACAACTTTTGGACTTAAGCTTGCACGCTGGTATGCCGAAATTAACCGTGATATTGACCGCTTTGAACATGCAGCCAAAGGGGGAGAATCAGGTAAGATTTCTGGGGCTGTGGGAACTTTTGCTAACGTGCCACCAGCAGTGGAGACGAGCGTGGTGAAGCAATTAGGTCTGACCCAGCAACCAATCACTAGTCAAGTTTTGCCACGGGATCTACATGCCGAATATATTGCTATGCTAGCTTTGATTGCAACGAGTATTGAAAACTGGGCAACTGAAATTCGCGGTTTGCAACGTAGTGAAATTCATGAAGTTGAAGAGCACTTCCGTGCTGGGCAAAAGGGTTCCTCTGCCATGCCGCATAAGCATAATCCGATTGGATCAGAAAATCTTTGCGGAATGGCGCGGGTTTTGCGCGGACATATTGTCACGGCTTATGAGGATGTTTCTTTATGGCATGAACGGGATATTTCTCACTCAAGTGCTGAAAGAATCATCCTGCCGGATACTACTATCGGTATTGACTACATGTTGCACCGCTTTAACAAGATTTTGACCAATCTTGATGTTTTCCCAGAGACCATGCTTAAGAACATGGATCGGACTTATGGTTTGATTTACTCACAACGAGTTTTATTAAAGTTAATTGATGAAGCTGGCTTATCTCGGGAAAAGGCTTATGACTTAGTACAAAAGCTTGCTAACCAGTCTTGGCAAGAACAGACTTCCTTTAGAAAGTTAATTGAAGCTAGCGAAGTTATGAACTACTTGTCGGAAGCGGACTTAGATGATGCTTTTGATTATCATTACCACTTGCGCCATGTTGATGAAATCTTCAAGAAGTGTGGATTAGAATAGCAAAAAGCGGGAAGAAACTTCTTTTAAAAACAGCTTTCAAATAAATTAAAATTATTCAAATCATTTTAGTAACAGTGGCTAATCAACTATAATGTCCTCGAGAGTAAACCATAACAGAAGGATGTTAGATTATGAAAGAACTGCTTACTAAGATTACACGCATTGTTGTTTTACTACTTGGAATTGTCTTAGCTCTTTATATGATGTGGCAATTGTTCACGGGGACGAGGATGCTCGACTTTGATGTGGAGAGTAAAGGTCCGCTAATTGTGGTTGTCTTTGGCATTTTATTATTGCTGACGATTGGCGCATCGGTTAGTTTCTTTTTTAACCGCCACTACACTTCGACCATCTTCTTGGGAGCGATCTTGGCAGTGATGTCCTTTATTCTGTGGATTCGTCACCCTGAGCAGGCGGATATTTATCGCCTGTACTTCATCTATGGCTTAGTCGTCGGATTGCTCAGTCCTTTCGTGCTTGATCACAATGAAAATTAATTATCTCCGCTAACTAGTGTTAACAGACATGAAGTTAGCGGATTTTTTTAGCTAAATCAGATTGCAAAAAGATGAGAATATGCTATTATGATTAAAAAAACGTCAATGCTAATCATAAATTATTAAGGTCGAGGTGGGATGAATGAATAATAAGGAATATAAAAAATGGCTTCGTCAACGAATTTTTGAACGTTATGCCCTATATTTTGGACTAGTTTGGGCTATTATCTTGCTCTTCTCAGCTATTCTTAACCTTGGCCTCTTTTTCAGATTATTAGTTTTCCAATTTTTTGCTATTATGCTTTATTATGTTGGCGGCTGGCTCTTTGATGCCTACCGCGTCGTTAAGGGAGAGCGGTTAGTGGAAGTGCACAAGAAGGATAACTTGTGGGAGACTATTACGAGTATTCAATTGAACCGGCAATTTTTCTTTCGGATCTTTGAAGAAGTGATCTTTTTCCTAATTGTTGGCGCCTTAAACTTCCGTTTGATTCCGCATCTCTATGATTTAATGGGACAAGTTTTAGCACCTAAGACCAGTTGGCTAATGGTAAACCTAAATTTGTATGTCAGCTTTGTTCAAGTGCTTTGCCTAGCCTTAGTTGCCCTTTATTTGTTAGCGGGGAAGAATAAAGTAGTCTTTTGGTCTGCGATTATTGCCTTGCTGACCTCAGCGGTGTCAATCTACTTCAATCCGGCCATGTTAATTGCCGAGATTCTATCCTTTATTGCCAGTGCTGCCAGTATCTACATCGGCACTAATGAGAAAATCTAAAAAAGCGCGCTGCATTGCATAAAAGTGCATGGCAGCGCGTTTTTTGTGTGTTATCATATTTAATGTTGATTAAATTTGGAGAGAAGGATATAGAGAATGGCGAGCCAAAAGCAACGGAGATTGTGGGCCTTTTTTGCGGCACTAGCCTGTGTCATGTGGGGAATTTCGGGCTTATTTGCGAAAGCTTTGTTCAATATTAGTCCAGAAATTACCCCCATGTGGTTATCACAAGTGAGAATGATTACTTCGGGGATTGTCTTGTTAGTTGCAGCTGGCTTTTTAAAGCAAAAGCCTTTGGATAGCATGAAAGACAAGCACGACGCCTGGGTCATTATTGCTTATGGGATCTTTGGTTTATTGCCGGTGCAGCTGTTTTACTTCATTGTCGTGCAAAAGGCTAATGCTTCGATTGCGACGATTTTACAGTTTATCGGTCCTTTCTTCGTAATGGCGTATTTGGCCATTACTCATAAGCAGGTAATGCGTAAGATCGATGTCTTTGCAGCTATTTTTGCCTTTATTGGGGTAGTGCTCTTAGCAACGCACGGGAACTTTAATAGTTTTGCAATTACGCCGGAAGTACTCTTCTGGGGACTGCTTGCCGCTGTTGGGGTAGCCACCAATACCTTAATTCCAATTAACGTCTTGAAGCGCGTTTCTAGTCTGGTCGTTACCGGCTGGGGGTTACTTTCAGCAGGAATCTGCTTGATGATTGTTCATCCGCAGATGCCCAAGATTCCCAATAAGCCACAAGTTTGGCTCTATGTGGCAGCTGTAATTATTATTGGGACAATTATCCCCTTCCAATTAATGACCAACTCTTTGCGCTTTATTAAAGCCTCAACGGCCAGTTTGCTGGATGCCTTTGAACCATTCTCAGCAACTGTTGGTTCGGTCTTAGTCTTTGGCTTAGTGATGAAGCCAATGGACTGGATTGGTTCAATCTTAGTTGTTCTTTCAGCAATGGCCTTGAACATTTCACCAAAAAAGAAAAAAGTGAGAAAAAGTCATGAATAAGAAAATTGAAGTCACTGAAAAGAAGCGGCAGTTATGGACACTCTTAGCTGCTTTAGCCGCCACCATGTGGGGCATCTCTGGTATATTTGGCAAAGCCTTGTTTAATATTAGTCCAGCAATTACGCCGCTTTGGTTAACTCAAAATTAGGTTAGTGATTTCAGGGGCGATTTTATTAATCTTCAGTGGCATGATGCGGCATAAGCCAATTAAGTCTTTGCACAACAAACGCGATGCGAAAATGATTTTGGCTTATGCCATTTTTGGTTTAATTCCCGTGCAGCTGTTTTATTTCATTGTCGTACAAAAGGCTAATGCTTCAATTGCCACGATTTTGCAGTTTATTGGACCATTCTTTGTGATGGGCTTTTTGGCAATTACGAAAAAGCAGGTCATGCGGCGGATCGATGTGATTGCGGCAATTGTGGCCTTTTTAGGAGTATTTTTACTATCAACGCATGGGCAATTGAATCACTTGGCAATTACGCCAGTCGCCTTGTTCTGGGGCTTACTCTCGGCTTTAGGTGAAGCAAGCTATACTTTGATTCCCGTGGGCTTAGTGAAGCGCGTCTCGAGTATTGTCGTTACCGGTTGGGGGATGTTGATTGCCGGCTTAGTTTTAATCTTATTGCATCCGGTGTGGCCTCCGATTCCTAATCGGCCGGAAGTCTGGTTGTACGTAGCAGCCGTGATTGTGATTGGGACGATTATTCCGTTCTCGGTGATGGCGAATGCTTTGCGGTACGTTAGACCATCAACTGTCAGCTTGCTCGACGCTTTTGAACCGTTGTCAGCGACCATTGGATCAGTGCTAGTCTTTGGCTTGTCGATGGCTCAGATGGATTGGTTGGGATCCGCCTTAGTTGTGATTGCAGTGTTAGCTTTGAATATTACGCCGCAGAGAAAAATGGCGAAAAAACATCAGTGAAGGTAAATTAACACCCGTTTCTCAAAAGAGGAGCGGGTGTTTGATTTACCATATTTATTTTCATCAATTTTACTCATCTATATTCGATAAAAACGTGCAAAAATATTCAAGTATAAATGATAAAATTTACTATTAAGTTTCGGATATAATATAATATCTTTAACACAAATGTTTTAGTTTTGAGGGAATAAAAATGAAAACTAGTCTATTAAAGTTTTTGTTAGAAAATTAGTAATTCCAATAAAAAAGAAGCCTTTTTGGGCTTCTTTTGCTTTATTCAGCGATTAATTTTTCTTCTTAGTTGCGTTGATTTTATGCTTCGTGTAAAAGTAAGAAATTGGGAATTGAACAATGACTACAACAATTGTGAGCCATACTAGCTCTGGTGTAAGATCGCCTAGATGGAAGGCGGATATTAATGATAGAACCTCGATGATAATGATTGTAAGTTGTCGATACCAAAATCTCTTCATGTAGATCACCGCCTAAGATAGTTTAATAATTATTAGCTTTATTTGTCGATGAAAGAAGTATATCTGAAATCCAAACGGTATTGTCTTTGACATAATAAAAAATAGAAAACTTCTTTACATTAACTTTCCTGAACGCTTTATCATCGCACCATGAAATAACCTTGTATCGTTCTGGAAAATATGTCAAGGAGCTAATCGTTGATTTGATTTTATTGAGATAGTCTTGAGTAACCTTGTTAGACTTTGCAAGTCTTTTTAACATAAGACCAATTTCTTCAAGTTCATCATAAACATAAGGGTAAAGATTAATATTGTAGTTTTTCATTATGTGTTGATAGCACTATTTTGATAGTCCAAACCCCTTATCCAGTTTTTTAAAAGCTTCTTTAGCACTGATATAATTGCCATTATCCATTTCTTTAGCGTGCTTAGCGAACCTTTCCTGTAGCTCTTCTTTAGTCATCTTGTTCATGTTCAT
Source organism: Lactobacillus xujianguonis (assembly GCF_004009905.1). Taxonomy (GTDB): domain Bacteria; phylum Bacillota; class Bacilli; order Lactobacillales; family Lactobacillaceae; genus Lactobacillus; species Lactobacillus xujianguonis. The sequence goes on from NZ_ML136901.1 coordinate 16,422, forward strand.
CCAAGCGGGAGTATGTTCATTGAACTTATCTTCCCAGGTAGTCTTTGTGACTTCATATTGAGCAGTAGCTTCAGCTACCATCATTGCAGTTTCGTGATCGTCTCTGTTGTTTATCTTTTTTGAAGATAAATCAAAAGGAATGCCACCAGTTAATGCAATTTGTCGTAAGTACATGTCAATTGCAACTGACATAGGAATACCAAGTTTACCTAATACTTTTTCTGCATTTTGTTTTGTTTCTTTTTTTACACGGATATTAATTGCTGCTTTTTCGGTCATATTATGCTCCCTTTGTGTAAAATATGTAGTTATATTATAGTTAATAACTACATACTAACACATAGATTGCTAGTAATGTTAAATATTTGCAAAGCATATGTACTTTTTCCCTCTAAAAAACAGAAGCCCAAATTGAGCTTCTGTTTTTATTTGTTATTCAGCTACTTTGTCATTTTGACTAAGGCGTTCATTATGACGTTCAATAATCATTTTCACCACCGCATTAGCCACGTTGACATTCTTTAATAATGGACCATGAGAATAAGAACCGATAAAGTTGCGGTAACGCAAGCCTTCTTCATGATCTTGAGGATTGTTACCGTAACCTTCAATCATATCGCCGAGGGGATGCAACATATCAGTGTTGTCGAAGTAAGTTTGACCAGAGTGATTTTCAAAGGCAGTTACTTCGCCCCATTCAGTCATATACTTGGTGTCACCGATCATCCGCTTATCAGACTTGAAGACAGTGTGGAGTGGGAAAATATCTAAGCCCTTGATAGTGGTGCCAGAGTTGGTCTTGTAGTAAGAACCCATCAATTGGTAACCACCACAGATGCAGAGCATAGGGTTGTCGTCGTTGATGTATTCTTTAAGCGTGTCCTTGTGGCGAGGCAAGTCTTTAGCGACTACTGTCTGTTCAAAGTCTTGACCACCACCGAAGAAAACAAAGTCGTAGTCAAAGGCATTGAACTTGTCGCCCAATGAGATATTGTCGACTTGGGTGTCATAGCCTTCGCGTTTGAGCAGGAAGCTTAGAATTTTAACATCCCCTGAGTCACCGTAGGTGTTCATCAGGTCTTCATATAAGTACGCAATCTTAATTAAATTATCAGCCATAATCTTTCTTCCTTATTATTTGGATTATTTAACCTGTTTAGTATAGCCTAAAAGAGTAAGGGTAGGCAAAAGATTACAATTATTAATTCGAGAAAGGGAACATTATGAGTAAAATTATCTTTTCTGACATCGACGGTACCTTAATTAATGATGAGCTGCAAGTAACACCTAAGACGCGGGATGCTTTGCGGCGGCAGATTATTCAGGGTAATCTCTTCGTCCCAGTTTCTGCGCGCATGCCCAAGGCAATCATGACAGCCGCAGAGCAAGTGACCAAAGTCTGCCCGATGATCGCTTATAATGGCGCCTTAGTACTTGATGAAATGGGACGACCGTTAGTCTCCAAGTTCATGTCTAGCAAGGTGGCAGGTGAGATTTGTCACGTAGTTGAAAAGCAAAGCAAGTCAGTAGTTTGGAACGCTTATAGTGGTTATGTCTGGTATGCGCAAAATGATGGTGAATTGGTGCAACATGAAGAAGCGATTGTTCAAGTGAAGGCAACAATTTTACCAGTTGAAAGAATTGCGAGTCTGCAAGGTGTGCACAAACTACTCTTAATGGGTGAAGCTGCAGAACTAGATGGACTGCAGGCACTACTTAAATCAAAATATCCTGATCTTTATTTAGTTAAATCAGCTCCGCATTTGCTTGAAATTATGCAGCAAGGTGTTTCTAAGAGTAGTGGAGTTAAGGAAGTAGCTAAAGAATTCAATGTTTCTTTAGCTGACTGCTATGCTTTCGGTGATAATTACAATGATGAGGACATGCTTGAGGCAGTGGGGCATCCTTATTTGATGGGGAATGCGCCAGCGGATTTGAAGTCAAAATTTACCGTAACAGCAGATCATAATCATGATGGCATTGCGGCTTTTTTGGATGGGATGGAGTAGGAAATATGAAAATAGGGGAAGCGTTACGAAAAGAGCGTAAAAAATTAGGCCTGTCTCAGCAACAAATGTGTGCCGGCATTATTAGCAGACCACATTATGCCAAGATTGAAAAAGATGAATATGCGATAAGTTCGGAGAATTTATTTCAGATTTTATTGAAAAATAAAATAGATATTGAAGAGTTTTATCACCTTATTCAAGATACGTATGATTCTGAAGAAAACAAACGTGACAAGTCATGGCAAGAACAAATGGATGAAGCTGTTAATACCAAAGATCTTCATAAACTAGAGAATTTGTGTCAGGAAATACTGATATCATCTAATAATGAAATCCTAAAAATGCGAACAATTGTGACCGTGGCGTATTTTAAGGGGGAGTTAAATCAATTAAGTGAAGATTTGAGAGCAAAGATAAAGGCTAATTTTGATGAAGGAAAGCACTGGACTGATCGGCCGGATTTATTACGCTTATTTACAAACACGATGCCATTATGGTCTCAAGAAGAATTAGAATTCTTTATCGGTAGGCTATTAGCTAGAGCAGATAAGGGTAATTTATCAGAATTAATGACGGAAAGATATTTACGGACGTTTGTAAATTATCTAGTTCTTAGCTATGAGCGCCAAGTACACAAGGATAAAGGAACTATGCATAATACTAATCATCTTGATGAAGTAATTAATTACGCGTGGTGCTAGTTAAATCGTTTTAGTTAATAAAAAAGTCCAATCTTGTTAGACTCGACTTGTAAATAGTAATAATAGAAAAGAGTCTGATCTGATTGAACTGCCTTAAGCTTAAGCGTTTTAGC
>NZ_ML136902.1 GCF_004009905.1 Lactobacillus xujianguonis
ATTATAAAACTAAGCTTACAAAAATTATAGATTTGCAGGCTTATTTGTCATACTTTCGTTTAAAAATAAATCGACACAATTTTAATTAAGTCGTTAAATTATACAAAATAATAAAGCAAAACATACGATGATGCTTGACTTTACGTAGAAAAAAGCTTATCGATTATTCGATAGGCTTCACCTCTATTTCGTATCATCACCAATAAGCATTTGTCCTGTGACACCTGCTTTGTATCTTTCATCACGCTTAACGATTTCCCATAAGACTAACAACTGCTTAGTCGTTGCTTCTGAAATCCAGTCTTCTGGTATACCGTGCATGACTAATCTAACCGGCAGATCTAACGCGTCTGCCTTATGTTTGATCTCTAGTTTCTCTCGATTATTTGAGATCCCCGTTAATCCCTGCGTTAAGAAAATTAAAGATTTCGTTACCAGCTTTACCAGCAGATTTATGAGTGTTAATGAAAGTATCAACATCATCGATCTTTGGTGAAACTACAACACCAGCCTTAACAGCTTTAGCAAATAACTTACCAAGTGATAAAGCACCTTCATCGTTCATGGAATCGGTCTGAATGTCAGAAGCTTCTGTAACACCAGGGAAGTGTAACAACATAGCCCACATGTTTGGCGTATTTTCATCAATTAAGACTACTTTTTGGCACAGCATTTGGTTCTTGATTGCTGACTTCTTAGCCAAACCTTCAATCCAGTCAGTTAATTTGTTCTGACCTTCAATGTCAGTTGGATTGAAGTTTGGACGTTGTTCAATTTCTTGAACTGATTGATCTTGCTTGTCCTTAATGTCAGTTACCTTGTTTTGATCCTTTTGATCGTTCTTGTTGTTTACGTTTTCGTTATTTTCCATAATGTTGATTCTCCTTACTCATAAATCTGTCGCTAAAACTGTCAACTAATAATCGTTACCGCCGACAGAGTCTTCCATTAAGTTGATGGCTGTGATAGCCCATGCACGGTTACCAGCAGTGTTACCAGCTTGGTAGTCAGGTGACTTGTTGATGAAGCAGTAATTTGAGTAGAAGTGTACTGAGTCATCGGCAAAGTCGAACTTAAATTCCTCCGTGTTGTTAAGTAACGCAGTCATCATCTTACGAGCTGGTGACATGACACTGAGATTAACAGTGATTGTTGCACCAGTCTTGTTGTTAATTGATCTAACACCGGTACCTTGTGGGTCTTGACTAAATGATTGACGGTCTTGTGAGAATGACACACTAACCATGTCATCTTGGCCAAACCCATAAACTGGAATACCGTTGATCATAACTTTGGCATGAGCAGCATTGTAACTGTCCATGTAACCAGTTTTGGCTGAATTATATGGTGAAGCCATTTACTACAACTCCTTTCTTACTAAGACATGATGGTGTCTGAGTTAACGACACCATTAACAGTGATGGTGTGGATTGCTGAACTTGCATGGTAAGTAAAGCTGGCACCACCGTAGTGACGTTTGGACTTGTCTTGCAGTGATTGTTCTTCACGTGGAGTAGTAGTAACGACATAATCACCCTTACCGGTTTCACCGATTTCTTGGATAATTCCACGGTTGTATGCGTCAAGCAGACGAGATTCAATCGTGCTCTTAATCATCCGGATACCTTCTGCGTCGTATGGAATCTTGTTGTTCTTGTGGAGCAAGTCAACCAAGTCAGAACCAACGTAGGTCTTGACCCAAATTTCACCGTGCAAAAGGTCAATGTATTCGCCGGATAAAGTGAAGCCTTCACTCGTTTCTGGACGACCATCTGAAATGATGTAACCGATAGTATGAGCACTATCCATTCCGGCACGTTCAGCAACGGTTACTTCATCAGGTGTAATGCCCTTTAAAGCCTTAAACTTCCAAGTGGTTGAACCAACCGGCAAAGTAGCAATAGCGCCGACAAAAGCGGCATCCATTGGCTCATCTAAGTCGTGATCCAAGCCAATAGTGAAGTTTTGGCCATAGTAAGGGTTAAACGTACCCAAATCATCAGTTTGAAGCACTAAGAAGTGATCTTGGTTAGCTTCAAAAATGTTTGATGCAAGAACAGTTTCATCTGAGAACTTGTTCTCGCTGAAAATTGCAAATGTCCAGTTAAAAGTCCAGAAGTTTTTCAATGAATCTTCCAACTTATCCTTTGGATAATCGAGGACAGCCACACGATCTGAGTGGTTATCTTGTGCAAAGTAAGCAGCTGCTTTCTTGTAAACTGGCGTACCCTTTGCATAATCAACTTCTACAGCGTCTAGGTTGCTGTATTCGCGATACATAGAACCTGTAGCTGTATCAACTTTTCTAAGCAGCAAGCCGTTCATGCGATCTGAGTTGCTAAGGACATTAGAAAAGGCTCTACTCTTTGGAGCAGAACCTTGATCGTTACTACCAGCTTGTGTGTTAGTAGAATCATTATTCTTTGGTTGACTGCCTTGTGGTGTGTCATCGGCGCTAGCTGGTGCTACATCTTTAGGCTTTGTCTTATTCAAAGTTGCTGCTTCTGCTAGATTTAAGATAAGCAAATTGCCAAGTCCAATCACTGGACGTGGATGAACTACAGTCATAATGACGTTAACATCACGAGTATGCTCAAATGGACCGACAACTTTGCCATCTGCCATAGGGATCATTAAATTTCCTCCTTTTTGATATTGTTAATGTCGATAAAGTGTTTACCGACAGATCCTTGCGTCTTAATTGATCCGATGTCAGATTCATCAAATTCAAAGTTAAGATCGCTTGCCTGATAAACCGTGTCAGCATGACTAATTAGAAAATCAAAATAAAAACCATAGTCATTGTCGTAGTTAATACCTTGCAATAACGTATGGTTTCTAATGTCTGATCGATTTCCTTCTGCTAACTGCGGGACAACGTTTACTTGCTCAAACCAGTGGCGGAAACCTCTACGGTTGGCCAGAGCGTCAAGCAAGTCGCCTGCCATGTCATTAGCCTCGAATTGGTCAACAGCATGGCAGTCTAGCTGAAACCGGCAGTAGAACTGATCTGGTCGATTATCACCAGTTGAGTACTTGTGAGCATCGATCATCTGATAAGTAAAAAACGGATACTTGGTTTGTCGTCCTGAATTTTGCACAGGCAAAAACGGACACTTAAACAACTGATCAACGATTTTGGCCAAAATAAAAACGATCAAGTAATTTTTAGTTAACTTGGGCCGTGAGCTATTCTCCAATGCCATCTTGATCGTCTCCTTCTAGTACGTACTCAAAGAAATGCGAATACGGATTGAAGTTACTGTATTGCGTTACTTTGTACTTACCGAACTGGTCAGGTATTTCAACCACCGTCCCTGTTGGGTAGTGATCTGTTGAGTACCAGACCAATGTTCCTTCTAGTTTTCCACCGCCAGCAATCAGCTTTCTTCCAAGCGAGGAGTTTGAATTGAGGGGTAGAACAGGTTCATGACGCTTTTCAGCATTTTCATCAGATAAATCAACATCAACTGTCGGTCCACCTGGATATGCTACCTGCGGCTGATCAAATGCCCTCCACACCTTAATATCGGTGCCAAAGTCATCTAACATGTCCGAAACGTCCATAAAAAAGCTCATGTCAAATCCTCCTAACCTGGAATAATCTTGTATGTAACTTTCCGCTCTAACTCACCGGTATCTACTAAAGGGTTATCTGATCCTTTATTTGCTACCGTGAGTGGGGCGTTTTTCGGTTCTCTGAGTTGAACTGCACTCTCTTGAATATCCTTGACGCTTTCAACTCCTAATCGATTAAGCAACTTCATGGCCGTATCTTTGCCACGAAAAATGCCATCTAAGCCGTCGCCAATCATCTTCTTATACTTATGCTTGTTATCGTTCCAAGCGTTCTCAATGAACGGTCTGGCAGGAATAACAGTCTCTTTAAGCTTATAGAAGTGTTGCTTACCATCATCACCCTTGAAAGGAACCATGAGGTAACCAGTCTTATTGCCTGGTTTTGGCTTTATCGTTATGCCGTATTCATTGGCACGAACGATCATTAGAAGCTTTGCGTCATCTTCACCAAAGAAGCCAACTGCGACTTGCCAATGATTAAGCTTGTCAAATTCCTTGGCCATCTTAGCGAAATTAGGATGTGATCCTTCACGTCTAATGAGGAATCACCGCCATTCTTGGCGTTTGACCGTCACCGAATCTGCGATACAGCCAGAGATAAAGCAAGCCCCATCTTGAAGAATTGAGCCAGCCCTTACTAGTTGTGTCAGCATAGTGACGCTCCAAGACATCAACTTTTTCTGCGGTGATGCCTCGTCCAGATTTGCCAATGACTGACGCCAAGTGCAGTGTCATATATAACGTGGCCATCTTTTCAATTGGCAGAACCTTATTATTAATGGTTGCTGTTTCCGGCATACTATCGGTTAATGCGATTAAGTTTGCTTGATCAATTAAAGCAGCAATCGTTTCATCGCTGGTCTTTTTATCAAACGTGTCACCGCCAATGGTTCTGACCAATGCTGGCGTTACTTCATCGATGTCAGTAACCATGATTAGTCAGCCGCTGGTGTAGGCTTGATCAAGTCGTTAAGTTGAACAACGTGATTCAAGTAACGAATTACAACGCCACCGAACTTTTCACGGTATTTGTAAGTAGTGCGACGGTGTAAGTGTTCATTCAAGATACGGTTAATCTTTTCAGCGTATGGAATACCGCCAGTTTCGTCATCGTTTAAGAAGACAAGACCCATATCAAGATTACGACCAGTGTATTTAGCTTCCATTTCTGGGATTGCATCAATCCGTGAGAAGTACTTGCTAATCATTTCTTCAACAGTCTTGTCAGCGTTGTACTCGTTGTATGGTACATCAAGCAATTCTTCAACTGCGTCAGTAATTAACAAACGTGGCTTTTGATCGTTGAAGTGCAAGTCAGTGATCTTGTGAGAAACTTTCTTAAAGTAATTAAGAAGTTGTTCTGTTGTCATGTCATTCAACTTAGTAGTTGGAGTTGATTGTGCATAACCGGTCTTATCAGCCTTTTCAGTTAAGCCAATGATGTAATCTTCTGGCTGGCCGTTAAAAATGACTTGGTTTTCGTATTCCAACATGGTACGAGTAGCTTGATCAGTCTTACGATCGATAAATTTACTATCGCCAACTGCTCTAGCTCTATTTACTTCATCGTCGGTAAATTCAACACCAAATTCGAATGAAGTGAATCCAGTGAAGAATCTATGCTTAGTTTCGTCACCTACTGGTGTATCGGTGTTTCTGAATCCACTTCTTTGAGCTTCACCAGAAGTTTCAACTACATCGTAGCCGTAGGCTTCATCATATGGGCCACAATCAATTGGATTAAAAAGATTACGGCCGTTTAATTGCAATTTCTTTGGAACGTAAATCTTCTTGTCAATCGTTACTAATTCACGTTGCGTAATGGTTGCGGTATTAGGCATTCATAGTCCCCTTTCTATTTATTGCTACCTGAACCGCCTTGGTTACCTGATTGGTTTGAAGTATCAGGCTTTGGCGTTTCTTGCTTAGTTGATGGTGCAGGTGATGGGTTGTTAGCAGTATCGTCATCAGCATTGCCGTGATCGAATTGGATACGGGTTTGCAATCTTGCTACTTCATCCTTATTTGCTGCACTTAAAAAGACGCCAACGACTTTGTCGCTAGCGCCTGCAGGTTTGAAATTACCGTCAGCATCAACTGTGGCATTTTCACCGCGGTTAACATCTGCACTGACAGTGACTGAAATTGTCCCGTCTCGTAAGACGTCCAATGCTTGACCCTTTGAGTAGTGGTCTTGATCCATTTCTTTTTGGATGAAGTCAAGTGAGCTAGTCCAGTCACGATTTAAGGCAATACCGTAAATAGGTGCCTTAGTAGCTGGAATAACTACGCCATTCTTAATGACAACTGCTTGACCAAACTTGATGTCTGCACCGGCAGTTTCAACATTTACTCGGTAAGGTTCAAGGGTGGCAATTCTACCTGGACCGATAAATCTCTTTGAGTAGAGGGTTGGATCTTCAATAGGCATTACTTATCACCTCCTGTCGTAACTCCGTAAGATGAGTCACGGAGTGCGAATAGGTTAGCTTCATCTTCCTTGATGCTGTCGTTCTTCTTAGTTGGTCCAGCATAACCGGAAGTTGACTTTGGAGTTTCAAGCATGTCAAATGCTGCGTCTACATAAGTGTCAGACTTGCCTTCAAAGTCCATTGAGTCGCCCTTAATGGCTTTGACAGCGTCAATCTTCATGTCACGAACTGACTTGCCATGATAGTCATAAGCACTGTCACCAACTAAGGTCTTGACCTTGTTGATCAAATCAAGACGTTGGTCAAGGCCATCACCTTTAAGTTGTTCGATTTCTTCTTTCAATTTCTTGTTGTCAGCTTCAAGTGAGTCAGCCTTAGCTTGTGCTTCGTCAGCTGACTTGGAATTGCCTTGGAGTTGATCGATCTTGTCTTGTAAAGCCTTCTTTTGGGCCTTAAGATCAGCAATTTGCTTGGCTTTATCAGAATTTGCTGCGTCAAGCTTAGTGATCTTGGCCACATCTTCTGCTGCAACGGTAATGTCTTGATCACCGTCAACGCGTACTACTTTAGTTTCCATAGATTTTCCTTTCCCCTTTTTATTGCTTGGTGCGATGTTATCTGCGCTGTCGCCAACTAAACGGACTGAGTGACCAGCCCGACCACGTTGGACAACAGCCAAGTGATTGATTTTGATGTTTTTCTGGACGTGATCGTATTTGACGCCGTTGTACTCACCTTTTTCAGGCACTACCTCGGTTTCAAATCCGATTGAAAGCTCCTTTTTACCGTTTTTAATCGCATTAATTAGCCCCGCGTCAGTAATAGCGACATCGTTATATAAGACATTGCCCTCAACGTGGGCGTTAGACGTGGTAAAACCTCGCATGTACTCTTGTGAGTTGTCCTTGGTTACTAAGACACCTGGGTGATCATTAGTAACAGGCTTGTCATTAGCACTTGCTACAGTCGCGTCAGACAAAATGTATTTAGGGAGCTTGGCTTCCTGCGTTTCTGTCCCGTCTGCCTTGTAGTAGGTTTGTACCATCGCTTGTGCGATCGGAACTCTTTTCACGTACAAAAAGCCGGTCTGTTCGTCAATTTTGGCGTCACGGATCGGCACGGAATCGTAATCAAATCGTTGTACTACAGCCATAACTATTCACCGTATGGCACATAGCTTGGCTTGAATGGAATATAAAGAACTTGACCAACCTTAATCTTTGGATCTTGCTTGTCCAAGTGATTGAAATAACGTAATTGTTGGAGTGCCACCACGTGTTCTTGCGCGATGTCTAACAACGTTTCGCCAGGCTTGACAGTATGCTTAATGCAATGATCATAGATTGACTGTTCTTTCTTTTGAGCTTTAGTTTTTTCTTCATTTGCCACCGGTTTCTTCACCTCCTTTGCTACGGGAGAAGTAGGTAAAGTCACTTGAATTGGTTCAGTGGGCTTAGTTACTACTACCGGTTGTGTTGGTTGTTCTGCCATTTTTAAACCTCCTTAAACGCAAAAAAGCACGTCAACCACTACATATAAGTGATTGACGTGCTAAAAGATTGGTTCAGCAACACAACGACAGCGGATTGGCTCTCCTGGGAGTTGGCCATCATCACCGCCGTTGGCGTCATCGTATTTAAAATGTTTTCCATCTAGCTCTCGATGTTTTGGCCGCACTCTGCGGTCTTCCATCGAGCGCCATAGATACTTTTCAGCTCCTGCGCTCTTAGCTCTGTAAGAGTTGAGCTGACTAATAATCGTACCGGTTTGATCGTTGGCAATTAAATCAGCATGCCTGCGCGCCATGCCGGTACGATTAGTAATTGCATCTGTAATACTAGTAATACCGCCACCTTTAGTGATAGAACGGTAAATATCCTTTTCTAGTGAATGCAAATACTGCGATCGCATCGACTCAATCAGTGATACATTTTCCGCAATCCTGCTTTTAACAAAATTGCGTAAAACCGGATTATCACTAATTGGATCAATGCCAACAATTGCAGCCTGTGCTTTGACGTTGTTGTAACTAAACTGATTAATCGCTTTGACAAACTTAGTTGCAATACGGTTAACGTCTTGGCTGTTGGATGCTTGTTCCATACTAAAAGCCATGAGCTGCAATTGCTGATTTAAATGGTCAAACCAATTAGGATCATCAGTTGCGTCATCAAGCTTTAACTGAGTACCGCCTTTGACGTAGCGCTTTAAATAAAACTTAGCGTACACTTTGGCGCCACGATCCCAGTCACGTACTAGCCTTTTGATATTTTTAGCATATTGTTCTTCTAACTTGCGTGGGTATCTAGTGGGTACTCTTGTTTTGGGCACGTCTGATACCTTCTTTCAAAGTCTTCATGATACGTTCAGCATCTTCAAGACTAATTTCATCAACTGAGTCGGTCTTATTTTCCATCGATTGACTCAAATTGTTATTCTGGCTAGCCAAATTCTGCAAGGCTTCATCGGTATCCTCAATTCCAGAATTAACCTTCAAAACCTCTGCTTGTGTGTCAGTGTAATTAATTTCTGACATTGTCTTAGCATCAGGACTCCAAAGCGGATTAAATTCAAGTTTCCACTCAATGCTGTCAGGAGCTTCTGAGCCGTCCGCAACATCAGTTGACCACATCAAAAGTTGAATGATGCGTTCTAATTGCGGTCTCAGCAGTTCTTCTTGCATGGCTTTCACACCATCATAGTAGTTGGCCACATCAGTGGTGGCACCTGCTAAAGTTCCGGCTTGTTCACCGAGTAAAACTGATTTTGGGATATTGGAAGCAGCAGCTAATTGTTGCCAAGCAAATAGCAACAAATTATCAATACCAGATACACTGACTGCGTGACGCTCAAAACTTTGTCCAGTGTGTAAATTGAGAACTGCGTCAGTTCCCATATCTTGTGACAGAGCTTTATTTTGTTCTTTAAATTCTTGTTTGGTTAAAGGATCGGTTGCGTCAAAATCTATTGAATCAGCCGCACCATCATCGGTTAAAACATTGACTACATATGCGTAGAGGATCTTACCAACGGAATACAACGCTGTATCTAGCGTATGAATTTGATCCCAACAACGAGTTAGGATTGAAACCCCAGTGCCATCGTCTTCCAGCTTATCCAGTGAAATGTGACTGTATCGTGATTTATCAATTACGATATTTTTAGTTTGCTCACTTAAACTGCCAGATTGAATGTTACCTTGGCTGTCAACCTTATCCCCTGGTTGGGTATCAGTAATCACAACCGCTGCCTCTTTCATGTAATCCAAGCTTGTTGGATCACTGTTGGCAATCAACTTTTCAACGTGGTTTTGGCCAAAGGCATGTACAAACGCAACATTGCTGATCACTTGGTTAGCAGGATCAAGCGGAACGTTTGTCGAGTTGTCTAATGTTGGTGCATAGATGCCGTATGTAATATAACCATCACCGTGCAAACGATAATAAATAAGCTCTTGACATAAGATTCGTTTTAAATCTAAATCGTCAAGAGCTTTCTGATATTGAGCTTGTTTTTTAGGATCGGATGGAATAATAATCCGCCAACCGTTTCTAGTGGCGTCTTCTGCGGGCTTACTTACAACTTTATGCGCAATCCCGTTCTTGTGATAAATGTTGTTTAACAGGTCGTAATCTTGAATTGCCATTAAAGATGTATAAATTGGCTGTGTATCACCGAACCTCTGAGGCTGGCCAGCTAATTTAGATTCATAATCCATAAAATCCTCGCGGTAGCCGTTCATCTTAAAAGATGTTGGCGGTATTCTACGCTTGGATTTTTTCTGATCTTTACGGTTAAAAATTCCCATTTGCTGCCTCCTTCCTTAAAATTTAAATACCCTAATTGGTTGAGCCTTATGACGAGATAGACGTCTAATGCAATAAACCATCGAGTCAACACTATCGTCATGTGGCATGTTTGGGAAACCAAAGATTTCTTCAAGATAGTCTTCAACTTCCGGATGCCACAACGGGTGTGGCACATAGACGTTGCCGGATTCCCAAATTGGACTGATTGATGCCGCTCTAGCTTCCTTACTGTCAGAGCCAGGACTAACCGAAATCATGCCTGGAATTTGGCGTTTCAAAGTGTCAATGATCGCTGGACCATTGGCTTTATCTTCCACTAATTTAGCTCTAGCCTGTGGATAACGTATGCTCATTTGACGGATAGCTTCCAGCGTTTCGGTAAAGCTTAATCGCTTATGACACCAACCTGGCATCAAGAACATGTCAGCACCACGTCTAGCCCAAACTTGGCCAGCCACAAAGTCGTCATTTTCTTTAGATTTAAACGTTGCGTCCCAACCTTGGCACCATTCTTGCATGTGTCGTGGTCTAATCTTGACTTCTTTTTCAGTTAAGCCGAGTTTAACCATTGTGGCTCGATCTGGGACGTAATAGCGTACCCACTCGCGTTTAAAAATGTTACCGTCATCAAGTGTAGGGCTTTGTTGGTAAAGAGCTTGGAAGCCCTTGGAACCCATTTCTCGCTTTTGAATCTTTAAGTCCTTTAGTGAGTGAAGTTCAGGGCACAAAGCTTCACCATTATGACGACCAATTGCATCAACTTCACCTGGCGCTAAGCCGGTTGAAATTGCCGGTAACTTGATCTCTTCCCATGGACGGGACATACTTTGCAGCAGTCTTCCGGCCAAGTCATCAGTCTGCCAACGTGTCATAATCACAATTACAGAGCTGTTATCCTGCAATCGAGTTGAGAAGGTCTTAGTCCATTCTTCCCAGATCTTTTGCTTAATTGTTGGAGATGCTGCTTCTTCTGCGTCCTTGATAGGGTCGTCGATTATCAGCAAGTCAGCTGAGTGACCAGTCGCAGAACCTAGAATTGAAGTAAAGAATGCTTCACCGCGATGTCCTGCAATAGTAAATTTTTCAGCTGTATTTTTACCAAGTTTCAAACCAAACCAATCGGCATATCTAACAGCTTTTTGTCGGTTAGATTCTGCAAACTGTGAGTACAAGCCTTGACCGTATGCTGAAACCAGTACCCTTTTTTCTGGGTGTTTTAACAAGTAATAACTTGGAAGTGTTTCAGTGATTGTCATTGACTTACCGTGTTGCGGCGGAAGTTCCACGATATAGAAGTGTTGTTCACCATCAACAATTTTTTGAATCAAACTACAAATATAATCGGTATGCCGATAAGCTTGTGCTTCTGGATTAGTCAGCAAAAAATAAGATTCATAGTCTAATTCAACGGCAAGTCTTTGAACGCCCTCTTTAATCGTGGGACTAAGATCCACGTTGACTGGTGTTCCGTGCATTCTGTTCACTCCCTATTTTCCGAGCCAACTTAATGATTTCTTCCTTTGGCATATCCTTAAGAGCATTAACAACCACACCACTTGCAGTGTCATGATCATCAATTTGCTGTTGAGCAAGCTTGGCTTCTGTTTCAGCTTTGATAGCTTCCGCTTGTGCCTTCTTAATCTCGGCTTTATCAAGCTCACTAAGTGGGTAGCACTTAAGGATTTCCTTTGCAGCGTTCATCATATCGACATAACTTGGTGGTATGTCTTCAATCCAAGTTTGATCCTTATACTTAAAGACTTGCTTAGTCTTAGTTTCGCCGCGCGCAATGGCTGTCAGAAGCTCTAAAGCTTCCTTGGCATCCATAATTTTGTGATCTTCAATCTTTTTCATACGCTTTTCGATATAAGCTTTAATTTCTAGCTTGTCTAAGTTAGCGTTACCAATTGAATACGCAGTCTTTTTGGAATAACCAGCGTCAAGCGCAGCTTGGGTGGCGTTGCGAGTTTTGATGTAATTGTCAGCAAACAACTTCTGCTTAGCAGTAAGCTTCTTTTTTGCCTTCTTTTTCTTTTTCAAAACAGGCATCACCTCCCTCTCTATAAACTAACCAGCTTCATCTCACATAATTGATCCGGCGTGTAAGTAGGCACAACAACTTTAATTTTGATATTGATTTTTGTTTCGGTAGTTACTGGCATTAAGTTCATTCCTGAATGTTTAATCTTCTTTGCTGGATGTTTATGTTTAATCTTCTTCATTTCTTTTTCCATCTAGGGTTAATATATGGCTTCCCATCGTGCCGTAATCTCGGCGTAATTGATACGCCGCCAGCTTTTCCCCTATCAAAATAAACCTCAACATACTCAATCCCTGTTTTAGGGTCAGTGATAATACGTGAGCTTATATCATTGAAATTAGCAGAAAAAGTTAAGTTAAGACGATCTTTAAATTCAGCATCTGGATCAGTTGTCTTTTCAGCTGCATGTGGCTTTGCTTCAAAAGCATTTTGAGCGGAACACCCACCCAGTAGCAATGCTGAACTCGCCAATGCAATCATCGCTAAATGTTTAATTTTCATTTGTTCTCTTTTCGTTTTTCTTTGGCATATCTACCAGGGTTAGTCTTTCTTAGTAAATCCCAATATTTATGCTGAATTTCAGCATCTTTTAAAGCTGTGTTATCAAGCGCAGCACTCATAACAATGTCATTATCGTAATGAAGAACTAGACCGCACCTGTAGCATTTAAACGCCGGATGCCGGATGGTGTTGGTATTATCAACATCAGTATCTTCTGCGTCATAAATAAAATAATGTTTGCAGAATTTTTGTTTAATATTTCTAAAAAGCCGCATAATCAAGCCTACTTTCGAGTTACTACAAGATTACCTTTGGGGGCTTGCATAACCGTCATACAATCAGTTGAATGAGGAATTTCTTCTTCCTTTTCAGCTTCCTGATTTCGCTTTTCTTCAATTTCGCGCAGTGTTTGATCTAATAAAACTCGTGCAGCAATGTTACTACTCATTTTTAAACTCCTTAACTCTAGCGATTAGGCAACTAATATAACGATCCATAGCATGAACCTGTCGGTGCATTATTAGCCATTGCTCATCAGAAATGTCAGCTTGATTCTCACGCAATCGCTTTTTCAACTTATCGCGTTTGTTTTTTGCTTCTTTTAGTTCGTTTTCTACGTCAACTAAGACCATAAAAACTCCTTTATAACGCAAAAAAGGCCGGTACCGTACACGATATGTACAGCACCGGTCTTTAATGACTCTAGCTATTAAGAATTAATAAGGCAGTAACTGGATTTGAACCAGTGATTGTAGGGTTGCAACTTACTGTGTTTCCACTTCACTACACTGCCATAGCGTCACATGGCTTGCTACACCATGTCAAGCTCGTATTACTACTATCCCTAGTCACGAGGTATACGAGCGACCCCGAATGGTGGCTGAAAGATTTGAACTTCCGAAACCCAAAAGGTAGCAGCTTTATGGGCTGTTTGCTTTAACCACTTGCATAAGCCACCGCACCTAGGTGTTAATTTCACATATCTAGAATAGTTACTCAACACCCAACAGGTTCACCAGGATTCGAACCTAGATAAAAAGTTTTGGGGACTTTCCGTTTACCATTAGCTTATGAACCTATAAAGCAAGCATCGCTTTTATGAAAACATAACGAAGGTTTTAATGACTTTTGCTTGCTTGTGAGGGAGGAATGCCCTCGATGGGTTTTGATGGATTTGAACCATCATCTCACGCCTTAAAAGGGCGTTGCCTTGTACCGTTAGGCCAAAGACCCATTAGTGGACGGTCTAAACAGCAAATATAACAATAATTTCTTTTCGCTGAAAAAGTTCGGGATCGCTTAACGTCCACTATGCGGAAGTTGGGACTCGAACCCACGACACTACGGCTCTACCAACTGAGCTACTTCCACATGTTGCAGGTGGTTATTAGCCACTTAAACTTGTTAAATCGTCAATTATTCAGCCACGGATCTAGGCAAGTCGCAATAAGAAGAGCGACTTCTTATCTCTTGCCCAGTTTTGCCACCGGAAGGATTTATCCTTCAACTTTCACCTAACGGTTGCGATTATTTCCACATTAATTGCAATGGTCATACACGTTTTAGGCTACTTGTACGGTACGTATCAGTTATAGCCGTATTTCTACGGGTCAACGTGAGCCAGTGACTTTGAGGTGCGTTTATCTCTTTGGTTCGTCCGGAATGCCTTCCAGACTTGGCTGAGACTGTTCCACTTGTACCAAACCAAGCTTCGCAATTGTAGTCCCGCTGACTTTGTGCCTGCCTTATTGATAATCTAATGCTTTCTCAATCAATTCTCGCCACCTTTTACCAAGGGTTCAAGGTCTACCAAAGATACTACCCTTTGGCATGTTTGAAATCCTGTCAGTATCCCAACAGGACGTCGCTGACAAATTAAGATTGATTGGCGTGAGCTTGTTAAAGCTACATACACACGCTTCTGCAATACCGGATAACCGGCAATAGGATTAGCTGGACTCGAACCAGCACTTTACGGAATCAAAGTCCGTTGCCTTACCATTTTGGCCACAACCCTGTATAGTCACAAAAGTGACTATTAAAAAAATCATTTATCAGAGAAATAATAAAAAGAGTTAACAAGTAATGCCATTATTACTAACGGCAATGAACAGCATAAGATTCGAACTTATATCGCACTGTCCCGGAAAATTAGTGCTGCTCTACGCATTGAGCTAGTTGTTCAGCAGCAAAACTCGCTCACACAAACATTACCACTACGTACAGAACAAGTTTTGCTTATTAAGTAGTAAGGGATTCAAACCCCCGCGGGTGCACAAACGCGTCAAAATCATCAATAAGTTAGTTGACTACTATATTAAAAATTGTAGGTAGTACGCACATTAACTACTTATGAGTAGTACAGGATTCGAACCTGCCCGTATATCGCGTTCCAGATGCTTTCAACTGTACAAGACAAGACGCAAGTATTTCACTCTTATGAATTATTGACATCTTTACCTGATATAAGACTACTCAGGAGGCCAATTAACACGGGACCCTCCTAAGACGTAAGAAGGAATTGAACCTTCAAAAGATCAAGGCTGATCTTTCACCACCTTGGCTTACATCATAGTACCGTCCATAGCTTGGACGGCTCACTGTTTGAGATCAAAAGACATCTCTGTCCGCTCGCTGACCTAGCGCTCAAACTCTTTTAAAGCCGTCAGTGTCATCGCAGACTACAGCAGCACCGGGAATCGAACCCGATTTAAAGCGCCAGCTGCCACTACTTTGTTTGAAGAATTAGTTAAATGAAAAAATTGTTTAGATTATTAAGTTCTTTGAAAGTGTAGAGACTGCCGAAAGACTGCTTCCCCTTAATCTTTCGACAATACCATAATACCCTGTAAGTACTATCAACAACCTATCAAAAAACTATCAAATTTCTACCAGAAATCTATCAAAAAACTATCATTCAGAATTGTCTTTCCAAACAATTAATTCTCGTATATCCGTAGCATGATTACGCTTCTTCCAGATTTCCATTCGCTGTGCAAATTCCAGCATCGAGTCTTTGCGCAAACGGTAGTACTGAGCATCTTGAAAACCAAGAGCGTTACCAATAGCGGTTGTCGTCATCTTTTTGACGTAACGATAATATAGAAACAGTGCATGCGGATTGTCAGGACTTTTGTCGCAGTCGTTGATAGCGTCTGAAATCGCACTGACGCAATTAGCAGCTGCTGTGCCGTTTACTAATTGCTCCTCAGTATGATTAACCCCACCATGACTAGAAGCACCTGTGGGGTCTAACATGGGGCTTGACAGATCTGTACGATGACTGCCACTAAAGTTTAAATATCTATCAAAGTCCTTAGTAAGCAATTTATTAACGTTTTTTATTGTTTCGTACTCATCAATTTCGCGGTCTGCTAAACTCACTGCTACAACTCCTGCCATTCTTTATCAATCCTTCCAAGAAACTAGCCATGCGGGACTAACTTCTAATGCCTTTGCCAGCTTCTCCACTCTTTCAAGTGAGGGCTGACGTTCTTGCTTGACGTACCATTCTAAGCTTCTAGTGCTAATTCCACTCAGCTTGGATAAATCTACCAAGGTTAATTTTTTTGCGCTTACAAGCTTCCTCAATGCGGATATACACCATCTATACCTACTTGTTTGAAATACTGATTATTCCTTCTTGATTTGCTTGAACCAAAACATTTGTCAACTCAATTTGTTCTGGATCATTTTCATTCCATTGAATTGAGTTGAGATAATCAGAAAAAGCTTGATCAGACAGACCGAGTAATTGTCTAATCTTTTCAATCTCTCCTCCAATTGCATTAATTACTGTTTTATCTGATACCAGAACGCCGTATAAAGTTGGCGTACCGGCAAGCAAATTATAAATAACTGCTAGGTTTTTCTTGATTTCGCTAATTTTAATTTCGGTTCTTGCGTTTGACTTTTCCATTGTTACTCCTAATATCTAACCAGCTTGCTTAACTCTTCTGAGTTAACAAAAATGTTAGCTCGGAAAGGCTTGGCATACTTTAATTCACGGTAAGTTAAGTCTTTGTCTAATACAAAAACTCTTTTCCCATCCGTGATTGTTTGACCTACTTTGATTTGCAATGATGCCGCCAGTCCTTCCAAACCATCACGATCATGTTAATTGCGTAAGCAGCAACACAGACCATCATTGCAATACATATAAGTTCAACAAATTTCAGCATAAATGCCTCCATCTGCGAATTAGTAATTAGAACTCGTATACGCATATACACTGATGTACTTTTGCATCATCGGCTTTAGGCCTTTACGAGTATCGTAAATTTGATTTGCTAAGTCTTCTAAGTTAAACGCACCATCATAGAAATGGCCGTCACTAAGATCAACTCCAACCCAGCAAGTTATGTTTTCCCATCTTTTACCAGTAATTAAAATCGCACAATCATCACATGAATCCGCTTGTGCAATAGCAATAACATTACCGATCTTTGGATTTAATTGAACAAAATTTTGAGCAAAGCACTTCCGCTTAAACTTCTTTTGTTGCTCAACGACTTTGAATGCTAAGCCATTGAAACTATGTCTTAATTCCTCCTCAGTAGGGAAATCACTTGTATTAATCCGCGTGTGCATTTTCTGTAAGTTCTTTCCATTATCAATCTTGTAGTCCACATCAAATTTCATCGCTATATTCCCTTGTTCATTTCTTTCAAAATATCCCATCTAAGTTCATCCTGAATCACCTTAAAAGGCTTGCCTTGAACGTTTTTGACAATCTTACCTTTTAGTTCCCACCATTCGGCACCGTCATACTCATGACGCTCTAGCCAGCAGCCGTCTTTCAAGAAAACGATTAGGTCACTAGCAAGCCCTTGGCCACCGTACCCGCTATCGTACTCAACAGTTTTGAACTTTTCTTTAAACTGATCCCATGGCATGTAATACACCTCCATCATCAATTTTTAGCTGCCGGATAAACCTGGTCTGCTTGGCTGGCTTATCGCAAGTAATCACAATCTTATTGCTGCCTTTGGACAGCTTTACCATATCAATACTTAATTTCTGACCAGTTATCGTTCTCAGAACTTTCTCGACGGTATCGATTGTTCCGGTAATTGTCGTATCTTGGCTTTGGTTCATGTCTTTTCCTCTTTTCAAAGTTAAATGGCTGATAACGGATAATTTGAGTTAAGTTGATTGCGCCTCCACCTTTTAAGTAGAGCCAATTACCATCTTCACCGTGCACAGCGTCCTCTATAGCGTCGTTAAGTTCCTTTACGGTTAATTCCTTTGTCGTAAAAGTAGAGCCGTCTGTGAAGCGAATTAGGACGCCCTCGGATCGATCTTGATGGTATGAGTTGTTATAACTGTGATAATTACTTTTTGATAAGATTGTTTCTTTAACCTTATTAACTGGCCACTTTTGACCATCTACAGGATGTTCTTTAAAATTCCAAGTCATTTATTTCTCCTCAAAAACTGAAAAGTCATTTTTCTTTAGTTCTTCCCAAAGCTCATATCGATCTTTTTTCATAATTGCCGCTTCACCAGTAGCGGGAATTATGAAAGCAGCATATGGGCACTGATTAATTGTCCAGTATCCTGGCTTTGGCGTTATCGGTTTAAGTTCACTGAACATCAACGGAACAGGCACGTCACTTATCCGATATAACTGCCGGTTAACTAGGCCATCAACCGATTTTATTTGCTTGATTATTTTCATTACTTTTTCTTTCTCTTAATCCATGGGAGAATTCGCTCACAGAATAGTGTCACAATGCCATAAGCAATGACAAATGAAACAATTACAACGCCGATTACTTCCTCCCAGTATTTCAGTTCAGCTAGTTTAGTCATCCAGTTCATTTGCTATGCCTCGTAAATAATCAAGTATCCTTCATCCATACCAAACTTGATGTCTACAACGTTCTTGTCTTCAATGAACTCATTGATATGCTTTGTCAGCTCTTCTCGATCTGCACCAAGAAACATCTTTGTCTTCTTTTGATTAATTAGTTTCATTTTTTCTCTCCTTCGTCGTTTGATCTATAAATGAGATATAGTACTCCGATGGCTTATTGCTGAAATAGTAGGTCGCATGTGCGCTGGTAACGTATAACTGCTCGTCCCATTCAAGATATGTCCTAGCAAGCTTATAGTTGGTTTCGTTGTCAATTTTTAGCTCAGTCAAGCAGTACGTTTCTACGACTTCGTCTTGCAAGGTCTTGATGTTAAACCGTTTCGCTTCCTGCCAAGTATTAGTTATCTCAACTATTCCGGGTATAAATTTTAGATATGGAGCGTCCGATAAGTACTTAGCGCCGGCCATTAGTCTTCCACCGGTTTCTCTTGGCTGCCGTAAAAGTCGACCTTTTCGACAAAGTCATAGCGGCTATTCAACGCGTTAAAAAGAACGTCAAGGCTTGGCGTACTAAACTCATCGTCACTGCTTTCTTTTATTCTTTTGTCATAAAACATTGAGCCATAGGACAAATGAACAAGGCCATACCAACGCTTGTAAGATTGGACATCACCTATAGGCGGTAATGCTTCTTCATGATGCACAATTAGCATAAAGAAGTCCGCCCTGTCGCGAGCAGCAATGCACCGAAACACGTCACCCGGTTGGTAGTCTCTACTTTGTTTGCTCTTAATA
>NZ_ML136903.1 GCF_004009905.1 Lactobacillus xujianguonis
TTAGTAAATGAAGAAATTAAAGCTTTAGTGTCCTTTTCATCATCAATTTGCGGTATACTTTTCATTGCGTAAGATCTCCTTTAACTTTGGTTTGGACACTTAAAGTATAACGCAGGAAGATCTTGCGCTTTTATTTTTGGACGAAAAAAGCCAGAAGCCACGCTAAGTTAGCATGATTTCTAGCTTTCAACTTTCAGATAAATAATAATTAATTATTTTTCAAATAGAGGTACTTTTTTTTGTGATTTAACTTCAAAAAGACCTTTATCAGAAATTTTTAAGTTAGGAGAAACTAGTAAGGATAAGGTAGAAAAGGACATAATTTCATTTGTATTCTTATATCCTAGTTCTACGAGATTCTTACGTACGTTACCAATTTGTTCTCCTAAGATTTTCATCGGCTGATTGCTAACTACTCCCCCAATTGGGAGAGGAGCATTGGCTACGATTTCTTTTCCTTTTGCAACCATATACCCACCATTTTGGTTGATCAATTGGTGTTGAATATTAATCATACCATCTATGTTTGTTCCCATTACCATCAAATTATGGTGATCATGAGCCCAAGTTGCACCAACAGCACCATCACCAGTAATACCACGATCAGCTAGTCCAAAGCTAAATTTACTTTGATTTAAGCCATATCGTTCTTGAACAATAATTAAAGCTAAATTTGCACTTTTCCAATCAACAATTTGATTATGTACAGTTAGCTTTTTTTGAACGTGATTTGTGAAAGTACCGACAGGATTTATTTGGATAATATTTGCTGTAACTGAGCCATTGTCAACAAGATTTGTCTTGAGTAATAAATCTTGTTTAGTTAATTTATGAGCTGTGACACTATTAGTAAGACTCTTAGGTGAAAATTCATCTTTAGAATCATTTTTGACGATTCCTTTTTCAGATATTCCGTTTTTATAGACGTCAACGATTGAAAGTTCTTTTAAATTATCTAAAATGGAAAAATCGGCGACTCTTCCTGGTGCAATTGCGCCACGATCACATAATCCCATATGTCTTGCAGGAGTATAAGTGGAAATGTAAATAGCGTCTTCTGGTTTCATTCCCATTTTAATTGCTTTTTTAACCAGTAAATTTAAGTGACCATTTAATAAAGTGTCAGGCATTGAATCGTCGGTAACTAAAGCTACATGTTCAAAGTAGTTATTATCAATAATAGTGTTAATGACATCTGGATGCATAGATTTTAATTGAACTTCAACAAACATCCCATTTCTTATCTTTTCATTAACTAAGTCTCCGGTTTGCTGAGTATGATCAGTAGTAACCCCAGCATATAGAATTTTAGCTAAATCTTCATCATGATAAGCTGGTGTGTGTCCCTCAATAGGCATAGTAGGTTTAGTCTGATGACAAGTATTAAT
Organism: Lactobacillus xujianguonis; assembly: GCF_004009905.1. GTDB lineage: Bacteria > Bacillota > Bacilli > Lactobacillales > Lactobacillaceae > Lactobacillus > Lactobacillus xujianguonis. The sequence continues at coordinate 1,389 of NZ_ML136903.1, forward strand.
TATTTTCTTGATTAAAGTATCCTTATCAGAAGTCATATCTTTAAAATTCATAACTTCACCCAAACAAATAAAACGTGGATCTTTAAGTAATTCTTTTACTTCAGTTACACCAATTTTGCCACCAGTTGTTTCCATTTGAGGATTGGTAGAAGGGACGGAAGATGGAATACCAAAGAAAATATCAATTGGTGAATCTTCATTAATAAACTCTTTTAATCCTCTTATTCCAGCAACATTAGTGACTTCATGATCATCGGCAACAATAGTAGTTGTGCCATATTTAAGAATGGTTTCACCCATTATTTTAGGTGTGGTCATTGAACTATCAATATGCATATGAGCGTCTACAAAACCGGGAATTAAATATTTACCTTGCAGATCTATGATTTTTTTTGCCTTTAGATTAGGTAATTCTTTATTAATCCAATAGAATTTACCATTTTTAATACTTACTTGAGTGTCTAAAAATTTGCGTAAATATACATTAAAAACGTGTGCATTTTTGATAATTAAATCTACTTCGGTCATTTTAAGATCCTTCATAAAATATAAGGAGCTGAATTACATAATTCAGCTCCAAAATTACTTTTTCCCAGACACGTATTTTGGGATAGGTGTCAATTATTTATTCATAATCTTATTCCATCTTGAAATCCAGTTAGACATATGTGAATTTACAAAGAAAAAGTTAATTGTCTTTGCTCTCTTGGCAACTGAACCATAAGTTTTGTTCGCTGCTTCTGTAGGAGTTAATTTAACCTGAGTGTTTACAGGTGCATTGTTCAAAGAGTTAAGACCGGCTACTTTCTTTTGTATTTTATTACTTAATCTAAAATTGATGTATTTGTATGCAGCTGATGAATTTTTACTATTCTTTAAAATGGCAACGTTGTCATAGTTGGCATATGTACCAGACTTAGGAACCATATATTTTAAGTTGGAATTAGATGCTTGAAGCATACCAACAGCATAGTCACCAACTACGGCAGCTTCAATTTCACCAGATTTAAACATATTACTTAAATCTGAGCTTTGAGTATAGGTTTTGACAACATTAGGTTTTAATTCCTTCATAGCGTTAAATGCTGCTTTTCCGTTGTCTTTAGTTACACTTGTGCCTGCAAAGTCACCAGCTACGTATAACATTGCAGGGCCAAAAGTTGTTGTCATATCAGGTATGGCAATCTTATTTTTTAGTTTAGTTGACCACAAATCCTTCCAAGAATTGATCGTAACCTTTTTAGGATTGTAAATAATGCCTAGACTATTTACAGTATAAGGGACTGTATTAGTTTCTTTAGCTAGTTTTTGTTCTGATTTCGATAAATATTTGAAATTAGAAATTTTAGAGAAATCTAGCTTTTTAAATAAATTCTTTTTATCACCAGTAACGGCATTGTTTTGAGCCAGTTCAATTACATCAACGCCTGTGTTGGGGTTGTGCTCAATTTGAGTAAGTCTTGTTGCACTATCACCAAATTGAATTTTTACTTTAACTGATGATTGTTTGGCAAAAGGATTTAAAACATCACTCCGCATCTGTTTAGTAGATAGTCCAAAAGTGGAAACAGTTAGATTACCTCCATTAGAAGATGAGTTTGATGAGCAGGCAGTTACGCCAAGTGTAACTGAGCCAATTAATAGAAAACTTGCAGCTAATAAACCAATCTTTTTAAAATTCATTTTTATTCCTTTCTTTATAATTGGTTATCTAGACAACGGATGGAGATGCTTGGAGGGTAAATAAAGCTGAACTTTATCTCCTGAGCTACGCATCGGTTTCCTAGCCTCTTCAACAGTGAAGATTCCGAGGCTGGTACTTACTTTATATTTAAAGCTCTGACCTAAATATTCAAGACTAGTAATTGTTCCGCCAATTAAATTATTAGACGGATCTTCTTGAGGATTAATTAAAATATTTTCGGGTCTAATAGTTAGCACTTTGGCGTCAACGTTGTTTTCGTCAGTTAAGAAAATATTGGCGTTACTTTTAATTTGGTGATCATTAATAATTTCATCAACATTGATAAAATTGTCATAACCAATAAATTTAGCAACATATTCTGAGCTAGGGTGATGAAAGATGTTTTCAGGGGTATCATATTGATCAATTCTGCCATCTTTCATAATTAATACCTTATCTGAAATAGCGAAACATTCTCTTTGATCATGAGTTACAAAAAGAACTGTCATCTTTAGCTTTTGTTGTAATTCTCTGATTTCGCTTCGCATTTTAATTCTTAATTTGGCATCTAAATTACTTAATGGTTCATCCATAAGCAGTAATTGTGGATTGATTACCAAGGCACGTGCGAGAGAAACTCTTTGCTGTTGACCACCAGATAATTCTTTAGGATAACGAGAAGCCAATTCCGATAAACCTGTTATTTTTAAAATTTTATTGACTCTTTTTTGAATATCATTTTTAGACAGCTTTTTCATTTTTAATCCAAAAGCTACATTATTAAAAACAGTCATATGTGGAAATAAAGCATAACTTTGAAAAACCATTCCGAAGTTTCTTTTATAAACAGGAACTTTTCCAACATCTTTATTATCAACTAAGACTTTTCCTTCTGTTGCTGGGATTAACCCTGCTATAATTCTCAAAGTGGTTGTTTTACCACAACCTGAAGGTCCCAAAATGGACACTAAATCACCATTTTTTACGGAAAATGAAATATCTTTTAATATTTTAGTTTTACCGTTATATGATTTTGCTAAATCTTTTACCTCTAAATTTGCCAATTTAATTGCTCCTATCAGTAAGTTTATTTAATCCAACTATTTTTTCAGTTAAAAACATAATTAATGCAGTGAAGATCATTAGAACTACAGATATAGCAGAAACTGTTGGATCATAGTTGTTTTGCAAGTAGTTTAAGATTGCTGGTGGTAGCATTGTAATCGATGGTCCATTCATAAATAACGAAATTGGAATATTATTAAATGAATTAATAAAGCACATCATAAAGGCTGCTACAATACTTGCTTTAATGTTAGGTAAAACAATTAGAAAGAATCCTTTTTGTGGAGAACATCCACAAACCCAGGCTGCTTCTTCAATATTTTTATCCATCAGTAACATACTTGCTGTAACTAGTCTTATTACATAAGGTAAACATAATAAAAAGTGACCAATGATTAAACTAGGCATAACGGGTAATCTAAAAGAAATAACTGCCGTTTGATATAAAGCAAAACCAATTACAATTTCTGGAATTAAGGTAGGACTTAAGAAAAAGGATTGAAACCAAGATTTATGAATAATATTAAATCTAGTTAAAGCATAAACTGCGGGGATGCCAATTATTAATGCTAGTAAACTGGCAATAATGGCAACAAGCAAACTTGATTCAAAGCCACTAATAAAATCTGGTTGCTGAAAAATATTTGCATACCAAGATAAAGTAAAACCTTTAATTGGTAACGAAATTGAATCCTGATTATTAAATGAAGTAAGAATTACTAAAAGTAAGGGAAACATCAATAATATTAGGATAATAATCGAAATAATTGTCAATGTCTTGTTTTTACGATTAAGCATTACTATCCGATCTCCTGTCCAAAGTATGACTTGCTTTTCTCATTAATATCATTGATGAGGTAGAAATAAGAATTAAAATTATTGCAATAACACTTGCGTTTTTCCAATTACCTAATGTCATAGCTTGTTGATATATTAAAGTAGACATTACTAAATTTTTATTACCTCCCAAAATTTGTGGGGTAGTATACGCTGTCATCGCACCGGCAAAAACCAAAATACATCCTGTTAGAATTCCTGATACTAATTGTGGTATTACAATTTTTATTAAGTTAATCCACGGATTTGCGCCTAAAACAGCAGCAGCTTCTTCTGCTTCAATATTTAACTCAGAAACGCTACCAACTAAAGAAATAATCATAATTGGAAGAAATAAATAAACTGAACCGATGATGATTGCTGTATCAGTATAAAGTATGTTTAACGGCGAGTTGATTAAATGAAGAGACATTAGAAATTTATTTAGAATTCCATTACGACCTAAAATAATGATCCATGCAAAGTTTCTGACAACTGCATTCGTTAACATTGGAAAAAGAATGAGAATTGTTAAGATAGATTTTATTTTGCTTTTTTGACGAGCAATCCATAGTGAAATTGGAATTCCAAGAATTAAAACAATAAGTGTAGTAATTAAAGCAATTTTAAATGTTCTACCGATAACATGGAGATTGTACGTGTTTTCCAAGAACTTTGTATACAGATCTAAAAATCCTTTAGGGGTTTGAAATGTCGGTATAGCAATTTGAATTAGTGGAAAGAAAGCGAAGATTAGTACACTAATAAATGCTGGAAATAATAACCAAAACCCAGACCTAGTTTTCATATTGTTCGTGTTCCTCCTTGTCTTGAACTTAGAATACTTGAAAAATAATAATAAGTCAACATGAAATACAAATAAAAGCAGCACTAAGACTAAATATTGTGAACATATTGGCATGCTTATAAACTGAAATAGAATTATTTATATAATTTCTTTATAAAACACGAACTTTATTAAAAAGTGAGGCATATAATGAAAAAACGGATATTATTAGTACAGATCCAGGAATAGATGATGCAATTGCTTTATCAATATGTCTTTTTTCGCTTTCAATTGAAGTTAAAAGTATTATTGCAACTAATGGTAATGTTAGTGCACAGCAAGCTTTGATAAATATATTAAAACTGGAGAATTTTTTTGATAAAGATATTCCTGTAATAAAGGAAATAAATCGGCCGTTAATAAACCAGCCAATTAGGGCTAAAGAAATTCGCGGTAAGTCAGGAATGGACGGGTATAATTTTGAATTGATAGATCATGAAATATCTCCGGTTGCAATTCATAAGATAGTTGATAATTCATCTGAAAAAGTAACTCTTATTGGAATCGCACCACTTACTGATTATGCTCTCTATATCCGTTTATATCCGGACGATATTACCAAGATTAAAGAATTAATTATGGGTGGAGCAATAGGCAGAGGTAATTATGGGATTTATTCTGAATTTAATATTGCATCCGATCCTGAAGCTGCAAAAATTATTTTTGAGAGTGGATTAAAAATTAAAGTTGCTCCTTTAGAATTGGGAGCACAAGCATAAAATTATGCCTGAAATAAGTAATCAGATACGTCAGTTAGGCAAAGCAGGAGATATGTTTTACAGGTTATTTAAGAAATTTCGAGGCGGTAGTTTTGATACTAGCCTTAAGATTTATGACGCACTTGCTGCAGGTATACTTTTAAATCTACAAATTTTTCAGTTTAAAAAGACTCATGTAGAAATTGATACTCGAAGTGGATGTACATATGGTGCTTCATTAATGGATTTCAAAAATAAGTTAAATCTTCCAGATAATGCAGAAATTGCTGTATCCGTAAATTCAGACCTTTTTTCAAAATGGTTTGTAGAAGCTTTGTCGAAAACAAAATAAAAATAATTAATTGTCGATAAATAATTGACGGTCAAGACTTAAACGAGTATACTACTACTAGTTGAGAACAAGAAGAAGCTCCCGCTTCTCGCCTAAGTTAAATTAACCTCTAGGCTGATCGATAATTTCTGTTGATTAAAGGCGGGCGTTACTTATCCCCGCCTTTTTCTTGTCCTCAAATTAACACGGAGGTGAAGAGTCATACCAAGGAATTTAATCTTAAACGAAAGAATTCGTGCTCGCGAAGTTCGTTTAATTGATGCAGATGGACAGCAAGTTGGTGTAGTAAGCAAGAGCGAAGCTTTGCATAAAGCTAGTGAAGCTGATCTTGACTTAGTCTTAATTTCACCAAATGCTAAGCCACCAGTTGCCCGGATCATGGATTACGGTAAATATCGCTTCCAGCAACAAAAGAAGCTGAAAGAATCCCGTAAGAAGTCTAAGACAATTAGTGTCAAAGAAATCCGCTTAAGTCCTACGATTGAAGGCAACGACTTTGATACTAAGTTGAAACATGTCCGCAAATTCTTAACTAAAGAAGGCGCTAAGGTTAGAGTTTCAATTCGTTTTAGAGGTCGAGCAATCACTCATAATGAATTAGGTAAACAAGTGCTTGAAAAGATGGCTGAAGCTACATCTGATATTGCTAGTGTAATTAGCAAGCCTAAGATGGAAGGCCGTTCAATGTTCTTGATGCTTGCACCTAAGAGTGAAAAGGATAAAAAGAAAAACTAGTTAATTGGAGGAAATAATAAAATGCCAAAAATGAGAACACACCGCGCTTCTGCTAAGCGTTTTAAGAGAACTGCTAATGGTGGTTTGAAGCGTCATCACGCATTTACTGGTCACCGTTTCCACGGTAAGACTAAGAAGCAACGTCGTCATTTGAGAAAAGCTGCTATGGTTTCAAGTAGCGATATGAAGCGCATCAAACAGATGGTTTCTCAAATGCGTTAATCATCAACTGCACAACGATTAAGAACGATTTAGGAGGAATTTTCTGATGCCAAGAGTTAAAGGTGGAACTGTAACACGTAAACGTCGTAAGAAGGTTATGAAGCTTGCCAAGGGTTACCGTGGCGCAAAGCATATGCAATTTAAGGCAGCAAGCACTCAATTGTTTGTTTCCTACAAGTACGCATTCCGTGACCGTAGAAAGCGTAAGAGCGAATTTAGAAGATTATGGATCGCTCGTATCAACGCAGCAGCTAGACAAAATGACATTTCTTACTCTAAGTTAATGCACGGCTTGAAGGTTGCCGGTGTTGACATGAACCGTAAGATGTTAGCTGACATTGCTTACAACGATGAAGCAACTTTTGCTAAGTTAGCTGAAACTGCTAAGAAAGCTTTAAACTAAGAGCTTAAGAAAAAGCACATAACTCAAGTTGAGTTATGTGCTTTTTTTCTACCATTCTTTGCGCTAAAATTTCTAAACTAGCTTAATTTTTGATAAGATAGATAATGACAAAAATTGAGGAGTTTGATATGCTGTTTAGACCCAAATACACAATCGATACGATCTATCATTTAGACACTGATCAACTGCACAAGATGGATATTAAGGCAGTTTTTTCAGATTTGGATAATACCTTACTTGCTTGGAACAAATTCGAAACTGCCCAGGAAATGGACAAGTTGAATCAGCGCTTAAAGAAGGCGGGTATTCGCTTAGTTGTTATTTCCAACAATAACGCGCAAAGAGTCGGCAAGGTGCTGGATCCTTATGGGATTAGTTTTGTGGCTAAATCAAAAAAGCCACTACCTTTTGCCATTACTAAAGAACGCGAAAAGTTAGGCTTAAAAAAGAACCAAGTCATGATGGTTGGCGACCAACTAATTACTGACATGCAAGCGGGCAATTTAGCTGGGGTAGAGACGGTGTTAGTTAAACCTTTGGTTGAAACTGATAAATGGAATACCCGCATTAATCGTTTCTTTGAAAAGATTATCTTTTTCTTTTTGGGACTATCACACCGCGTAACTTTTAAGGAGAACTTGAAAAATGGATGATGAAATTATCTGCATTGGCTGTGGTGCAAAACTGCAGTCCGATGATCCAAAAGCTGCTGGTTATTTGCCAGCCAGCGCTTTAGCTAAAGCAGAAAGTGAAGAAAATACGGATGTCTATTGTCAAAGATGTTTTCGCTTGCGGCACTACAATGAAATTATGCCAGTGGACTTAAACAACGATGACTTCTTGGCATTACTTAATACTCTAGCTAGCAAAAAGGCTTTAATTGTTAACGTTGTTGACTTGTTCGACTTTTCAAATTCACTGTTGTCCTCACTTAAGCGTTTTGTCGGTGACAATGAATTTATTTTAGTTGGTAACAAGTTTGATCTCTTTCCTAAGAATTCCCGTCAAAGCAAAATTAAGGATTGGATGCGCCAGGAAGCTAACCGGATGGGTTTACATCCTAAGAAGATTTTCCTCGTCAGTGCTGCGCGGCAGAAGAATTTGGATGACTTGATTGCCTACTTAGACAAGGCCTCAAAGAACCGCGATATTTATTTCGTAGGGATGACCAATGTTGGGAAATCAACCTTGATCAATGCCATTATTGATAAGATGGGTGATATTCAAGACTTGATTACCACTTCGCGTTTCCCAGGAACTACTTTGGACCGCATTGAAATTCCGCTTGAGAATGGCCATTACTTGATTGATACCCCAGGGATCATGACTGAAAATCAATTAGCAACGCGCCTTAGTCCTAAAGATCTTGAGATAGTTTCACCTAAAAAGCCCCTTAAGCCAGCAACTTTCCAATTGTTACCTGGCAATACCATCTTTTTAGGTGGTTTAGGGCGAATTGATTATCTGAAGGGTGAATCCGTTTCTTTCACGGTTTATGCAGCGCGCGGCGTAACCTTACACCGGACTAAAACTGCCAATGCGGATGAGTTTTACCAAAAGCATGTAGGTGAATTGTTAACGCCACCTGTTGATACGCAAGACTTAGCTCCCCTTAAGGGGCAAGAATTCCGGACAACTTATAAGAGTGACCTGCTCTTTGGTGGGATTGGTTTTATTACTGTGCCTAAGGGTTGTGTTGTTAAGACTTATACCCCTGACCAGATTGGTTTAGGAATTCGTCGTGCTTTAATTTAGAGGTTAATTATGACTAGTGCTAAATGTATTGAAAAAAAACCGGTCACTAAGGTTGATCCGGTTGCAATTGATGAAAAAAAGGGTCGTCAAATTGGGATTATGGGTGGAACCTTTAATCCAGTTCACTTAGCTCACTTGGTTGCCGCTGAGCAAGCAATGACTAAGTTGCGCTTAGATGAAGTTTGGTTTATTCCAGATAATATTCCCCCTCACAAAGATGCACCATTAACTTCAGCCAAGGATCGGGCTACGATGCTTGACTTAGCAACGCGGAATAATCCGAAGTTCAGAGTGAAATTATTGGAGTTATTCCGCGGTGGTGTCTCATATACAGTTGATACTTTGCGCTATTTGAAGAAAAAAGCACCAGAAAATAATTACTACTTAATCATGGGTAGTGATCAGGTTAATAGTTTCCATACTTGGAAAGAAGCACCAGAGTTGGCAAAGATGGCAACCTTAGTCGGTATTCGTCGTCCAGGTTATCCACAGGATCCACAATATCCAATGATCTGGGTTGATGCACCGGATATTCGTTTGAGTTCTACCTACATTCGTCGATCCGTTGCTACAGGAACTTCGATTCGTTACTTGGTTCCTGATGCCGTCAGAGAATATATTGAAGAAAAGGGGCTTTATCGTGACTAAGTTGTTTTTTAAAGAAACTTATTCACCATTATCTAGTGATGAAATAATTGCTAAGGAAAAGGCTAATATGGATGACAAACGCTTCCAGCACTGCGTGCGGGTGAGTGAAACTTCCAGAAAATTAGCCCGGCTCAATGATTATGACGAAGATAAGGCAGCTTTAGCTGGCTTTATGCATGACTATGCTAAGCAAGTACCAGTTGAGGAATACCGTGAAGTTATTAAGACCCAAGGCTTTGATCCGGATTTATTAAATTGGAATCGCGCCATTTGGCATGGCATCGTTGGAACTTATTTTATCAAGCGTGATTTAAAGATCACTGATCCTGAAATCTTACAAGCAGTCTGGCGGCATACTACGGCTGACGTGGAAATGACCACCTTAGATAAGATTGTTTTCATGGCTGATTTTATTGAACCAGGCCGTGATTTTCCAGGTGTTGACGAAGCGCGCAAAATTACTTTTGCTAACCTGGATGAAGGAGTGGGCTATCAATTAGCACATACCTTAGAATTTTTAATTGAACAAAGAAATAAAATTTACCCCCGCACTTTAGCTGCTTACAATGTTTGGAGTATTAATCAGAAATAAGGAGAAAAAATTTGAACAATACTGAATTATCAAGTCAAGCTATTTTAGATTTTGTTGCTAAAGCAATTAGCGACCGTCATGGTGAAGATACTGAAGCTTATGATATGCGTGGTATCAGCATTTTAGCTGATTATTATGTCATCACTAGTGCTGGTTCTAACCGGCAATTACATGCCATTGCCAATGCAATTGTTGATGAAGCGCACAAGAATGAATACACTAATTACCGAATCGAAGGAACCAGAGATTCTAACTGGTTATTAATTGACTTAGGTGATGTGGTAGCTAACATCTTTACTGCTGATGCTCGTGATTTCTACAATTTGGAAAAATTATGGGCTAACGGTAAACGGGTCGAACTTAAGGAAGATTAGTTAATCATGAGTGTAGTTGGGATTATTGCGGAATACAATCCCTTCCATAGTGGTCATGAATTCCTGCTTAATCAAGCACGGCTAGTTGCGGGCAAAGATCCAATTATTGTTTTAATGTCAGGTAACTACGTTCAGCGTGGAGAAATTGCCATCATGGACAAGTGGTCGCGAGCAAAAGCTGCCTTGAAGTCAGGCGCTGACTTAGTTTTAGAAGTGCCATTTTCAACAACCGTTGAACCAGCTGACCTCTTTGCCTTGGGTAATATCGAAGCTTTAAAAAAGCTTGGTGCTGAGACCTTAGTTTTCGGTGTGGAAGATGCGAATTTGAATTTTGCCTATCTAGGTAAAAAAATTGCGGAGATTCCGCCGAATCATATGGACTTTCGCGATTACAGTCAAACATATTCCACCCAATATAACCAGATGGTAGCTAATGAAGTCGGCTATGAAGTTAATCAGCCTAATGCTATCTTAGGTTTGGCTTATGCGGTTGCTAACCATAATTTAGGCTCACCATTAAGCTTGCATCCGATTAACCGCATTGGTGCCGGACATGATGATCTTTTAAACCGTAACGGCATGGTGCAGAGTGCGAGTGCAATTAGAAATCTCTTGCAGCATGGTGAAAATAAGGCTCAATTAAAAGCGTGGCTGCCAAAAGAAGAAGCGGCTGCATTAGCTAAGCAAGAATTGTATCCAAGTTGGAATACCCTTTTCCCATTTCTAAAATATCGGCTAGAATCTGAATCAATTACAGATTTGCGCCAGATTTATCAAATGAGTGAAGGCCTTGAATACAAGATGAAGCAAGAGATTCATCAGGCACGGGACTTTGCGGAGTTTTTACAACATGTCAAGTCTAAGCGCTATACTTATTCACGTTTGCGCCGCTTGAGCTTGTATGCACTCTTAAATGTCACTCAAGAAGATATGTTAGCAAGTTTTAATCATGAATCCCTAACCGTGCTCGGCTTTAGTAAAACGGGCCGTCAATATCTTAAAGACCACCGGAAAGATTTTGCAATTGAATTAGTTTCAAAAGTTGATAAACGCAATTCTAAACAAGGATCCCTTGGCCTGCAAGTCAGAGTGGATCGCTTGTTTGAGCAAATAATGCACGTTGACCAGAACTTTGGTCAACGGCCAATCGAGGTATAAAATGCTTACAGTTAACTTTTCAAGAGTAAAAACTAGCGCTGCACCGCTAGTTCATATTGAACGAGAAATAGAAATGCGGCCAGAATTTTTTGATCGGGCTAAGAAGTTGGTGTTCAAGGCTGATCATGTAATGGTAGTCGGTGACTTGTTCTACGATGAGCCTTACGTTACTGGCAACTTCCGGGTCACAGCAGACTTAGTTGTGCCTTCTAGTCGGAGTTTGAAGCCAGTAGACTATCATGAAGAATTTTCTTTTACTGAGAATTATACGCAGAATAAGCCAAGTAAAGAAGAATTAGATGAAAATCCTGATCCAATTGTCTTGGTTAAAGATGATGTGATCGATTTGCAAACAGCAGTCGAAGATAATATCTTGCTTAACATTCCTACGACGATTTTAACGAAGGAAGAAAAAGAACAAGATATTTATCCTGAAGGTAAAGATTGGGAAGTCGTTTCTGAAGCTAGCTTTAAAGAGGGCAAGAAGAACCAAATCAATCCTGCTTTTGCTAAATTAAAGATTTTGTTAGATCAAAAGAATGATGATTCTGACAAGAAGTAACTAAAAGTCCGAGAGAGATCTCGAACTTTTAATTTTGCGCAGCTTTTGCTTGTTTTTGTGGCTTTTTTAAAGTATCCTTTAATTATGAAACATTTATGAATGTTTATCTGTATTTTTCAACCAGATAGAAATTAGATGTATGTTAAGAGATTAATTTTAATGGACAGGATTTGGAAAAAAGATGGCAAAAATTCTAATTATTGAAGATGAAAAAAACTTAGCTCGCTTTGTAGAATTGGAATTACAACACGAGAATTACGAAACTGTAGTAGAAAATAATGGCCGTAAGGGACTCGAAGATGCCTTAAACGGTGATTTTGACGCAATTTTGCTTGATTTAATGTTGCCAGACTTAAATGGTCTTGAAATCGCTCGCCGGGTTCGTCAAGCTAAGACAACTCCAATTATCATGATGACTGCACGGGACTCTGTCATTGACCGGGTATCAGGCTTAGACCACGGTGCAGATGATTACATCGTTAAGCCATTCGCAATTGAAGAATTATTAGCTAGATTACGCGCAGTCTTACGCCGGGTTAAGATTGAAAAGGATGCTCAAAGCGTTACTGTCGCTAAGCAACAAATCGTGAAGTTCAAGGACTTAACCATTGAAACTGCTAACCGGATTGTTCACCGCGGGGATGGTAAGGCCATTGACTTGACTAAGCGTGAATATAACTTGCTGATGACTTTAATTAGAAACAAGAATAACGTAGTTAGCCGCGATCAATTACTTAACAAGATCTGGGGTCCAGAATCTAACATCGAAACTAATGTAGTTGAAGTTTATGTTCGTTACTTGCGGAATAAAATTGACGTTCCTGGACGTCCTTCTTACATTAAGACCGTTCGTGGTACCGGTTATATGGTAAGAGATGAAGATGATGACCGCGCATAAAAAAGAAAAGAAGAAAGAGACCAAGTCATCTAAGCGTGCATCCTTAATTGTACGTTGGGTGAGCGTCGTTAGTTTAACGATTGCGGTCTCTTTTATCCTATTTTCAGTAATTATTTATTCAACTGTAAGTCAGCAGGCCCTTTCGCAGCAAGAGGCAAGTTCGAACCGGGTAATTGTGACTTTGGACCGACAATTAAGTCCGATTCCAGATGAATTGCAGATTGCTAATGTTATTCCGGCTCTGTCACCAAGTACGCGGCGCGTCTTGAATGGTGGACCAAGCATTAAGAGTGAAGATGACGCTAATACGGCTTTTAGTGATGACCTAATTTCGTCAATTTCTAATCCAGATATTAGTGTGGCTGTGTATAACCGCCATAATGAAGTAGTCTTTAGCAATGGCAAATTAACGCCGAAGTTTAAGCGCTTTTCTGGAGAAAGAAAGATGCAGAAGGTGATGACACCAACGGGGGCGCAATTGTTCATTTATTCGCGGCTGGTTTCTCGGAAGACGAACCGGACTACTGGTTATATCGTCGTTCAAAATGCGATGACTTCCTATAATCATTTGATGCATAACTTGCTCAGATGGATGATTGGCATTTCCTTGGTAGCGATTCTGCTCTTCACATTGATTGCTTATATCATTGTGCGAGATGTAGTTAATCCAATTAAGGAAATTTCCAAGGTGGCCCGGCAGGTTAATGATGATCCTAACAGTACAGCTCGGATCAAGGAATTACACCGTAATGATGAGCTAGAAGAATTGGCAACGAGTTTCAACAAGATGCTGGATCGAATGCAAAGTTATATCGATCAGCAAAAGCAGTTTGTGAGTGATGTCTCGCATGAATTGCGGACGCCAGTTGCTGTGATTGAAGGGCACCTCAATATGTTGGAACGTTGGGGTAAAGATGATCCAGAGATTTTGGATGAATCAATCAACGCCTCAGTGCAAGAAGCTGACCGGATGAAGCATTTGATTCAGGAAATGCTCGATTTAACGCGGGCAGAGCAGATCGATGTGCTGTATCCAAATAAGGTGACAAACGTTACTGCCTTGCTGCGCCGAGTAACCAGTGATATGGCGATGGTGCATCCAGATTTCAATATTCAGTTAGAGATTGATGATTTGCCTGAAGATACAGAGATTCAGATCTACCAAGGTCACTTAGAGCAGATTCTCGTGATTTTAATTGATAACGGGATTAAGTATTCAACTGACCAGAAGCAAATTAATGTCTCAGCTGGGGTTACGCAGGATGATGTTCATATTATCGTGCAGGACTTCGGTGAAGGGATTTCTGAACAAGATCAAAAGAAGATCTTTAACCGCTTCTACCGCGTTGATAAGGCACGGACGCGTGAAAAAGGTGGTAATGGTTTAGGCTTAGCGATTGCGCAAAAATTAGTCACTAGCTATCATGGTGAAATTAGCGTGGATTCAGTTCTGGGCCAGGGAAGTCAATTTAAGATTAGCTTTCCAGTTTTATCACCTGACAAAGCTAAGAAGTTAAAAGAAATTGAAGCTGAAAAGTATAAAAATGATGTGCCGGACGGCATTTTAAAACCATAAAGATGAACCAGTAACTCCAGCTCGTCATCATAAGAAGCATGTGGCTAAGAAGACTCCGGCTCCAGCACCAGCTAAGCCAGCTCCACAGGGTTGGAACAATAATGTGGCTCCACACGGTCAGAACTTATCAGATGGCTATTCAATTAGACCAGACGGTGAAGTTGTTGATCCTAACGGCAATATCCATTACACTTTGCCACAAACTGGTCAAAACGAAGATACTAGCTTAGCAGCTGCCATTTTAGGTGGTTCTAGCGTATCCTTAGCCTTGATCGGTCTTGCAGGTGCTAAGAAGCGTAAGAGATATTAAGCAAAACTAAATAGAGAACAATAAAAGTCAAATGCTTGATGATACATTCCCTGTCAAGTAGACAGTAGAATTACATAAAGTTTTTAGTCCTCAGTTGATTATTAATCAGCTGAGGATTTTTTTAGCTTCTTTAATTTTCTTGTCGTGTATCTTTTGCCAGTATCTTTTAATTCGATGATTTGGTGCAATAGGGCAACTCTTAATATTGCCTTTGAGTGCCTCTCTTCGCATTTCTCCAGCTGTTAGCCCATTAAAACCTTTCTGTGGATCTTCATTAATGTAATAG
>NZ_ML136904.1 GCF_004009905.1 Lactobacillus xujianguonis
TACCATGGACAAAAGAAGTTCAGAAAGTATGTAAAACAAAAGAGAAGCATACTAAAGCGGCCTAGCAGATACACTCTGTATCAAAGCTAGACCGCTTTTTCAATATACTTCAGTTTTTGACGCTTACATTAAATCCTAGTAAAAAAGCATCCAATCAACTAAAATGCCATTCATTGATTAGATGCTTTTATCTTTATAAATACACTACGAAAAGCAATGGATCCTTTTGACCCATTGCTCTTCTTTTTCTATTTTCTGACTAATTTAGCGTTAGCGACTTCAACAAATTGATTCTTACCAACTTGATAGAATTGCTTACCCTTAATAATCACAACTTTGCCATTATTTAGAACTGAGAGACTTTTACCTTTTTTAAGTACACGGTGACCATTGTACTTAACACGCTTGCCTTGCTTGTTGTATACAAAAGTATCCTTCGTTAAAACTAATTTCAAGGCTTTAACCGGTTTAGTACTTGAAACTTTAACGAATACATTCTTAGCAACTTGGTAGTACTTATGACCCTTAATAGTCACAACCTTACCATTATTCCAAGCAAGTAAGTACTTACCTTTCTTAAAGAGCAACTTCTTACCGTTACCGTGCTTTTTAGCAACTTTGCCCTTTGAAGTGTAACCACATGCATTCTTAGCTAATCTGAACTTCTTTAATTGTGACTTGTCTTGAGTAGCCTTAGGTTGATGTACATCTACTGAAGAGTTGTCTGCAGGAACTTGTTCAGATTGATTCTTTTGTTCATTACCTGAAGCTGAAGTGGCTGGTTCAGTCACAGGACTTTGAACATTATCATTACTTGGACTAGCTTGATTTGCTACTGGTTGAGAATCTGCACCATTACTGTTAACTGGTTCATTTGAAGCAACCTGACTTTGGTCGTCACCTTGGCTTGGTTGTTCAGTTTGAACTGGATTAGTTGAAACTTCCACGCTATGATCGTCACCACCACTTGGTTGTTTCTCTTGATCTGGCTTGTTAGCAGGTTGATTTTGGCTATTATTGTCTGCATTATCAGCACTTTGATCATCAGTATTTGGCTTAGTTACAGGGTTAGCTTGTTCACCGTTACCTTCACTTGGCTTTTGTTCTTGCTCAGAGTGTGAGCCCGCTTGATTATCATTCTTGTCATCATTAGGCTTTTGGCTTTGATCTTCATTGCCTGGCTTAGCAGCTGATTGATCATTACCACTTGATTGATCTGCATCAGTCTTACCTGTTTGTTCTGATGATTGATCGCCGCTAGCATCCCCTGACTTGTCGGCAGATTGATCTTGACCGGCATTTGGTTTTTGTTCTTGACCAGATTGACTATCATCATGACCTTCATTTTGACCATCATTGCCTGGCTTAGCAGCTGATTGATCGTTATCACTTGGTTGATTTGCGTCAGTCTTACCTTGATCCGGATTCTCAGTAGATTGATTATCATCAGTGTTATTTGACTTGTCAGCAGGTTGACCACTTGCTTGGCCATTTTCAGGTTTTTGTTCTTCACCAGATTGATCTTGATTATCCTTGTGATCGTCACCACTTGGATTATCTACAGGTTGATTATCATGTTGGTCTTGCTTATTGTCATTTGGCTTTTGATCTTCACCTGGTTGTGCTCCTGCTTGGTCACCCTTCTTATCATCATTAGCAGGTTCTGCAACATAGCTAGGATCATAATGAACCGTAATCTTCTTTTGTGCCTTATTGCCAAATTGATCTACTACTTCAACAGTAAAGACATGAGTAGTTGGTTGACCATTTTGATCATCTAATTTTTCTTCTTGGTCAAATTTGTATGAACCATACAAGTTAGGTGTCTTTTGGTCTGGATCGTTA
The DNA here is from genome assembly GCF_004009905.1 of Lactobacillus xujianguonis. GTDB lineage: Bacteria > Bacillota > Bacilli > Lactobacillales > Lactobacillaceae > Lactobacillus > Lactobacillus xujianguonis. Next base: position 1,846 of record NZ_ML136904.1, read on the forward strand.
TAAATACCAGGAAGGTAATCGTAGCCAGAATTACCAAATTGACCAAAGACATTATCACCATTGATAAATACGTTGTAGCCATCAACGTTATCATTGGCTTCACCAGATAACTTGAAAGTTGGTTTATTTGTAGTAATTTCAACTTCGTCTTGATCACCCATTTGATCCACGGTAAGAGTTGGAACAACAGTATCAAGAACTAAAGTGACAGAACCACGTGTAGTTTTACCATCATTAGTTTTAAGGATGTATGACAATTGACGAGTTGCAGGATTATTAATAGTGAAAGTTACTGAGAACTTACCATTATTATGAATATCTGCTTGGTTTTCTGGAGCTACTTCATATGGACTATCAGCTAAGAAAGTTAAACTAATTACTGAAGGATCAACTTGACCAGTGACGGTAAACTTATGAGTTTCTGGATCATAGTATCCATTTTCGATAGCTTCATTACCTAATGCAGAAATACCATTATTGTTTAAGTAGTCAAAGTGGATCTTAGCATCATCAGTTGAACTTGAATGATCCCCTGGTCCGAAGGAATCCGCATCCGCTGCTTCGTCTTTGAAATCTACGCCAAGATCATCACGATCAGTGTAATTCTTTCTCTCTTCAGCATGTGGATTGTAGTAAACACCCAAGTAGTTAGCATCGTTAATTGGAGTTGGATCGGTTACTTGCTTAGCATTGAAAGTTGGACCATCGATTTCAACCCAACCTTGAAGAAGAGCACGCAAGTAAATACCAGTTGCATCATCCTTATTGATACTTGTATGGATGTGGAAAGTAGCAACCCCATCATGAACTTCACCAGTGTAAACTTCATGAGTAAAGTAATCCTTGGCAAAGGCTTTGACATTATCACCCTTTGGCACTGCAGCTTGAACGACAATATCTTGTGGATTTTCACCTTCTACTGAGTAGACGTGAGCACCAAATGATCTTTCTTCACCATCAACATGTTGCCATGCAAAATTAGCCTTAGGAGTAAAGGTAGTGAATTTACCTAAAACATTTTTACCAGCTTGATCTGAACTAAAGACAAAGTTTTGTTCATCAACACTAACTGGTAAAACGAATTGGCCTTGATCAACTTGAACCCATTTACCATTTACGTAGAAGTCATGGTCAGCGCCACCGCGAAGCATAAATACTTTACGATCAGCATTGTAGTCATCAGAGTTTTCATTAAATGGTAAACCATTAACAGCATTCCAGACAGCAATCTTCTTATGACCAGTAACAGGTGCAACATCGAAAGTTTGCGTTGCAGTGTTATCTGCTACATCGCTGAAGGCAACAGTAACTTTGTTAGCAGCACTAGTTAAAGCTTCTTGCTCTTCAGGAGTTAAAACGAAGACAAAGTGCCCTTTAGTCTTATCAGCATTATCAAAGTTTGACTTAGCACCATCATTTAATTTGAAACCAAAGACGTGATCGTTAACTGTTACAGTTGCATATGAGTAGTCAGTAAAGCCAGCTCCTGCATCAGCATAATCACCTGATAAAGTAAAGGTTGATGCATCGTATTGGACGTTGCTCAAAACTGGAGCAGTAGTATCAATGATAACTGGTGTATCGTTAGTTTGAACTTTGTGTTCACCATTATTGTACAAAGTGGCAACAAAACGGTAAGTGTATTGACCATCTGAAGCAACCACCATCTTACCAGTCGTCTTGTCGTAAAGCTTACCATCCCATTCAAGCGTATCTGAATTATTAACAGTACTGCTTAAATCCATCATGCCATTATGATCATCATGGTATGATTTTTCTGGGCCATGATTATCTGACAAAACGCGCACAACATTACCATTGGCATCAAGGATTTCGACCTTTAAGTCTTCTAAATTCTGCTTCAAGTAGGCAACTGGTTTCAGCAAGTCACTCTTTTGATTATTATTTGGTGAAAAGGCAACTTTCCCACTTTCATATAACTTAGCAACTTCTTTCCAGTTGTAAGTTCCATCAACATTAACTAAAGCTTTTAATGATTCTTCATCAGCAATCCCACGAGGGTAACTATCTTCGTTAACTAAATGATTACCTTGAATATCTGGAGCAGCGTCATTGGCATTCTGGTCAAAGACGTCTTCACTAGTCATGTCACCATAGTAACCTAAGTATGGTACAGAAAGGTCGACGCCACCGTTATTACTCTTGAAGTTCAAAAAGCCTTCAACTAATTGATTATTCTTTAAACCAGCAAGATTCAGAACATATTTAACTGTCTTAGTTTCATTAGCTGCTAATTCAACAGTATTTTCTCCAAAAACACTAGCACCTGCCAGTTGGACATCATGGAATAAACCAGTGTCTTCATCTCTAATTTCAGTAAAACCGCCACCCATATCATCAAAGGTGAAAGCTTGTGCTTGATTAGATAAGTTATGGAAAGTTAATTCAAATTCTGAACCATCCTTGATTTGGCGTAAACTCAATGAACCAGTGCCATTTGCAGCAGTAACATAAACTTGAGATTTAGTTGCTGCACCAACATTAATTTGACCAGCACCTTGTCTTCTTGGAGAAACCGGCGTATCAAACCCATATTGTGTTTGTGGAACTGCAGTGTTCATCAATAAAGCCTTAACTGCTTCAACTAAAGCTGCACCTTTCAATTCAGGATTTGTCTTCAATAATCTTTGTTTTACCAAAGTGGCAGCACCGGCAACAAATGGGCCAGCCATTGAAGTACCACTCATAGTAGTGTAGCCATTATCATTGGCAGTTGAAATGACATCTACCCCAGGAGCTGAGATATCAGGCTTAAGGGTGTAATCAGGTAATGGACCCCAAGACGTGAAAGAAGCCATATCACTGTTTTTACCTAAACCAGAATTTTCTGCAGCAACAGTAATCGCACCCCTAGCAGCACCAGGGTTAGCTACTGTACTTGAACTAAATGGTAAGTAGTTACCTCTTTCACCACCTGGTTGGTAATCTGTCAAATCAGTAATCTTACTTGGATTATCAACAGAAGCTGAGTTACCGTTGTTAGAAGCTGAAATTGAAACAATGACACCATGATCAATTGCGTATTGTACTGCACGTTGATCTGCGCTGTTTAAATCGGCAGCAGAAACTCCACCACCAAGTGACATTTGGATGACATCAGCACCTAAGTTGACGGCGTCATAAATTTCTTTTGCAAGATCTAAGGAAGTGGTAGTGTCGCCGAATACCTTAAGGTGAAGTAATTGTGCTTGTGGTGCAACCCCAACAACATATTCATTGTCACCATCAGGATGACCGTCTGCGGCAATTGTTCCAGAAACGTGTTGTCCGTGTGGTTCATTGTCAGGTCCCTTTAAATGCTCATTTTCATTGTCAACATAGTTGTAAGCATATGGAATCTTTTCGTTCACGTAACGACCATAGCCCAACTCTTTGATCTTTTCTTTCATTTCATCCGCAGTTAACTTTGGATCTTTAGGCATAGTTTGGAAATCTTTGTGGTCAACGTCAATTCCTGAGTCAATGACCGCTACTGCCATGTGTTCACCGCTATAACCTTGATCTCATGCATCTTGAACATTTCCTTTAACGTGATCTTGGTTATTAGCAGGTAATTCGACGCCATTTGCATCTTTTTGACCAGCTTTATCTGCAGTTTGGGCATCATCAGCTTGAGTATCCGCTTGCTGGTCATCATTATTTTGTTGACCAGAATTTTCTGCATTAGCTTGGTTATTATTTTGAGTCTGACTTTGTTCTGTATTTTGATCTTGATTTTCTTGTTGAACGTTAGTTGCTTGATTTTGATCTACTTCATCAGCTTTTACTCTGTTTGCTGAAAACAAGATGGCTGATCCAGAAGCTAAAGTAACAATCGCAGCTTTAGCCCACTTTTTGCCTAAAGTTTGCAAAAACTTAGAATTAGTGTGTGATTCTAAGTTATCTAATCGTTTCTTAGAACGATTAAGATAAACGAATTGGTCTGAATTATGATCGGATAATTCTTTCATCTTGCTATCCTCCAAATATGGTTTAATACTAGTGTTTATCGACTTTCATATATGAAATTGTCATAATAATAGCACGCTAAAATATTAAGAGTCAACGAAATATTTTAAATTTTATTTCAGATTTTTAATTTTAATATTATTTTGTAACCACAAATAGAAATAAGAATTCACAAAAAAGCACCTAATCAACTAAAATGCCATTCCTTGATTAGATGCTTTTTTGAATTTAAAGGATTTTTGTGAAAAGAATTATTTATACTTGCTTGATTTCATACAAGTATGACTGAAAATCATCACTTACCTGAGCGGTATCACCATTTGATCCATTGAACTGATATGGCTCGCGCAAGCCGAAATTCTTCAAAACGCGCCCACTAACTACTAGATCATGATTAATTGAATAAGTTTGCATATTATTTGAATTAGGGAGAGAAAAGTATTGATCTAGTGCCTCATTTGGCTTAGCTAACTTACGGAAGAAGCCCACCATTTGGTTAGAGCCTGCTTCTACTTCCCAGGCAAACTTATTTTTATCTTTAAGGGAGATAAGTTGCCGGAAAGTACCGTTAACTAACAGTTGGCGCCGTTTTTTATACCAGTCAATTTGGTCATTGATTTGCTCTTTTTCATCAGAGGAGAGTTGATTCAAATCGAGCTCATAACCCAGCGGACCAAAGCTGGCAAGATCTTGGCGAAACTTCAAACTAGTGTTGCGGCGAACCTGACTATTAGGAACTGCTGAAACGTGGTTACTGAAAGTTGAGAGAGGATATGCTAGCAAAGTTCCAGTCATAATGTCGATTCGTTCGGCCGCATCACTATCATCGCTTGGCCAGATTTGCGGACTATAATACAAAATTCCGAGATCAAAGCGGCCACCACCACTAGCACAGCCTTCGATTAATAGATCAGGAAAGGCCTGCAAAAGTTTGGCATACAAGTGATAAACACCGGTGATGTAGCGGTGGAAGAACTCACCTTGTGGTAAGCCTTGCTGTTTCAAATAGGCTGAATAAGCCTCAGTAATATTGCGGTTCATGTCCCATTTGACGTAATCAACCTGACAAGTCCGCAGAATTTTTACTATTTGCTGATAAATATTTTCAACCACTTCCGGATTGGCAAAGTCTAATACATACTGGCCACGAGCAATACTTACCCGTGGATATGGATGTTGCACTACCCAGTCAGGATGGTCGTGATATAAAGCCGTATCAGGCGACACCATTTCGGGTTCAAACCACAAGCCAAATTGCATCCCCATCGCATGTAATTGCTCACTAAAGTGTGCTAAGCCATGTGGAAACTTCTTTTGATTAACAGTCCAGTTGCCTAAAGATGACCGATCATTATCCCGATGACCAAACCAGCCGTCATCTAAGACGAAGCATTCCATCCCTAAATCTTTACCTTCACGGGCCAACTGCAATAGTTTTTCCTCATTAAAGTCAAAGACATAAGCTTCCCAACTATTAATTACAATTAATTACAATTGGACGCTTAGCATGCTGCCACTTGCGATCAATAATATGATTTTTAACAAAATGATGAGTTTGCGCCATCAAGCCGTTATAGCCTGCATCAGTGTAGAATAGGACAGCTTCTGGGCTAGTAAAACTCTCGCCCTGCTTTAATTGCCAGGTAAAAGTGGCAGGATTAATTCCCGTCATTAACCGGCTAGTGCCCCATTCATCAACCTCGACTTGACTAGTGAAATTACCGGAATAAATTAAGTTGCTAGCAAAAATCCGTCCTTGATTTAAAGTCGTATCGTGGCTCACCAAAGCAATAAAGGGATTTTCTTGGTGACTTGAAGCTCCACGTAAGGATTCAACTTTGGTAATGCCTTGCGCTAGTGGCCGAGTCATAATATGCCGCTCTTTTAACCAAGCGCCAGATAATTGTAAAAAGTCGTAGTCTGAATCTGGTAAAGACAAGACGGTACTCTGCATGTTTTGTAATTTAATTGTCTGTTGCCCTTGGTTCTTTACAGCTGCACGCCGTACAATGGCGGAACTATTTTTAAAAATGGTTATAGTACAATGTCAAACTTAGTTGATGATCAGGATCGACCAAGTGCACAGCTAAAGTTTCTGACTCGCCTTTTTCCACATAACTACTTGGAAAAGCTAACTTTCGTGGCTTGGATCCGTAATTTCATAATCTTGGTAAACAAAATTAGGATAGAAAACCTCATCCTGGCATTCAATGCTTAAGGCACCCTCGCGAAAATCTGACGTCCCATAAACAGGGTACTCTTGCATGCGGTCCGCCAAAGAAAAGTTATTAATCTCAGGGGAATACTTCACTGTACCAGATGATTTATTATCATGAATATTCATGTATTTCAGATCAGCTGACGTCAATTTACCCAGATCTTTTCCGTAGTACAAGTGGCCTAATTGACCATTTTCCATTACATAGAACAAGTAACTAACCTGCCCATTATGGAGGTAAAAATACTTGTTAGCAATTTGATCAATCATTTTCTCACCTCCCTTAACTTAAAGCCAATTGATCCAAATACTGAAGCCGCTTTTTCATGCCACGATTGTAAAAGAACTTATACAGTAAAGCTGCTAAGAAAAAGTAACTTTGTCCGCGAACCGTTTGCACATTCGTCTGTTCAGAATACAGTAATTGATTGCGACCATTTGGACTTTTTTCAAATTTAAAAGTCTGGGTAATCGTATGATTATGAGACTGCAAAGTTTGCAGTTGAAACTCACGCCCGGGATCGATTTTGGTAATTTTCATCCGGATCACTGAATCAAGCTTCTGCAATTTAGTTTTTAAAGTGGTCTGAATTTCATCACCCACATGTAAGTTTTTGATCTTAGCATCATGAGCTTGAAAGTATTTCAACTGTTGATCAAGCAAAGTCTGAAACAATTTTTGTGGACTAGCTTGATAAAAATAGCGATAAGTTAAAGTATCGGCTCTCATTTTCTACACCTACTCTGCAGTTTCCTTAGCCATTTGCGCTTGTTCGTCCTTCAAGTATGACTTATCTAAGACCATTAAGAATGGAATAAAGATGACAGTCATAACTACCACGTCAACTAATTGCAAGATCGCACCAGCAATTGAACCAGTTCCAAGCCAACCAGAAATGAAGATTGGCATTGACCAAACAACAGTCGCTCCAATTGGACGAGGTACCAAACCGATTGCGATGGCAACATAAGAAATTAAAGTTGAGGCCATTGGTGCTAAAATCCAAGGAATGAAAATCAATGGGTTCAGAACAACTGGCAAACCATAAGTCATTGGTTCAGAAACATTGAAAATTGATGGTACTAAGACCGTCTTCATCGTCGTTTTCATTCGCGCAGATTTAGCTAACCAGAAGGCAAAGACTAAAGCAATCCCCAGTTGCAAAACTTGCATGACAAAGACACCCATGAAGGTCGTATTAATAATGTGTGGTAAATGACCGGCATCGATGCCATTACGGTAGGCATTATAGTTTTGTAATGCTAAAGAATCCATGATTGGTTGGATAATTGAGTCGACCAATAAAGTACCATGAATCCCGAACCACCAGAATAATTGCATGAAGAAGACCGCAATCAAAACAGCTGGCAAAGTATCGCCTAACCCCATCAATGGTTGTTGCAAAACTTTATAAACAAAGTCAATTGCATCTTTGTATGAAGTGTAAGTGAAGATGTACCGAATACAGTTGAATAAGAAAAGTGGCGCCGCACCAGGAATGATGGCAACGAAGGATTGACCAATCATTGGTGGAACTGAATCAGGTAATTTAATAGTGATATTTGCCCGACTAATCCGGCAGTAAATTTCACAAGAAACTAAAGCAGTAATAATCGCTACGAACATCCCTTGAGCACCTAATTGCTGAATTGGGAAGAAGGCACCTTGAGTTTTATCAGTTCCGACTAAAGTCAACATTAAGAAACATGATAAGGAAACAGCACCGGCAAAGACCTTTGGTTGTTTATATTTACCAGCCAATTGATAAGCTACACCGAAGGCAATAAACATGGCTGAAATGTTCATTGTGGCGTTCCCAACTGGAGCAAAGAAATTGTTTAGAAAATCCAAGACTCCCTTTGGTAAGAAACCAGCAAAGCCGAAGGTTTGCGGTAAATTCTGTAAAATTACCATGATGGACCCAATCCTAGTTAGAAAATCAATGCTTTATAATGCCATTCGTTATGCTGATCTCGTTCTTTGAAAAATCAATCATGCATAATAAAGTATCAATTTTTTACGTACTTTTTACGTAAAAAGCCAGTCGACTTCTTAGTATCGACTGGCTTTTCTTATTTCTTCCTAGGGTCTTTTTCACCAGTAATGGCTTCCATCCCCTCTGTGGTAACTACCCATTGTCTACCAATCTTTCTAATAGTTCCTTTTGGAAACTTATTAGGATTCTGTTGGTAAAACAGTCTTACATAATTTTCAGCATGTCCCCAAATTTTAGATGCTTCTTGTGCATCCATAATGTCGGGAGTATCCAGATTTATCCTAACCATGAACTAATTACTCCATAAATTAACCAAGCTATTACACCAGTGATTAAAGCCCATTTAATGCTTTTAGCATACTTAGAATATCTTTTATCTTTAAAAATAAACATGATAAAATTAGATATGGCAAAAAACAAGAGGCCTGACCTCTTGCCTTTGTATTGCTAATTACGAAGAAGATGCTTTACAATCGCGTAGATTGCTTGAGCAATCGGAAGAGCTGGTATTGACCAAGCGCCAATTGCTGTCCACTTTGCAATCTGACGTTTGATCTCAAGCATCTTCTTTTTTTCTTCATTACTTTTCTTTGCCATATCTTGCCTCCTTTCTCCTTACATCTATTATATCACTACGCTTACGTAGTGATGTCAATAAAAAAACTAAAAAAATAAAAGTCGCCCAAAAAGGACGACTCTTACTTTTAAAGTATTTAAAATTTTACGTGCAGTTTGTATCCCACACGGTAATAATAAAATAACGGAGCTGATTACAGCTCAATTAAATTATATCACAAACGCAAAAAAGACCACCCCAAGGCGTAGTGCCTCAGAGTGGTCTCTTTTCGTTCTTTTTTCAAGGTTTAACTACATTATACCAGAACTCGGCATTTATCAAGGTTGATATACGTGTTGTTACCCGTACCAACTCTAGCCCAGTGCCAAGTAGTACCGGACGTAGATTTAAATGTTTTGTAGCCAAACATCTTCCACGTAGACCCAACTTTAAAGGTCTTGCCTACTACTTTGGTGGTTAAGTCCTTATGCCCTGCGGTAGGCTTAACAACAACAATCTTAGCATGAATTGTGTCGCTGTATGCTACAGGGTTGGCATGGAAATCGCCAGTTCTGCCGTCTAACCATTGATCATGATTAGCAATTTTGTAAAAGCCGTCCTTAGCTTTGGTAATGCGGTAAATCTTACCAGCACTAGTTGAGCCAACCTTTTTATCGTTGTTGGCATCAGACCAGAACGTGGCGGTCTTTTGCATAACTTTGAATGCCCCTAGATCATCAAATTCTACGGGTGCTTTCCAATGTTCGCCCATTGTTACACTTCCTTTGCTACTGCTCCACTCGGCTTTAGTGCCGTAGTATGCTGAAACATCAACTTTATAGCCACCAATTACAGTCGTTGAACTGTATTGGAACATCTTCATTGACTTCCAATGTCGTAAGCTGCCATAAATGGAACGTGGTTTAAAGCCGTAATGCGTATACATGTCATTGTACTGTGCGACCCACAACGGATAGCCGGTGACACTTGACCAGTTATAAGAGTTTTCATCAGATAAACCCATGTAAATGACTGGTGTCTTGCCCGTAAGTTGCTTCATGTGGGCTAATGCCGTCTTGGCATGTGCCACACCGCCACGAGTGATATTAACGCCCTCATAGTCAAGCACATGCAAGCCAATGTATTTAGCATACGGCTTAATGGTTTTCCAGTAAAAATCAATATTAGCGGTAGCATTACCACCGTCTGAGTAGTGATATGCACCGACTAGCAAGCCTAGCTTAGCAGCCTGCTTAACTTGACCTGCAAAACATTGGTTAACATACCAAGTTGATTCAGTGGCTTTGATAATAACACCGTCCGCACCTGCCTTTTTAAGAGCAGCTAAATTAACTGGACCGTTGTTACTGGACAGGTCCACGATATTAAGAGCCATTACTTATCACCCTTTTTCGTGGTGTCAGCATCGTCAGCATCTTCAACAGCTTCAATGCCGTCAACCTTGACTGGTGTTGGTGCTGGGTCTGATGCTTCCTCTTGTGACTTGGCAAGCTTAGCACCTGCAAGCGTTGCCTCAATGCAAGCTCGAATTTCAGGGCGGTACTTGTCAGCGTCCTTGACGGGCATTGGCAGTGTTTCAAGAAAATGCACCGCTAAGTTTTCAACGTACTTTTCCTTATCCTTACCTTGCCAGTCTTGGTTAGTTTCAGCACTATGGATGCCCCACTCAACTGCCATCTTAATTGCAGATTGAATGGCTTGTGACGCGTCAATATCTTGCCCCATGAGCTTGATCTTAACGTGGTGCTTTGACAAGTAGCCAAGCACTGCCGTTGCGACAAAGCCCAACACCAAGCCAAGCACTTTCACCAAAAATGTAGCCCAAAAATCATTCATTCTTGTTTAACTCCTTTCGTAATTTCTCATTTTCCTGCCTTAATTCCTTATTTTCCTTAACGACCATTCTGTAATCATCCTTCAGAAATTGATGGCTATCTTGTCTTGTTGTCCTCTTATCACTTAGATAACTCGTAAAAATGCCCAGCAAAAAAGGAGCTAGTACACTAAGTACGTCTTTAAGACCCTGCAAGTGTATCAGCTCCCTTCTCAATTTTGTGGCTCATACTCGTACGCAACTTGCATAAGGTTAGCTATTGCATAAAGTTCGAAAATGATTACGGGGTGAAATCTAAAGTAATTAGCACCAATCACGTGGAATGATTCAGCGACTAGCAGAACTGTTAAAAATGCTACTGAGACGCCCAAACCTAGCTTAATGACTAATCGCTCGTGAATGTCAAAAACACCGCACACGATTAAAATTAAGCCGGCAATTAAGCCGATTATATCAACCCAAACGTTATTCCAAGTTGGTGCTAAATTAGGTGGATAAAAAAAGTATGATCTATCCGCGATGAAGCACAACGCCAATGCTGCAATTAGCAGCCCTGTTTTAACAAAGTTCCAGCGACTAAGCTTGTGCTGGTTGTGTTGGTTGAGTTTGTTCTGCCACATAGTCTTCACCTGTGACTTTCTTGTATCCCGCTGGTGTTAAGCTCCCATCCTTTACTAAACCTTTGAAGTAGTCAGCACCTGCTAAGCCAAATTCAAAGTCCATAACCCAAATTTCTAAAAATAAACTTTCCAACATAATTAGTTACCTCCGTTTTCGTTCTTGTCTTGTGCTGCTGGTGCAGTTGGTTGGTCAGCCTTTGGCACAGCTAAGCCCATCATGGTCTTTTGTATGGTCATGATTAACTTGTTGGTGTTTTCTTGTGATGCCATCAACTTACCAAGCGTCTTGGTAATCATTCCTGATTGTTGAGTACCAACATTTTGAGCCTTCTTCACTGCTTCAATAGCTTGGTCTACCTTGGCGTTGGCTTGGTCAAGTTCGACACTCTTCTTGTCGAGTTGGTCGGACTTGTCTTGCAATTCCTTAATAGTTTCTTGTGCTTGTGCCAAGATTTGACCTTGTGCATCGCCAGAGTTTTCTTTCCATGCACCCAAACCGTTATTAAGCTTGTCGTCCCATACAGGGTCAACCATACCTTCTGCTGGTGCTTCTTTGTGCATTCTCCATGGCACAACGTCAAATGGAGTATCAGTAAACACTTCATGACAACGTTCGCCTTTAGTAGCCCCATCTGGGTTACTGTAGTAGTATACGTAAGTCTTTACGCTTACTGCTTGTTCTTGTGTAGCAGTTTCAGCACTTGCTACAGGTGTGTTAGTTTCGTCAGCCATAGTAGGCTCCTTTCCATTAAAAAAGCACGCAGCGAGTCACTACGTGCAAGTATTTTTAAAATTGATCAGTATATAAGTTCTGTAACCATTGATTTAGGTACCGAAAAAATACCTTGGTCAATAAAATAGTGATCAGTATAACTATCCCATAAGCAGTCTTTGTATCTTGACGTGTATTCAAAGCTGGGCTGATCCTTTACTTTTAACGTGCCCCAATAGTTGCTTTCATCAAAGGATATGACCGTCATGTAAAAAGTTGTGCCTGACACATCACTCATAGTCTCCCAGCGCAAGCCACCGCCTTGATCTCGGAAGGGACCAGTAATTGGCACTTTAGACGGGATTGTTACTCGCTTTGGATAGTGAGTGACGTTAACGAACTTGTCCTGGTTTAAAAACATAATCTCTGTGGTCACTTAAAACACCACCTTTCTACAGGTGATGATTTGCTTAAATGCTTGATATATGTGGGCTAGGCTGTACCCCCCCATTTTACTCCCTTGAATTCCGAACGCTTTGTAGAAATAAAATCAATTTCATTAGAGCCGTTGATAAAGTAATAGCCGAATTCTACGCTATTAGCGACTGCTTGCATACCGCTCGAGGTGTAACCAACGCCAATGCATTTAACAACAGCAGTACTACCACTGCTAGTAGCCCCATTGCTCCATAATAGGCCAGAACTATCGGCAAAATCTTTTGTCACAATTATACTGTCTGGTTTTGCTAAATATTCCTTGCCGTTTGCTTTAATGCTTGTAGTGTTGTTGTCCACGCTAAACCAGTTTTTGAGTTGATATTTGATATGATCAATCATGCGATCACCTCATTTCTAAAAAGTGACCGCAAAGCTTGATATACGTGGGTTAGGAGGCTATTTACCCCCCCTATTTGTAAAATTTCATCTTTATCAAGATAGAAAATTTGATTGTTAAATTCAACGGCGTAGTAAACTTTTGCACCAATAATTTGATACTGATTCTGCTTGCCGGAAAATCTCTGTTTCATCTGCATGTCAAAATCATTTAACTGATACAAATGACAAGTGAACGGAATGTACACCGTACTTCCAACCAGGGTTTTAACCCATTTTTTAACGTTATAAAGCATATGGTCTAAAGCCATGCTTACACCTTCTTTCTTTAATTATCAGTGATAAAGGCTATGCGCTGTGGATTCTGATTCTCCCAGTTTTGTGCATCAGATTCTTGTGACTTGCTAAAGCGCTTGCCCTCGATATAGTTTGCCTTAATGTATCTAATCTCTTGGGCTTGGTTGATCACCGTGTTTTGCAAGCTAGTTATCGTTGCCGCCTGCTGGTTAACCTGATCGATCAGATGAGCGAGCTTATCAGCCGTCCAGTCATCATCATACAAGTTAATTGTGTATGTGCCATCGCCATTGGGAGTAGCGCTCCACGTCTTGTCCTGCGGCTGACCGTTACTGTCCAGCATCTGCTTGCGGAGTTTGAGCTTGCTTAGATCAAATTTACTAATTTGACTTTGCAACTGCTTTTGCAAAGCATCTAAGTCATCTTGCTTAGCATATGATTTCCAGCCGTACCATACACCTCCGTTTTTGTTGTTAACCCAAATGCGGTTATCTTGATCTAAGATCATGACCGTGCCAAAGCCATCTTTAAGAAGCTTAAAAGCATACATCCAGCTCTTATTGTTCATGCCACTTGGTAAGTTTTTTAACCCTTGTACATTATTGACTTCGATAACGCCCCAAAAGCTGTCGTCACTTAGTAGGTCGTAGCCGTCAGACACGTTTTTAAAATTAAGCTTGCCATTGTTGAGATTGCTAATTGCACCGTTTAGGTTATTCTTAGCCTCCTCTAAGTTAGACTGCACGGCGTTCTTTGCGTCTTGCACT
>NZ_ML136905.1 GCF_004009905.1 Lactobacillus xujianguonis
TTTTTATCTGTTAAAGGTACAATATCGTGTTTATCGTTCATAAAATTTGCCTCCTCAAAATTGATAAGACAAGTATAGGACGAAAGAAAAGGAGAAGATAGGTACTTCAGTTTTTGACGCTTACGATGAAGACTAATTTACATTGTCAAATACGAACCCCAATTTAAAAAGCAGACATACCAGTGTAAATGTTGGTATGTCTGCTTTTTTGCATAAATTAAACATTAAGGAATTATATTTTTTCTTATCCTTCAACTTCAGCTGGATCAAGTCGGCGCCCATCAGCACGGTCAAGGGCTGTAATTGCCGCTACTTCTGGGTCAGTTAAAGTAAAATCAAAAATGTCTAAGTTACTACTTTGATGAGCATAAGAACTAGCTTTAGGAATAGGTACAATGTCCAATTGGTGTTCCCAGCGCAAAATAATTTGAGCAGGAGTCTTATGATACTTCTCAGCTAGGTCTTTGACCAATTGCTCTTTAAAGGCTTCACCACCACGTTGAAGAGGACTCCATGCTTCAGTGATAATGCCGTGCTTTTGGTCAAATTCACGTGTTTCCTTGCTTGACCAGTAGGGATGTAATTCTACCTGATTAACTGCAGGAGTTACTCCCGTTTCTTTAATAACTTTAGTCAAATGTTCAGGTTCAAAGTTAGATACTCCAATTGAACGGACCAGACCAAACTTTTGCGCATCAATTAAAGCTTGCCAAGCTTCAACATAATCATCTTTCTTCGGATTAGGCCAGTGGATCAAGAAAAGATCAAGATAATCTAAGCCCATTCGGAAAAGGGACTCTTGAATTTGCTTAATAGCTAACTCATAAGAGTGATTTTTACCCATTAACTTTGAAGTGACAAAAATCTGATCTCGCGGAACACTGCTATGACGAATAGCATAGCCAACTGCACCTTCGTTGTCATACATGGCCGCTGAATCAACTAAACGGTAACCATTTTGAAGTGCTTCTTCTACAGCAGTAGCACCAGCTGAGCCATTTAAGCGGTAAGTCCCAAAGCCAAGGGCAGGGATGCGATGTCCATCATTTAGAGTAAAATATTGCAAAAAATTCCTTCTTTCAAGTTCTACTTAACATAATCTAAAATATTTCATTTATCACTTTTAATTTTGTCTTTCAAATCTAAACTGCGGCGATAGATGATAAAGCCAATCAAACAAGTTAAGGCATCACTAACAGCTTGTGCCCACACAATTCCGTGATAACCAACCAATTTATCTAAAGCCTCTAGGGCAAAGAAGTAAATCACTCCTTGCCGTGCAATAGCCATAATAAAGGCGGCCCAAGCATTGCCAATCGATTGAAAGACTGTTGTATAAACTAAAACAATTCCAACTAGTGGTGTCGTCACGAGACAGGCAATTAACATATAACTACCAGCATTTACGATATCTGGTTGATTCATAAACAGAGCAGTAACGGGACGAGCGAAAATAATCAATAATCCGCCACACACAACAGCATAAACAACTTGAACCAAAATATCAAAATGAAGAATATCTTTTAATCTGGTCCAGTTCTTAGCACCATAGTTAAAGCCAATCAATGGCTGTGCACCAAAGGCAAAACCAACGATTACCAAAATGACAATATTATAGATTTTTTGGGTAATTCCCATTGCGGCAACTTTATTAGCGCCATAAACAGCTAATGAACTGTTTAATAAAGCCATGCCAAATGACTGCGCAAAGTTAGTAATCGAACCAGGAATCCCTATCGCAATAACATCTTTGATTGAGTTGCCATCAATTTTCATCAATTTCGGATCAATACTAATAAAGTTGGCTTTGCGCACGGTGAAATAAATCAGTAATAAGTCGGTGACTACATACCCTAAAATATTAGCAATACCAACACCTGTTGCACCCATTTTTAAAACAAACAAGAAGATAGGATCAAGAATGATCGCTAGGATCGTACCGGTCATGGTCGCAATCATCGCTTCTAGCGCTAAGCCTTCAGTTCTGATCAGATTTTGCGGAATTAGTGAAAAAATGATGAACACAGAACCAAGCGAAATTACTCGATAAAAGTCAGCTGCATCAGCATAAGTGGCGGGCTTAGCACCTAATAGGTTAAGAATTGGGTGTTCAAAGGCAAGTAAAATGATCGTCAGAATGATCCCACTAATAATGCCACCATACTGACAGAAGCTGCTGACGCGTTTACTGAGGTCATACCTCTTCTCACCAAACAAACGTGAAATTAGCGAACTGCCACCTAAGCCAAAAATATCAGATACAGCCATCAAAAAGGTGAACAGTGGAGCGCCAATCGTCACTCCAGCTACCAGGTTAGTATCACCGGTCTTAGCCACAAACATTGTATCGGCTAAGTTATAAATCATCGTCGTGATCATTCCTAACACGACGGGAAGCGCTAATTTAAAATAAACCTTCTTAATCGGCGCTTTAGCAAACAACTCATCCATAAATTACCTCATTTCTTATACCTAATTATTATAAAACAAAGAACTACTAAAAAATGGGCAAAAAAAGCCGATAATCCTTAAAAAGAGGATTATCGGTTATCCATTTATTTCTTCAAATGTAATGCGCCATAAACAATTAAAGCTGCAGCAACTAAAATTCCAACGGCTGAAGAAACTATCGTAGTTGGATTTAATTGACCTTTTGTGGCCGCCTTTTTAACTTTAAGTTTTGTTTTAGCTTTCTTTTTCTTCTTATTAGTCTTATTTGGTTGACCTTGATCATTACTATTAGCATCCAAATCACCAAACTGAGCTAACTTTTTCTTAGTGGCAGGAGAGAGGGCTGCTTTTTCTTTGGCAGTCAAAGCTTTATCTGGACCGATTGGCTTACCAATATAGGCACGGTAGAGATGATAAAGATCTTGTTTGTTAGCCTGCTTAGTTTGCTTTTGCACTTGATTATTGTTGGTTTGAGTGGTGTTTGCTGAAGAATTGGCAGCAGCTTGCGAACCTTCAGGCGTGTAATAAACCTTAATTGTTGTTACACCGCTAGGATTATCCCAATCAACAGAAATTGATTTAGAAGGATTGCCGTTAATTTTATAACCATTAATTTGTGGATATGAGTCAATCGAAAAATTACGTGCAGGGCTATCAGTATAACCATGTTCAGTAGCAATCAAACTGCGCTGAATGACTTTGCCAGTTTTAGCATCAATGGCAACAGCATATAAATTTTGAATTGAAACTTTTCTTTGTGTATCTGTGTCTGAATTATCGCTGGTATTTTGATCGTCAGCAAATACATGATCTACAGATACTGATGAGCCAAGGGCAAGAACTAAACTTGCACCAGCTAAATATTTAATAAATTTATTTTTCATGTTTAAACCTCAGGAATTATAAACTGATTGATACCATAAATTTTAACATTTTCTGCCAAAAGAGGCTTATCAACATGTTTGATTAAAATTCATGTTTTAACAAAAATACGCAGGCATTTCTCAAGATAATGCCTTAACAGCTGCAATTTATTCGTATCTTCATATTAATAGATTTTTTCAAAAATTTAGTTATTAAGTCAAACTTTAGAAATTATTTTTAAAAAATTCTGTTTTCAGTTATCTCTTGTTCAAATTATTATTTCTGACTGGACATATATCAAATAGAGAATCCATTAAATATAAAAAGCCAAAATCACGTTAATTTGACGCAATTTTGACTCATACTTTTCATTTATAAAAATTATGTAAAGCTACTATTAATACCAACTTGGTTTGTCGCCCTCAGTACCTGTTTTTTTCAAGACCAATAGATTCCTTCAAATCTTCATTAGGATTCTTAATTAACTCATAGATATATGATGCAACTGATTTTCTAGAAACCTCAGTATTGGTGATTTGCTGACCTTTCTTAGTCTTTTGATAATCAACTTCATCCTTATTAGTCATCCAGCTTGGACGAATAATCGTATAATCCAAGTCAGATTTTTCAATTAATGCTGCAGCTTTCGCATATTCAGTAATGTAATTTCCTAAGGTTGTTTTGTTCCATTCACCAAATTTTCCAGCAACTTCATCATAGATACCTAAAGTTTAGATCCAAATTAAGCGTTTTACGCCAGTTTTATCCATCGCCTTAATTACGGCTTCGGCTTGTTTAACAATGGTATTAGTACCACCTAAATTAGCGTACACAATATCTTGGCCCTGAATTGCTTTTTCTAATTCTGCTTCATTAGTAGTATCACCATCAATGATAGTGGCTTTATCCTTATCTTTTGCTAATCTTTGCGCATTTCTCAAGAATAAAGTAGTTTGAATATCATTATCAGCAAACAAAAACTGTTCTGTAATTTGTGCAACTTGCCCATGTGCACCTAAAACGATCACTTTAGTCATGGTTCTTTTCCTCCTTATTTAAATTTTGTTGTTCTAAATATATGCGTTCCCAATCATATACACTTTTCACATGCTTATTCAATTGAGCAACGGCCTTTGCTTGATTGTTTTCTTTAATGGCTGCAATAATCTGCAAAAGCTCATCAACTGATGAAATCATGCATCTCTGATCATCGCGGATCGCATATCTCATACGGTTAGTTTGACTCTTCAATAAATCTAAATTCTTTTGTAGCACACTTTTATCATTACTATGCGTCAAATATTGATGGAACTGTGCATCTAACTCTAAATAACTAGTCCAATCTTTATCATTCAGTGCTTTTTCAAACTTTAACCGAAAGTCATTTAATCTAGTTTGATCGAAATTAGCGAATGACTTCTTTAACGCATAAACTTCTAGCATTGATCGCAAGTCGTAGTTTTCTTTTAATTCCGCCAAAGTAACTTGAGTCACACGAGTTTCTTGTCCATCTCGTTCAAGCAACCCATCATTTTCTAGTTTTTTGAAAGCTTCTCTAACTGGTGTCCGCGACATGTTCAATTTGATACACATTTGATTTTCCGATAAAACATGTCCAGGTTGATACTTACCATTGATTATTTGCTGTTTTAGATAACGATAGGCTTTATCTTCATTGCTCATCTTCTTCCTCCTTTCATCTACTTACATTTGTATAGTATTCTCCTTATCTTTAATAAGCAATACTTCACCCTAAATAACCTGTATACAGGTATTTTTAATAACATCTCTCTTATCACCAATTTCAATTTATTCATTAACTATACGCATATACAGTCGTTCAAAATAGAGTTCTAATTCATGTGTAATTTAATTAAAAATAACACATTTTACGCTATTTTTAGGAGAAATGTTCTAATAGTTAAGAAAATTAATCACAATTGTTATTGTTCACATTTTTATCTATCCAAATATAGTTTTGATTATTTTATCTGCTATAATCCTTGATGTTAAAGGATTCTTACTTTGAAAATTGTCTAGTATTTTGATATCAATCGTTATTTCAATATAATTTTGTATATATTTTGATTTTTTCTAAAAATATTTGAAGTTATTGTTTGATTCGTATAGGTTATTTATAATTTGCTTATTCTCTCGTGCTATCACCTTTCTGCAAATTACGCTTGTGTTTTTATAATCCCGTACTGTTATTTTAAATATTCGAGTATAGACTTCCCCTACCCAAATGCTATTCTTATACATGAAGAGACTTAAAGGACTAAGGCTTCAGAGAAACCGACTACTTCTCGTACGAAGTCGAATTAACATATTGTATAGCTTAAATGAGACGTAAATTTTATAGGGGATTAGGAAAATGAAGAA
Organism: Lactobacillus xujianguonis; assembly: GCF_004009905.1. Lineage (GTDB taxonomy): Bacteria > Bacillota > Bacilli > Lactobacillales > Lactobacillaceae > Lactobacillus > Lactobacillus xujianguonis. The sequence goes on from NZ_ML136905.1 coordinate 5,698, forward strand.
GACTATTAAATTCGCAACTTTATTTAGTGCTGCTGCAGCTTTGACTTTAGGCGGTGTTGCATTGACTAGCAACACAACCACTAATACAGCATACGCAGCTTCAATTGTTTTACCAAAAGGTAAAGGCTATACCAAAGCCAGAGTTTTAAAGGCAAACAGTGGCAGAATGTCCCACTCAGACAAGTCTAAGTTAAGCCAAAGTGATAAAGTTATGCTTAGTCACTTTGCAATGGACTTGATTAACCAAGCTCGTCACCAAATGAGTAAAAAGAGCTGGACTTACAAGAAGGGTGCATTAAAGTTTGCTGACCGTACTGCTAAGCAATACTACAGCCACAACCGTTCAGTTTGGGATTCAGATCACTACATTGCAGGTATTAAACGTGCCGCAAAGCAATCTGGACTTAACTCAACTGTTGGTCAAGTCTATGAAGATGAAGCTGGCTTACCTGTTTCATCTGACTTCCATGGTCAAACTCGTACCATTGCTGCTTTAAAGAACCAAATCTACTTCAACGTTAAACAAATGTTGTTCGGTGGTTTCGCTGGTAGCAAAGCTGATATGAGTAGACCTTCTAGCTATGTTGAATGGCAACACGCTGGTGACCTTCTTGGCTTACGTTCAGCTGAGGGTTATGACGCTAAGACCAAATACTTTGGTATGTCCTTCTCAGGTTTGAGAGGCGACTCAAGCAAGATCTCTGTCCACATGATGGGTGTTGCTAAGCGTTATATCCAAAACTACAAGAAGTTTAATAAATAATGTTTCCTAATCCGATTAGCAATTAGATAGTCGATGATTGTTAGTCCTAATAAAGATAAGAAAAAGAATTCAAGATTAGTCCCTTGAATTCTTTTTTTATGCCCTTTTCTCTGTTGAATTTGGTAGTTTAGTTTTTATATATAGATTTAGTAACAACGGATGATTACCTAGCCATTCTTAGCTAAATAATCAAAGATCTCAGTTCAAATTTTCACCTTTCAAATCATCTAAAATCGACATTACAAGCTGCATTTATCTAACTTGGTTAACTTATACTAATCGTAAAATCACTCGCTTTAAAACCCGATTTTGCCTCGATCAAAAGCACTTTTGAACAAACAAATACCGTTAACTCACCTATCGTGAATTAACGGTACCTTTCGTTTTACTTATTAAGTTTAATTAATTAGAGGGAGAAGAAATGAAATTTATTCGAGCGTATTAGTATCACTCAGCTTTCTAAACCAATGCCCTGACTTCTTGAGTGTCTTAACTTGGGTATGGATGTTGTTACTAATCAAGCCATAGCGGTTGCGGTAAGCATTAGCCCAGGACCAGCAATCAATCCCAGTCCAGACAAAGTAACCATGACAATTTGAGCCAGCTTGAATTCCTTTATAAAGTTCCTTCAAGTGATTGGTAATAAAGTTGATGCGGTAATCGTCCTGAATTACGCCATCTTTCATAAAGTGTTCTTCGCGTGAGACACCCATCCCATTTTCAGAAACAAACCAATCAATATTGCCATAATTGTCACGAATATTAATAGCAATGTCGTATAAAGCCTTAGGGTAAATTTCCCAACCCTTATCGACATTCATCACACGACCAGGCATCTCGAAGTTGTCCCAATAGATATCAGGCATCCAATCCTGCAAACTCTTAGGCGAAATTGCTGGCGCTTGAACTCTAAACGGTTGATAGAAGTTAACACCCAATTGATCGATGGTATTTTCTTTAAGCAATTCCAACTCTTCAGGTGTTGAATCCCAAATCACCCCCTCCCGGGTTAAGATCTCGACTAATTTCTTAGGATAATGTCCTTTGATCGCTGGATCCAAGAACATATCATCACACCATAAGTTAGCAAACTCAGCTGCTTCCAAGTCTTCTTTTTCTTGAGAAGCTGGATAAGCAGGTGTTAAGTTAAGAATAATACCGATCTTGTTTTCACTATCTTTTCCAAAACGTTCATGGAACTTCTTAATCGCTTTAGCTGAAGCTAAGTTAATATTGTAGCCAACTTGCACAGCTAAAGGACCATCAACCTTTAATGGATAATGGAACTTATACAAGTAGCCACCATCCAAAATGACTTTTGGTTCATTAAAAGTAAACCAATTCTTTACCCGGTCGCCAAACAATTCGAAGCATCTGTCAGCAAACTTAGCATACAAATCTGTTACATGTTTGCTTTCAAAACCACCATATTTCTTTTGCAATTCAATTGGCATATCAAAGTGGCAAAGGTTGATATAAGGCGTAATGCCATCTTTTAACATTTCATCAATGACATTATTATAAAAATCAACTGCGTCTTGGTTCACCGTTGCTTCTTCAAAGTCATCAATTAAGCGTGACCATTGAATTGAAGTCCGCAGGTTCTTAATGCCTGCTTCGCGCATTAGCTTTAGATCCGACTTGTAATCATTGTAGAAGTTGGAAGCTGTGTCTGGTCCTACACCTTGATAAAAGGCTTTAGGATCGATGGAATACCAATAATCAAAAACATAACGTAACTGTCTTTGCAAGAGTATCTCCCAGTGATAAATTACGCATCATCCAAAGCTTAAAACGCAATCAAGAGGTAGTAGCGATGACCGGTGACGGAGTCAATGACTCTCCTGCTTTAAAAGCAGCCGATATCGGGATCGCTATGGGACAAACTGGAACCGACGTTGCTAAAGATGTTGCGGATATGATTTTATTGGATGATAGTTTTTCCACGATTGCGACCGCAATCAAAGAAGGACGCCGCGTTTACCGCAACATTCAAAAAATCATTCAGTTTTTATTAGTAGGAAACATCGCGGAGATTTCAACTCTAACGGTGGCCACCATCTTCAACTGGGATGCGCCACTACTGGCAATCCATATTCTTTGGGTTAACTTAGCTACAGCAACTTTACCTGCTTTAGCCTTAGGTGTTGATCAAGCCAGTCCCAACATTATGAAGCACCAACCAGTTAAGTCAGGAACCTTATTCGAAAAAGATTTAGTGATTCGCGTTATTTCTCAAGGCTTATTCGTAGCCTTCCTCACCTTAACTGCTTACTGGATTGGCGCTGAAACTGATAATCCGGTTACCGGGCAAACAATGGCCTTTGCTGTTCTGGCCTTGTCCCAAATGTTGCGCAGCTTTAATCAACACTCCAATACTGAAGCCATTTGGCGCCGCTCGACGGGAATTAATTATTGGTTAATCATTTCCTTTGTCGTTTCAGTAATTTTAATGGCTGTGATCCTGTTTGTTCCAGCTGTTCAAAACATATTTTACGTAACTGCTTTATCAAGAGCACAATGGTTAGTAGTAATCTGCTTAAGCTTGCTATCAATTGCCCAAGTAGAATTGGTTAAATTGACTAGCCGTTTAAAGCAAAAAAACACTAAACTCGTAATTGATTAGATATAGATAGATATAGATAGATATAGAAAAAATCCTAGTTCTCAATTGAACTAGGATTTTCTTTTACCAATTTATTTTTCGAGTAAAGTAATTTGACGCAAATTCCGCGTTAATTTCCCTTGTTTAGCTAATAAAGCAAACTTGCGTGACAGGGTTTCTGGTGTTGTTCCCAGATATAAAGCTAAGTCTTTCATTTTCAATGGCAGCGAAAATTGATTCTTTCCGATCTTTTCGGCATAAGCACTTAAATAACTTAATAAGCGATCTTCAACTTTAGGTAAAGACAGCAATTCAATCTGACGCTGCATCCCTGCCATTTTAAGCATACTTTGTTCTAACATTTTTACGCTAAGTTCAGGACGCGCCTTAATTAGGTTAAGAAAATCTTGCCGGCTTAATAAACAAACCTCACTATTTTCTGTTGCTTCGACATAAGTATTTTCGTTTTCTTTACCAAATAGCCAGTCCTCACCAGCATAATCACCAGTTTTTAACAAGCCAATCACATTTTCACGACCATCAGAGTTTAAATAATATAACCGCGCACTACCATGGGCTACAATGACCAAATTATTACTGGTAGCGGGATCAATTACCAACTCCTGACGCTGATAATGATGGTGTTGAACTAAGCTTTCAAGTTCTTCTTTATCACTCAGCGGTAAAGATTTAAAAAGTGGGACCAAATTAACGCAAAGATCTGCCTGCAAGTTAAAGACTCCTTATCAACTAAAAGTCATCGTCGTCTTCTTCAGTATACAAGCCTTCGCGTAAATCGTGGCCTAAAAAGTTTTGACTAAGACGAATTTGTTCTTTAATCCAGGCCAGTAAGGTAACTAAATTATGATTTAATTCTGGCCAATCTTCCTTGTCAGCCAAGGCAATGGCTTTAGTAATAAAAAGAATTTGGGTATCAAAGTCTTTTACTAAAGCAAATAATTGCTCTGAGCCAGCTTCATACTTAGTCGCACCATCTTCCTCCAGCATCGTGTATTCCTTAAACTGGTCGGTTGTCGTTGGGATGCTTTCTCCATTATTGAATAAAAGTTGATTAAGCTGGTTAAATTCTTGCATTTCATAAGCTTGCCATTCGGCTGCTTTTTGGTTTAAAAAGAGGCTTTCTTGGCCGCGAGCAAACAGCTTGGCTTGATTAATCTTTAAACTATGAATCAACAAATTACTAATAATGTGACCAACCATTGCTTCAGCGGTTGGCGTATGGTGATCGATATCGCTTTGCTTTAATTCGGCTTGATATTGTTCTGCTGCTGTCATTTTATAAATCCTTTACCTTTACTCCTTGAACTTCATAACCCATCTTTTCAATTTCAGCCTTAACCTGATCGGCGTTAGTTTGTTCAGGGTTCATTTGAAACTTTAATTTACCGGCATTGAATAAGACCTTAATTTCACCAGTCCCGTCAACACTGTCAACTGCTTTTTCAATCTTAGTTAAACATGATGGACAAGTCATCCCGCCCAACTTCATCATTACTTTTTGCATAATTTATCGATCCTTTCTGTACTTCTATGCTTTTAATTCTACTGGCTTTCTTTGTGCAAAAACTTGACGATGATCAACTTTTTGGTGAAATTTGATTAATCTCATCCCATTAATGATGACAATTAAGATGCTCAATTCATGAATTAACATGCCGCTAGCCATCTCGACATAACCAGCAAATAAGCCAATGAATAACAAGACCACGGTTAATAAAGCAATAAAAATATTTTGATTCATATTACTTACCGTCTTCTTAGAAAGAACTAAAGCATAGGCAATTTGGCGTAAGTCATTTTTAACCAAAACAATGTCGGACACGTCAACAGCGACATCTGTCCCACTCCCAATTGCTAAAGCTAGATCAGCATTAGCTAAAGCGGGTGAATCATTGATTCCATCGCCAATAAAGGCAACGCGATGACCTTGAGCTTGCTCCTGTTTAACCAATTCCGCCTTGTCAGCAGGCAACATTTCTCCATGCACTTCATCGATTGGCAACTCACTAGCAATCTGCTGAGCAGTTTGCTTATTATCACCTGATAAAATGACTAGCTTCTTGATACCATTTGCCTTTAACTGCTCTAAGGCTGTCTTAGCTTCTGGCCGCAATTGATCTTTAATTCCAAAGACCGCTAATTGGGTTTGATCTTGACTAGCAAAAATGACAATCGAATTCCCCAATTTACTCAAATGCGCAACAGTCTCTTTTAATTGGATATTTTCGCCAACTTCTTCCTTAATTAAAGCTAAATTACCCAAATAATAAGCTTGATTACCATAAGCAATAACGCCCTTTCCCTTAACAGTTTGGACTTTACCGCTAAACTGAGCGCTATTTGTTAGTTTAGCAATTGCTTGTGCCAACGGGTGATTACTATTAGCTTCAATCTGAGCAGCTAAATCGATAATTTCCTTTCGTTGACCCTTAAGAATTTCAATTTGACTAACTTCGGGATGACCGACAGTCAATGTGCCCGTTTTATCAAAAATCATTTCGTCTACCTGACGCATCTGGTCCATCACTTGCGAACCCTTAAACATAATGCCGTTTTTAGCACCATTACCAATCCCGGCGACAGTTGAAACTGGCACACCGATCACTAAGGCACCGGGACAGCCAAGCACCATCACGGTAATCGCTAACTTGATGTCACGTGTAATTAAGCCAACCACTAAGGCGATCACTAAAACTAACGGTGTGTAATACTTAGAAAAACGATTGATTAGCTTTTCAACATGTGACTTTGAGTCTTGGGCTTCTTCGACCATTTCGATGATTTTACCGAAAGTCGTATCTTCACCGACTGCAGTTGCTTCAACTGTTAAGGTTCCATCTTCTAAAATCGTTCCGGCATACACCTGCTGCCCTAGCGTCTTATTAGCTAATTTAGATTCACCATTAACGCTAGCTTCATTTAAATAGCCGTTCCCCGCAACAATTTTGCCGTCAACTGGCACTTGATCACCGGCTTTAACTAAAATCTTTTCGCCAGGATCAATAAAGTCGACGTCTTCTTCTTCAGTTGAGCCATCAGGTTGAATTACGAGCGCTATTTTTGGTGCCATTTTAGTTAGATCAGCTACCGCAGAGCGCGTCTTTTTCAAAGTAAGTTCTTCTAAATAGTCACCAAGCATGAAAAGCCAAGTAACAATCGCTGCTTCATTGAACTCGCCAATGATAAAAGCGCCAATAACAGCTAAAGAAACTAAGACGTCGATTGAGATCAGTTTGACCTTTAATGAAGAAATTGCCGTCAAAAGGATCGGAATAAGGCCAATTACGCCGACAATAAACATTAAAACTTGATACGGCAACATTAGCTCTAAAAGCCATTTGGCTGCTTCTGCTAAGAGCAACATGACGGTGTTGACAATCAAAATTGTTTTTTTGTTTTGATAGAAAAATTGCTGAATTTTTACCATAATTTCCTCCCTCGTACTGTTAATAGTGTAAAAACAGAAGATGAAAGAAAACTTGATGGTTATCAAGAAATTATAAACTTATGTATTCAATATACATTCCTTATAATTATCGTTACCTTAATTTAAGGACTTTAAAAAAATCTCAAAAAATAGGCTTTTTTACTACACTTAATTTCAAAAACCGTTATAATAGTTGTTCAGATAGATTTAAAGAGGTGAAATTTTTATCATGAAAGACAATTACATTATTGACCACGATATGTACTTAATGAACCACAAAAACGGTGATGTATTAAAGATAACTGTTAATGACAAAGATAAAGCAGTTAAGAATATTCAACTTTTTCGACAAGATGGTCTAGGCAATTACTATTTTGATAAAAATTCCCAACTGAACGGCAAATATAAAGCCGCTACTAAAGAAGATGTTGTCAAAATTAGTAAAGAGATTGGTGCGCACAATACCCACCACCTCGACAAATGGCATCACACAGTTTATCCAGTTTACAACGATGAAAAGCAAGTAACTGGATTCCAACCTAAGCTATCCATTGATCATCATCACAAGATTCAAAATGCTAAAAGATATTTGAATCACTTAGATCATCACCACGCAGATTTCTTGTTTACAACTACTCATGAAATCTGGAAGAAGCCAATCAACTATTTGAAGAATGCAATTTACTCTGACCGTAATAAGGAAATGGTTTTGGCTCACAAAGTACATAAATTGACTAAATAATGAAAAAGCTCCTAGTTTGTTTTGAACTAGGAGTTTTTGTTTGTCCTGTTTTTTTATTTATGCATTAAAGCCATGACTTAAACGATCGACAATCTTAGCAGCAGGCTCAATAGCATGAATAAAGGTAATTCCTAAACCAAAAGAAGCGATTCCTTTACTCAAATTCCCCAAGAGCATCCCTTGCCGTAAATTGTCATAATTACCGGAAGCAGTCCAGATTTCGTCAGCGGTAGCACCATCTTTATCCATTTGAACTAACTTATTCGGCAATTCACCAGGTAAAGAACGGTAGAAACTATTCGGTGCTCTAAACATCACCATTTCTTCGGCAGTCGTATCAAGCATCTTTTGCTTAATGTTATCAGCCATTGGTGCTTCTTTTGAAGCTAAAAAGGCTGTTCCGGCATAAATACCTTCAGCGCCTAAATCTTTAACAGCTTTGGCGGTTCTTTCATCAGCAATCCCACCAGCTGCAATTACTGGGACATCACCAGCATAATCTTTAACCAGTGGAATGGTTGGCAAAGTGCCGACAACATTTGCAGGTACCGTTCCACCTTCATCAAAACCAGTGGCAATAATCGCATCAACACCAGCTTTGACTGCTTCTTGAATAATCTTAGGCCGTGGTGTAGCTGGACGGAAAATGTATTTAATTCCGTTTTCGTGGAACTTATCGATCCATTCAGGAATTAACACACCGCTAGCAATTACAACTTTAATGCCTTCATCGATTGCAACTTGCAAAATTCCGACAGTCATTTGGTCGACACTAATATCATATTCAACGTCATCACCTGTATCATTAGCACCCATCTTAGCTTGGTCAGTCAATGAAACTGACTTACTTTGGCTGGCGCTACTAGCGGCATCGACATCTGATTTCTTTTGGCCAAATGGTGATACATTTAAGCCAAAAGGCTTATCAGTTAAAGCTTTAGTCTTCTTAACCTCTGCTCTCAATTCCTTAATTCTAGTTGCAACATCTGGGGCATAATGATCTTGACCTGGTGCGACCATTGCTAGGACACCAAACCCACCAGCATTAGAAACAGCAGCTACCAATTCAGCGTTAGTTAAATATGCCATAGCAGCTTGAATAACTGGTTTTTCAACACCTAATAATTCTGCAACACGATTCGTCATAGTTTTTGCCTCTTTATTAAAAATCATCTTTTAATTAACTCATATGTTATTATAAAGGCAAAGAAACACCGAGACTAATGCCTTTTAAATAGTAGATTATAACCAAATAGGAATACTAAAATGAACACTAATCTTCTCTATACGATTTTACAAGCTTGCAATTATTCTTCGACACTGTCAGAAATCGCTGATAAATTATATTTAAGTCAGCCTTATATATCCAAAGTTTTAAAAAGAGCTGAAAAAGAATACGGCACCACATTAGTTAATCGTAAAGAAACGCCAATTACTTTAACTAAAAGCGGGCTACTAGTACTGGAACATCTCCAAATTATCTATGAAGCTGAATTAGATCTTAAAAAGGCGCTTTTACAAAATAAAGCTAATCAAGAACGGCCATTAAATCTTTTGATTACAAACCCATTTTTGTATCCAGCTGTGCTCGATATTTTGACTAAGCGTAGTCAAAAAGATCCCACTTTTTATTTCAATCTCTCGAGTAATCCGATTGCGGAACCAACTGTTAAAATTATTGCCAACCACCACTTTGACTTAATCATCGGTCGTAAATATATTGATAGCGGTTTGATCACTTTACCTCTTCCAAGTAAGCCAGTTTATGTTTTTATTCTGAAAGTTGAAAGCACTAAAACGGGCCAGATTCCTTATGGGATCCGGCTTTGTTATGCCTAATTTAGTTTTTAGGCGGGCTCTTCTAACGCATTTTGAATACATTTGGGCAACATAGAAATAAA
>NZ_ML136906.1 GCF_004009905.1 Lactobacillus xujianguonis
CGTAAAAAACAGTCAATCGACTGCTTATTTGTCATACCCAAAAAGCAGAAAAGACACCCACCTAACTTAGATGAGTGTCTCAAAGCGGTTCCCTGTTCAAAGTCAATGCCTTAACTTAATGACATTGTGTTTTTAGGATTCCCTTTTTTTATAATAAACAAAAACCCGCGCTACTTGCGTGGGCTAGGAATTTAGAACCATCAGATTAACTAAATTAATCTGTAATTTTGATTGCTGACAAAAATAGAAGTCGCGTATACGACTCCATTTTCGCAGGGGAATTAATGTAATTATCAAATTTAAAAATAATCGATTAAGGCGTGCACCCCCATAATTTATTATACTCTATTTCAATCTTATGTAACTATAAAAACATAAAAAAAAACATTTTATTAATTTTAAAACACATAAAAAGTCACGTATTACTACGTGACTCATTAACACTATTAATTTAATTATCTTTTCGCTTCTTAAATCCTAAACTTGCTAACATAGTAGTTCCTAAGCCCAGTAGAATTGAAGCAACCAAAGTATGATCATTATTTGAACTACCAGTTTGTGGTAATTCAACAGCTTGGCCCTTTTCAGCTGCAGCTAAAGGCCTTACATTATTTCTTGAAACTTCAGCATCCCTAGCTGGTGAAACCATTTCGAAACGAGCCTTCTTGTTACTCTTTGTTTTACTTGGTATAAACTTGGTTGGCTTCTTTTCTGGCTTAACTGTTCCATGCTTTGCACTTTCTTCTGCTTGAGGCACTGAATCAATTGGACTATCCGGTGTCTCAGAAGGTGGAGTGTTATCCGATGGAGTTGACTCAGATTTTGGCGGAGTACTTTCACCAGGTTTATCTTGATTAGAATTATCCGGCTCATCCGGTACGTTAGGGGCAGCTGGAATCTTAAATTCTGGCTTATCTGTTGTAGTTGGATCGCCACTTACGCCGATATGGTCTTCCGGTTTGTCTGTGGTTGTGGGCGTACCGGTCTGACTTTCTCTTTTTATTTGCTTTTTCGTTATCTTGTATTGAACTGCATCCCCATCAAAATAGTATTTAACTAATTGACCGAATTTAGCTACTTCTTTTTCTGGATCATTATTCTTAATCGCTTGTTTATCACTATCACTTAAAGCAAAGTCATGTTGATTCATCGTATTAACGTTATCTTCATAAGTGTGATTCAAATGGGATAAATCGACATCATTGATCACCTTGCCATCAGAATCAACCAATTCTACTTTAACCGTTGACTTACCAGCAATCTTAATCGTTGACGTTTTACCATCAAGTGGCTTCAAGTCAGATGAGTATAAAGTTGGCTTAAACGTTACTGACTTACCTGCATCGGCCATAAAGTTATTATCAGTACCGATAATCTTAAAGGTTGAAGTATTTGAACCTTTATCTAAGGAAGAAAACTTAATAGCAACTGATTTGATCTTAAACTTATCTTGAATTTGATCCCAGGCAACATAGTTATTCAAATTTGGAACATGACCTGTTGTCTTATTATCATCTGCAAGCTCTGTTGTAGAATACAAAACTTCTGCATCATTTGACACAGCAACAGGCTTTGTCATTGTAAAATCAAAGTTATTATCAGCACCATCATTAATATTGATGACTACTACCCCATTACTAACTTTCTGCAGGTTATTGTTAACTCTGAAATCATATTCGATTGATCCAGGCTTTTTATCATCAGCAGTAGTGTTATCAACTACAAAAGCATCATTTGGTCCCTTAATACCTGAAGCAATATTAACTTGCTGCGCAGTACTAATCGTCCAATTGCCATCGCCTAAGACGTATATATTATCAGATTTTCCTTCAGTTTGAGCAGTCGTCCATCCTGCATAATCTTTGACTGCTGTATTCAACATCTTAATATGAGGGCTATACATATAGATCGCCCATTTATGAGAACCAATTTCAGCTAAAGGTAAATTGGTAATATGCACATCATTGTTATGACCAGCGGTTGTATCAAGGACATAACCCGTACCAGTATAATCAAGTTTTACTACTTCTTGTCCATCAACTGTAAAGTGAGTAATCTTTGGTTGTTGACCTTTTTGATCAAATTTACCGGTATAAACAGTACCTTCAGGCAAAACATAATAGAAGACTGGTTCAAACACGCTATGTGAAGTGGCATCTCCATTTGCATTGCTATATACAGAAATATAACCCGCATCAGTATCGCTAGGCATGCGCTTACTCTGGTTGGAATAAGTTCCCACACTAGCTGTGGGTTCTGCTAAATTCTGTCTGGCATCGACGGGTCCTGCAAATACCCAGCCATATGTATTGCCCTCAATTAGTCCGCTATATACAAACGCGATTGTTGAATCAAATTCATAACCATCCTTGATCGGTGTTCCATCTTTTAACGTCTTGTTAACTGTACCGTAGGCTTTAATTCGATTATCACCCTTAAATTCAACTCCAGACGAAATTACGTTAGGAGTGATGACAATCTTGGCAATGCCTTGATTGTCTGCAGTCTTCAAACTTTGGCCCGCTTGAATAGTTCCGGAACCTGTTTGACCATCAGTATAAGTTACTTTATAGGCATAGCTTGTAGTGCCAGGTAAATTAACTGGATCATATGGTGTATCAAGACGATTAATATTTAACCCATCTGGAAAAGTAAGTGTAATTTGAGCAGTAGTGATATCTTGATTAGTTGTATTGTGAAATCCAAAAATGTTAATTGGCTTGGAAGGGTCAACATCTTGTGGAATTTGATGTGAGCCCGCATAAACATCCGCAGATAGTGTGATTTCTGGTACTTCATTATTTGAATGACTACCAAGTAAAGTTTCAGTCCAAGGCTGATCTAAGTCTTTAATAATATGGTAAGTTGAGCCATCTGCTTTAGTAATAGTTTGATCAATATGAATGGTTTTATCTGCCTTAATTGCAGTATCTTCAACTGGTTGGCTAACAGCATAATGTCCCACAATTTTGTAGCCGCTGCTACCATTATTCCAGTTTTGCCGGCCACTGCCTTTAGGTACATGAATGACGATATCACCACCGCGACCACCAATTTGGGTAATAGTAGTGTGATCGCCAAAATTATTAACAGTATAAGTTCGATCTTGATTTAAAACAAAACTATCAGGAACAGGAATTGTAATTGTGGCATCAGTGTTAACTGCAGAATTGATTTTTCCACTAGGATTATTTTTCCATCCCTTAGCTACACCACTTGTTTCATTGATTTGAAGTTCATAAGTGTAGTCAGTATTAGGTAAAGCACGCACAGATTTAGCTACAGGATTGATCCGCTTGAATTTCGGATTCATTTCTGGATTTACAATTTGGGTAAATTCTAATTCCTTTTCTTCAGATTTTCCTGTCGCATCTGTCTTAGTAATGGTTATTTTCTTTAGCACATCACCAATATTCTTAATTGGTATATCTTGTGCACTATAGTTATTACCCGGATTTAAAGTAAATTGTTGGTGAATTGTACCTGCATTATCATTAGTAAAAGTATTAGTAATAATGCGATTATCATTTTTCTCAACAATTGTGGTGGTCCCACTAGCCTGAATGTTTTGCCCATCAGTACCAATGCCGTAAGTTCCTTTAGGAATCACAATTTGATATTGATCACCTTTTTTAGGGTTAGAAACATTGAAATCAATCTGAACCGCCGTAGTATCACCGGTTGCACCTATCGTGTTGCGGCTAATTGAAACCGTAGCCCCACCGTTTTCAAAAGTTACTGACTTAGCAGTAGATTTCGTTTCATTTGAAACGACTTTTGATTCCAATAGTTGTTTAGTTTTATCTGCTACATTTGAAACAGCAGCATGTTCCGTAGTTAGAGTAACTTCGTTAGTAGTTACTTTCGTTTTTGAGTCTTCAACTGCTCAGAATTATCTATATCAGTATTTTGTGTCTTTGTTTGATCTGCTAAATTAGTTGCATCTGTATTCCCATTAGATTTCATATCTGAAGAAATTTCATTTTGGTTATTCTGATCTTCAGTATGATTTACAATCTCCTGCTTTGCTTCGCTGCTCCCCTCAGCAGCAGAAACTGTTTCAGTTCTCATCCCAACAAGAAAAGCACCTATAGCTGCAGAAACTAATGCACCTGAAGCAAGTTTTCTAAAACCAAAGTGTTAAACGACATCATTGTTTTGATCTAAGCGTAATGTTCTCTTTGTTAGTTTCACTTTCATTTTCAGTCCCTTTATTACAGATAAAATAACGATATTTAGATATATATAACCAGAACGTAAAAATGGCAATATTTTTGTTTCAAATTTTGATAATTTCTTTTAACCGTTGATAAATCTGCAAATATGCAGTAAAGAGAAGAAAATTTTAATCTTTAACTTCAGCAATTATTGTGTATTATTAAATAACGCACCCTAAATTATAATGATAAGATATTGCTTATTTATTATCTTAGATACTTTTCCAACAAAAAAGAGAATTCCCACGTTCGGAATTCTCTTTTTTGCTTTACTTCAAAATAATATCAGTTGACTTAATATCCTTGCCAAAGTATGGTGCCAATTCTTGTTGGTAATCCTTCACAAAGAAGCCTTGCTTAGTCAATTTGTCAATTTCGCGGTTTGTCCACTTCAGTAATGAACGATTGCCTTTCTTGACGGCTGGCGAGACATACTGCCGTGGTCCAATACTCTTAATGCCCACTACATACTTCGGATTCTTCTTAACCCAAGCATACAAGTAAGAATTATCATCAGCTAAGGCTGCTCCACGACCATTCTTCAATGCATTGAATTGCTGGGTCTTGGCATCAAACTTCAGTAAGTTGACACTAGCTTGCTTAGCAAAATAGTTTTCGGCTGTCGTTCCTTTCGTCACGATCAGCTTCTTACCTTTTAATTGTGCTGCACTCTTAATTGGTGCATTCTTTGGCGAAATCACTCCCACCGAGACTTTCATATAAGGATTGGCAAAATCAACCACTTGTCGCCGCTCCGACGTTACAGTGAAGTTCGCTAGGACAATATCGGCCTTATTAGAATTCAAAGTATCTACCCGGTTATTGGCATTAACTTGGATGAAGCGAATCTTCACACCCAGATCTTTCGCCATCCGCCGTGCTAAATAGACATCATAACCGACACGTTTACCATGATCAGTAACCCAACCATAAGGTGGTAAGTCGCCAAAGACCGCTACGCGAATGTAACCGCGTCGTTTAATCTCAGAAACACCATTTTCATTGCTCCAGCGGCTGCCAGCCGTGCCAGCATTTAAATTTGGCTGGGTAAAACCAAAGTAGGCGGCACTCACAACGACGATTAAGGCAATGACACCCATGATTTGGTTAAAAATATTTTTCTTTTTCATCGGCACTTACCTATTTAAAAATCCATACTCTCTAAGAATTCTTTTGCCCGTTTAGTTTGCGGCTTTTTAAAGAATTCTGCTCCTGGAGTATCTTCTAAGATCTTCCCATTTTCCAAGAAAAGCACTTCATCGGCAATTCTTTCCGCAAAATTCATCTGGTGCGTCACGATGATCATTGTCATATGATCTTGTTTAGAAAGTTTTTCTACAATTTCTTCAATTCCGCGAACCATCTCTGGATCAAGGGAAGCGGTAATTTCATCAAGTAGCATCACTTCTGGCTTCATTGCCAAAGCCCGCACGATCGCCACTCTTTGCTTTTGTCCACCAGATAATTCTCTGGGATAAGCATTAAGATAATAGCTCAAGCCAACCCGTGCTAATAAGTCCTCAACTTCTTTTCTAACTTCGTTTTCGTTTCTCTTCTGCACTTTAACTGGAGCCAATAGCACATTCTCAATCACAGTTAAATTAGGGAATAATTCATAACTTTGGAAAACCATACCGATTTTTTGCCGTAATAGTTGCCAATTCTTTGGTGTCGGATCAATTTTATTTTCCTGGAAATAAATTGTCCCATCTTTATAATCTTCCAAGCCATTCAAAGTTCTCAGCAAAGTACTTTTACCAGAGCCTGATGGACCTAAAAGGGTTAGCACTTCACCTTTTTTCAATGAAAAATTGATATCATGCAATGCTTGCCAGTTATCATAAAACTTATTTAGATGTTCAACTTTTAAAATTTCATCTTCCATCGTCATCACCTATTATCTTTCTTTTGTTAACTTTTTAGCCCAAGCAGAGAGTGGATAATCTAATACGAAGTAGAAAATAAAGATCAAGCCGTAAACCCAGAAGACTCCCGTTGGGTATTGTTGGTTATTTGCTTCAATAATCTGTTGCCCCACATTAATTACTTCCATAATACTGATAACCATTAATAAGGAAGTAGTTTTGATTACTCTTGTTGCCAAGTTAATCGTAGCGGGTAGTTCCAGTTTCACTGCTTGTGGCAACAACACATACCTGAACAATTGAATTTTACTTAAACCAAGTGCTAGACCAGATTCACGTTGACTCTTAGGAACAGATTCAATTGCTCCCCGCACAATATCACTGAATTCTGCTGCCACCCACAGGGCAAAGGCTAACACTGCCATCCAAGTGGCGGGCCAGTTAACATGAAAAGTACGCGGCAAAATGTAGTAGACCAAGTAAAGTAAAACAATTGTTGGCACAATCCGAAAGAATTCGAGATATAACCGTAAAATAAAGCGAACAAATTTATTTGGCAAAGTCCGTAAAATTCCAAAAATCGTGCCTAAAGCTAAGCCAATCACTAACGAAATAGCGGCAATCCAAATTGACGTCCAGAGTCCGGCCATGAGGCGGGCAAAGTTACTACCTTCAAATAAAACATTAATTCCCGAATGCACCATAGCGAACTCTCCTTTCAAGCCAAGCTAAAAATAGAATTATCGGAATCAAAATAATGGCATAAGCAACCACCAACATGAATAAGTATTCATTCGAGCGGTAGTACATCCCAATTAAATCTAAGGCAGTATTCGTCAATTCTGGAATCGCAATCACTGAGAAAATTGACGTTTCTTTAATTAAGAACACCACATTCGCTGTCAAAGCAGGCATACTTAAGGCAAAACCTTGGGGAAAGACTACATAGCGCGCTAATTGAAATGGACTCATCCCTAAGGCCTTACCACTATTAATTTGACTAAGAGAAACGCCATTAAAGCCACCGGTAAACCCTTCTGCCATATAAGCTCCGCCTAAGAAGATTAAGCCAACAATGCCGCAAACTTCAGCGGACATTTTTAAGCCAAAAACCGGAAAAGCATAATATAAGAAAAACAACTGAATTAATAGCGGTGTGTTTCTTGCTAGTTCCACATAAGCGGTCAGAATCTGACTCAAAACCGGCACTTTGAAATACTGCACCAAGCTAACAATTACTCCCACAATCATCGATCCGACAATTCCAATTAACGACAGCCTCAGCGTTAACCCAAATGCTCGCGCAAAGATGGGCAGCGCCTGCTGCATGATCGACCAAGCCATAAACTATTCCTCCTAAAAGAAAAAGGACCTACAAACCAATCCAGTTCGTAGATCCTTGAAGTTAATTCTATGAAAAAACTAAACGCGATGAAGTACGTTGCGCTGAATTAAGTGTATGTCAAAGAAGTTGTTACATGAACAACATCCGCAGTTTTGACTTACAACTTGGAAATTCAACATCTTCGTACTCCTTTCTTACTTTTAGTAATTGCTTACTAAAGTAAAGTCTAGGCTTAGACTTACTTTTTGTCAACTTGTTTTTAAAATTAATTTCTGTGCTCGTTAATCACTTTCACAATTTGAATCAAAATAGTTGGCATTAAAGCTAAAACAACGATCCATAATAATTGTTGACCAGTTAAAGGTGTAACAGCAAACAAACCGTGAAGAGCAGGAACAAACATAATCAAAGCTAAGAGCAAAGTACCTAAAGCAAAGGCAGCTAAGCTGTACCAATTGTTCTTGAAGCCAATCTTGAAAATGCTGTGTTGTGAACGGCAGTTGAAACCGTGAAGCAATCTGGCAAAAGTCAAAGTAGTGAAGGCCATGGTACATGCCACAGCTGGACTAGTCTGACGACCAATCATGAAGGCGGTAATAACGCCCACAGCAATGATTGCCCCTTGTAAAGCAACCTTGGTCACTAAGTCTTTACTCAAGATGCCCACCTTTGGATCTCTTGGCTTTTTATCCAGGACATCTGGTGCACCTGGTTCCATCCCGATGGCAAGTGCTGGTAGTGAGTCAGTAATTAAGTTAATGAACAATAATTGCACTGCGATGAATGGCACTGAGAAGCCACCAATTGAAGCAAATAAAACGGTAATGATCGCTGATAAGTTACCTGAAAGTAGGTACATAATCGCGTTTTTAATGTTTTCAAACACAGTTCGACCATTGGCAACGGCTTTAATAATTGTGGCAAAGTTGTCATCTGCCAAAATCATGCTGGCGGCATCTTTAGAAACTTCGGTACCGGTAATCCCCATGGCTACCCCAATATCAGCCTTCTTTAAAGCTGGCGCGTCGTTGACACCATCACCGGTCATCGAAACGATATGGCCTTTACTTTGCCAGGCATTCACAATCCGAATCTTGTTTTCTGGGGAAACACGAGCGTAAACGGCAATTCTTTCGATTTCTTGAGCTAATTCATCATCAGTCATCTTATCTAGTTCTAATCCGGTTACCGCAACATCACCTTCATTGAAAATTCCAATTTTCTTAGCAATGGCAACAGCGGTTACCTTGTGGTCACCTGTAATCATGACGGTGCGAATACCAGCTTTTTTAGCCTTAGCAACCGCAGCCACACTTTCTGCACGTGGTGGATCCATTTCAGCAACTAAACCGATGAAAGTAAAACTTTTTTCATCTTCAGTGGTTAATTCTTGATCAGATTCCTTGTAAGCAAAAGTTAAGACCCGTAAACCATTTTCTGAGAAGTGGTTGTTTTGAGCTAAAATTGCTTCCTTATCTTCAGTCGTCATTGGCCGAACTTCGTCGCCAATTCGGATATTGACACAACGATCAAGTAAAACATCAATCGCACCCTTCACAAACACAGTTGGTACCGTGTGAATCAAGTGTTGGGTACTCATTAACTTCCGGTCTGAGTCAAACGGAATTTCTTGCTTACGAGTCAACATGCCGCGTAAGTCTTCTTCAGATAAGCCTAAACCTTTTTCACCTAAATCAATGCCTGGCACCTTCCGGTACATTTCAAGTAAAGCTGATTCGGTTGGGTCACCGATGACCTTGCCATTAGCAATACTTGAGTCATTGTTTAAAACAGCGTTATATAGCAAGTAACGGTGTAATTGGTTACTTAAATCAAGCTCTTCTGGCTTTAAGACTTCGCCACCAATGTAGATTTCTTCAACCGTCATCTTGTTTTGGGTTAAAGTACCAGTCTTGTCAGAACAAATAACTGAAACGGAACCAAGTGATTCAACCGCAGCCAAGTTCTTGATAATGGCATTTTCTTTCGCCATCTTTTGCGTTCCCATGGCTTGCACAATCGTTACGATTGAACTTAAAGCTTCAGGAATTGCAGCTACGGCTAAAGCTACAGCGAAAAGCATTGCATCCATCAATGGTTGACCACGCCATAATTGTAAAGCAAAGACGATGGCACAAATGATTAAAATCGCAGTTGCCAATTTGGAAGAGAACTTATCAAGGGATTTTTGTAACGGTGTGCGCCGTTCCTTGGTATCGTTCATCAAAGTGGCAATCTTACCAATTTCCGTATTCATCCCTGTGCCAGTAACGATTACTTCAGCCCGGCCATAAGTTACCAATGAACCTGAGTAAACCATGTTCAAGCGGTCACCTAACGGAATTTCATGATCAAAATCAATATCAGCCTTATCAATATTAGTTGATTCCCCAGTTAACGAACTTTCATTAACCTGCAAGGAGTAATTTTCTAAAATACGACCATCAGCAGTTACCATATCCCCTGCTTCAAGGAGCATGACATCGCCTGGGACCACTTCTTTAGAATCAATTTCAACTTTTTTACCATTACGAATGACTTTAGCACTTGGTGAAGAAAGTGACTTCAGTGATTCCAAGGATTTTTCTGCCTTCAAATGTTGAACTGTTCCCAAAATCGCGTTCAAGATCAGCACCGCAATAATTACTAAGGTACTTTCGACATCCCCAGTAAAGGCAGAAATCACAGCAGCAATGATTAAGATAATCACCATCAAGTCCTTGAATTGTTCCAAAAAGACTTGCAAAGCAGTTTTCTTCTTACCTTCAACTAAAGCATTCTTACCATACTTACTTAAGTTGGCTTGGGCCTGCTCAGTTGATAAACCATTACTACTTGTGTCAAATTCCTTTAACACATCAGCTTTCTTCTGCAAATAATAGTTTTTCAAAATAAAACCTCCAGAATTGAGAAAACGGGCAAAGAAAAAGAGACTATTACCCTGAGTCATTAAGAAACTCGATGTAATAGTCTCACCATTTAAACTTACAGCGGAAATTGCTTTCGTGACTTGACGCCATAAGTACATTTATTTGCCGGTTACTCCCTATGTATAGTAAATATGTTACCCGATAGGGAGTATTTATGCAATTACTTTTTGAAACAATTTATGAAAATTAAAGATTTTTTCTTATAAGCTCTTCAAAGCCTCATCAATTGGGGTGTCACCGCCATGCATCAAGATCACTTTGCCAATGGTATTATCGTACTTGATAATTTCAGCCAAGGTCTTAGCCACATCCGGAATCGGATTGCTATTCATGTTAGTGACATCTAAACTAATTTTCCCAGTTCCTGCTTCTTCAGTTAAATTACTTGGCTGCAAAATTGTGTAGTTTAAACCACTTTGGTTGACTAAATAATTATCCGCAAAGAACTTGGCAATATTGTAATCTGTTAAATCAGCTAAACCTGGCAAGTTCCATTTTTCAGGTTGTAACGCAAATAAGGAACTGAGCATCACGTACCGTTTAATGCCTAACTTTTTAGCAGCTTGCATCGTCTTAACAGCACCAAAGGCATCTGTTTGCAGTAAATCTTTGCCCCGTGAACCAGCAACAAAATACACTACTTCGCTACCTTGCATTAATTTGGCCAAGTCATCAACTTCAGCGTGCAAATCTAGGTGAACAGGTTTAACTTGATCTAATTTCACAATTTTGTCTTCATGCCGTGCACCAGCCACTACTTGATGTCCATCAGTTACTAAATCTTTAATCAGCTCGGTCGCTACTCGGCCGGAACCACCAACAACAAAAATTTGCATATTTTCTTCCTTTCTCGTATATCTAACTTTTTCCTACCATTCGTCATTGAAAACATATTTATTCATGCGCTCAAAAGCATCTTTAATGCGGTAAGTTGGTGAAGCTAAGTTTAAGCGAATTGAGGTTGGTCCTTCAAATAACTTGCCATCTTGCCAACCAATACCATATTCCCAACCACGTTCCAGTAATTCTGCTTGGGTCTTGCCGTGCTTTTTGAGCCAACCACTACAATCAATAAACATCATGTAGGTTCCTTCAGTTTCAAAAGTTGAAACGCCCTCGAAGTTCTTTTGGACATATTCATAAGCAAAGTTCACGTTTTCTGACAAGACCGGTAACAATTGTTCTAGCCAGTTATTGCCTTCTTCACTGTAAGCACCAATCAAGGCATGCTCAGAAAGAACATTCATACTGTTGTAATGCGTTTTGGCACCAATACTTTGAACTTTTTCCCGAATGGTCTTGTTATAAATCACGCTATAACTGCCCACTAAGCCAGCTAAGTTAAAAGTCTTCGATGGTGCGTAAAAAGCGGCCGTATGTTGCTTAGCCCATTCGCTCACTGATTGAGTTGGAGTGTAATGGTGGCCATTCATGAGTAAATCTGACCAAATTTCATCAGAAATGGCCAAAACATCATTACGTTCAAAAATTTTTATTGCCCGGGAAATTTCTTCTTTGGTCCAAACTCGCCCAGTTGGATTATGCGGATTACAAAAAATCGTGATGTGAATTTGATTCTCCTTGATCTTTTGTTCCATGTCTTCATAGTCCATCCGCCAAACACCATTTTCATCTTTAATGAGTGGCGAATCTACAATTTGATAGCCATTGTCCTTCAAACTATTTATGAAACCCATGTAGGCTGGTGAATGTAAGAGTACTTTATCACCAGGAGCGGCAAATGCTTTAAGAGCAGAAACGACACCACCTAAGACGCTATTTTCATAACCAATATCTTCTTTCTGTAAATCGGTAACGCCCTTATGATCACGGTGCCAATCAATAATTGCTTGATAATAGTCATCACTTGGGGTGAAATAACCAAACAACGGATGCTCTACTCTTTTGACAATTTCATCTTGAATTGATTTAGCCGTTGGGAAATTCATATCGGCTACCCACATTGGAATAGTATCAAAGCCGTCCCTAGGCTTAGCTGGGGCAAATCCAGGTACACTTCCGATGGCATCGACTGCAAAAGCATCGTGGCCATGACGATCAATTAACTTAGTAAAATCATATTTCATTTTCTCCCCTCAAATCCATTTAAGTTAATTTCATTGTAAGGGAAGTAGTTGATAAATTCACGAATTTGGATTCTTACTAGAAATAAGTATCTTCTTCTACAATTATTCAGAAATTCTTTTTCACGTGAAACATCAAATTGGCATTTTTCTATGTAAGCGGATTCTAAAGAACTATAATTGAGTTAGAAAGAAGGTCTTGATGATGGCTGAAAAAGACGAAATAATTATCAGAGATAAGATTAAAGAAATAATGGATCACGATGGTGAAGTACGTGAAAATGAAGAATTGATCGAGATCTTCAGGACAGCATATGCTAGACGGGATGCTGGTAAGCCAATGCGGGAAGTGGCCTTAGCTTTAGACAAAGCCTTAGCTGGTTACATTACTAGTCATGATTATGTACCTGACAGCATTACTGATCTTCACCAAGAGATGATGCAGATGTCGGATATTTAAGGAATATAAAAAACAACACAGGAAAATCCCATGTTGTCATTACCTAAAGCTGTTGTCTTCGGCCAGCTTTATAATTTTAAAGCGATAAAAGTTAAAAGATTACCGTTTAATGATACGCTTCATAGCTTTTTTCAAAGCATTCCAAAGTCGCTTAAAAAACTTCTTTGGGAAACGAACCTTGATAATTATGAAGATGATTATCAATCTCATAAAAGCCGGAACCTCCCCTCATTATGAGATTAAATCCCGTTAGCTACATTTGAGAGCCTAGCTAAAGCAAAACAAATGTGCTCTATAATTTTATCAAACTTTATAATCAAATCATAATTAGATTTAATATATTGAATGTTGAAAGACTAGTCTGTATAATAGTTAAAGAAGATGATTATCAAAATCAAATGTGCAGGGTAAATTAGCTACTTACCCAAAGATGTATGTTGATTTAAACCGGCTTTGCTTTTAAAGGCAAGCTAGTTATATTTAAAGAAATCTGGGAAAGCATTTTCCCAGATTTTTTGAATACTTTATTTTTAATATTTCTTGATCAAAAGGAATAAAGCGACTTGAAACAAACTCAAGTCGCTATTTTCTACGTAAAGTCAAGCATCATCGTATGTTTTGCTTTATTATTTTGTATAATTTAACGACTTAATTAAAATTGTGTCGATTTATTTTTAAACGAAAGTATGACAAATAAGCCTGCAAATCTA
>NZ_ML136907.1 GCF_004009905.1 Lactobacillus xujianguonis
TATCGCGGGATGGAGCAGTCTGGTAGCTCGTCGGGCTCATAACCCGAAGGTCGTTGGTTCAAATCCAGCTCCCGCAATTTGGTCCATTGGAGCAGTGGTTTATCTCGCCTCCCTGTCACGGAGGAGATCGTGGGTTCAAATCCCACATGGACCGTAAGATGGCTCGGTAGCTCAGTTGGTAGAGCAAAGGATTGAAGCTCCTTGTGTCGGCGGTTCGATTCCGTCCCGCGCCATTAGTTTTTATATTCAAATAAGTTGCGGGTATAGTTTAGTGGTAAAACGAAAGCCTTCCAAGCTTTAGTCGCGAGTCCGATTCTCGTTACCCGCTTTATGGGCCTATAGCTCAGCTGGTTTAGAGCGCACGCCTGATAAGCGTGAGGTCGATGGTTCAAGTCCATTTAGGCCCATTGGAGTAGTACTCAAGTGGCTGAAGAGGCGCCCCTGCTAAGGGTGTAGGTCGGGTTTCCGGCGCGAGGGTTCGAATCTCTCCTACTCCGTAATATAGATTTTAAGGTTACTCTTATGAGTAACCTTTTTTTAATGCTGTTAAGAAGGTTTTATAGATGACTGAAATAATTAAACATGAAAATGTGCTGGCGCAAACCAGGACAATGGCAGCTGCTTTAACCTTTACTGGAGGTTTTATTGATGCCTATACTTATATCCAAAGGGGACAAACCCTTTCATCAGGGCAAACAGGGAATATTATTTTCTTAAGTTCAGCTTTGGCTAAGGGTAATTGGATTGGGGTGATAAATCGAGGTGCAACTATTTTAGCTTTTATTTTGGGGTTAATTGTTGTGACACTAATTCAATTATCTTCTAAAAGTAAATATTGGCGCATTATTGAAATGACCCCAATCTTTTTAATCACCTTTTTAGTTGGCTTTTTACCAACCAGCTTTCCGAATTATATAATTGTACCTGCCTTGGCATTTGGTTTATCAATGCAGAGTGGTGCTTTTAGAAAAATTGAAGGGCAGGGATATAGTAATGTCTTTACTTCAGGTAATTTACGAAAAACGGCTTTGTCTTGAAGCCATTTTTACATTGCAGGTGATGAAGATGAAAAGCATGCGGCGGAAAACTATGGACTATTAGTGTGTGCCTTTACAGTCGGCGCAATTATTTCTGCCTTTTTACAGAGATACTGAGGGTTAACAACTATTTGGCTAGCAAGCGCGCTAATTTTGGTTATCAACGTCTTTTATGGCACATTAATATACTTACGCTATAAAGATAAAAATCGACTATAACAGGGTAAAATGGGCAAGAATAAGGCTATAAAGTGCTAAAAGACAAAAAAATAAAAAAATCCCTTGCAAATAAGGCGGATTTCCTGTAGTATTAAATACGCACTTGTGATGACGCACATCGTTAATAGCTTTTAAAATTAAATAAAAAAGTTGTTGACAAAGCTTCTCAGATTAGTTATTATAATAAAGTGCTTTGTGTCAAGCAAAGAATGACCCGTTGGTCAAGTGGTTAAGACACGGCCCTTTCACGGCCGTAACATGGGTTCAAATCCCGTACGGGTCATCGTCAATTTAATATATTGACTTATAAACATTGGAGGATTACCCAAGTGGCTTAAGGGGACGGTTTTGAAAACCGTTAGGCGGCTTTGTCGTGCGTGGGTTCAAATCCCACATCCTCCTTAATATCGCGGGATGGAGCAGTCTGGTAGCTCGTCGGGCTCATAACCCGAAGGTCGTTGGTTCAAATCCAGCTCCCGCAATTTGGTCCATTGGAGCAGTGGTTTATCTCGCCTCCCTGTCACGGAGGAGATCGTGGGTTCAAATCCCACATGGACCGTAAGATGGCTCGGTAGCTCAGTTGGTAGAGCAAAGGATTGAAGCTCCTTGTGTCGGCGGTTCGATTCCGTCCCGCGCCATCAGCCTGGAGGAGTAGCGAAGTGGCTAAACGCGGCGGTCTGTAAAACCGCTCTCTCTGAGTTCGGCGGTTCGAATCCACCCTCCTCCATTAATAGGGATATCGTATAATGGTAGTACATCGGTCTCCAAAACCGCTGATGTGGGTTCAATTCCTACTATCCCTGTTTATACCTTCATGGCGGAATTGGTGAAGGGGTTAACACACCGGTTTGTGGATCCGGCATACATGGGTTCGAATCCCATATTCCGCCCTAACATTGGGATATAGCCAAGCGGTAAGGCATTAGACTTTGACTCTAACATGCACTGGTTCGAATCCAGTTATCCCAATCTGTTAACAAAATAAAACTCATGGCGGGGTAGCCAAGTGGTAAGGCAGAGGTCTGCAAAACCTTTATCGTCGGTTCAAATCCGATCTCCGCCTTATGGCTAACCTCATTTAGCTAAATATTTATATTATGGCGGTGTGGCGGAATTGGCAGACGCGTCAGACTCAAAATCTGGTGTCCATTACGGACGTATCGGTTCGACCCCGATCACCGCTATTGTTAAAGATCTAGTTGTTGACTAGATCTTTTTTGTACTCTAATTATTTTGATATAAATTGCCAAGTTTAGCAGTGTTCTCTATAATACCATTATATGGAGGTTTTTAGATGAATATTGGTTTTTTCACCGATACATATTTCCCTCAACTTAGTGGAGTGGCAACGTCGATTCAAACTTTAAAAGACGCACTTGAGAAGCAGGGGCACAATGTATTTATTTTTACTACAACAGACCCGCATATTAAGAAAAGCACAGTAGAACCTAATGTGTTTCGCTTTAGTAGTGTGCCATTTATTTCTTTTACTGATCGGAGAATCGCCTTTCGTGGCTTTTTTGAGGCTACTAAAGTTGCTAAGGAAGTAAAATTGGATGTAGTTCATACTCAGACTGAATTTGCATTAGGAATGATTGGTAAGTATGTTGCCCACCAATTAAAAATTCCGGCTATTCATACTTATCACACAATGTATGAAGATTATTTGCATTACGTATTGAATGGACACTTACTTCGTCCATATCATGTTAAGCAATTTGTAAAAACTTATTTGAAAAATATGGATGGCGTAATCGCACCTAGTGAACGTGTTGAAGAACTCCTAAAAAGATATGGTGTTAAAATCCCAATCCGGGTCATTCCAACTGGGGTAGATATTGCCGCAATGAATGGTGATGGGGAGCGCGATGTTCGTCAAGAATTAGGAATTAGTGCAGATACACCTGTCATCTTAACTTTAAGTCGAATAGCGGCAGAAAAGAAAATTGATCGCATTTTAGACGCAATGCCAGAAATTATTGATCGTTTTCCAAAAGTAAAATTAGTTATTGCTGGGGATGGCCCTGATGTCAAACCTTTAAAAGAACAAGTTGAAAGATTGACGCTTGAAGATTATGTTGTTTTCACAGGGGCTGTACCTCATGAAGATGTAGGTAACTATTACCGCATGGCAGACTTATTTGTTTCGGCAAGTGATACGGAAACCCAAGGGTTAACTTATATTGAAGCTCTTGCTGCAGGAAAGAGATGTGTGGTCTTTGATACGGACTATACGCGACATGTTTTTGACAGTGATATTTTAGGTAAAACATTTTCTAGCCAAAAAGAAATGGTAGCTGAAATCTTGCAATGTCTAGCGCAAGGGCAAACAAACATTCCAGCTGATTTATTGACTGCAAAGTTAGAGCAATTATCGTCAGCCCATTTTGCCAGTGAGGTCTGCAAGTTTTACCAATCTGCGATTGACAATTATCAAGAAAAGCAAGAAGAGGAACTAAATGATTAGAATAAATATGTTCTCACAAGCTGATTCAGTTAAAGGTCAGGGTGTAGGATCTGCATATAATGAATTAATAAATTTGTTGCGCAAAGATTTAGTAGATGATTTTTACGTTACAGTTAATAAATATGGTGCTAGTGATTTGACGCACTATCATACCATCAATCCAACCTATTATGCCAATAGCTTTTCTCCTGCACGTGGACGGAAAATTGGTTATGTGCACTTTTTACCTGATACTTTGGAAGGCTCAATAAAATTGCCGGGATTTGCTAAAAAAGTCTTTTACAACTATGTCATTGATTTTTATAAACGGATGGACCAAATTGTGGTTGTTAATCCAATTTTTATTGATAAGTTGGTCGATTATGGGATTGACCGTGATAAGGTGAAGTACATTCCTAACTTTGTTTCCCGTTCTGAATTTTATACAGAATCGCTTGCACGCAAAAATGCCTTTCGAAATGAATTGGGAATCCCGTTAGATAAGTTTGTTGTCTTTGGGGATGGGCAAGTTCAAGAAAGAAAAGGCGTTGATGATTTTGCGAAGATGGCCGAAGCTAATCCAGACGTGCAATTTATTTGGGCTGGAGGCTTTTCTTTTGGAAAGATCACTGATGGTTATGATCATTACAAGCAACTGGTTGATAATCCACCAAAGAATTTAACTTTTACCGGGATTGTTGATCGGAAAAAATTAGTAGATTATCTAAATATTGCTGATTTGTTCTTACTCCCGTCGTTTGATGAATTGTTCCCAATGTCAGTTTTGGAAGCTTTTAGTTGCGGGACCCCTGTCTTATTGCGAGACCTGGATTTATATAAAGTCATTTTAGATGGCTACTATATGAGCGGGAAAGATTTTGAGGAGATGAATGCGCAATTACGGCGCGTAGTAAAGGATCCTAATCTTTTACGTAAATATCAAACACTCTCCAATCAAGCAAGTGCTCGTTATTCAGAAGATCATTTAGCAGATATCTGGAATAAGTTTTACCATGAACAATATGAGTTAGGTAAGAAATTAGGACAAATTCATTAATGAACAAAAAACATCTCTGGGGCATACTGATTGTATTAGCAATCAGCGCCTTTGTACTTTATACCGATTTAAAAACAACACCAATTAATCAGTTAGCTAAAGCTGCCGCTAAGATGAATTGGGTCTTTTTTGTAGCGATTTTTGTGTTGATGTTACTGTCATATGTGTTTGAAGCCAGTATTTTGGCCACTTTAGCGAAAAGAAAAAATGAGCCTAAACGATCAAAATGGTCATTTTTTAGAATTCCAATCATTCAAGCTCTGTTTAATGCGATTACGCCAATGTCGACAGGAGGGCAGCCATCACAACTAGCAGCCATGATTCAAATGGGAATTGAAGGTGGGCGTGCGACTTCGCTACTTTTGATGAAATTTATTATTTATCAGGTAGTTGTTTTTCTAGCCTATATCGTAACAATTATCTTTGGTTTTCATATGGTGGCGACTAAGTTTGCCGGTTTAGCAATTTTTATTGTCATTGGACTGTTAATTCATGTCTTTTCTACTTTGTTTTTGCTGGCAATCATGTTCGCTTATAACTGGACAAAAAAAGCCACTGACTGGTTAATGAATTTATTAGCGAAATTTATCAAACCAGAGCGGGTGGAAAAGTGGCGTCAGGCTACGATGGAAAAAATTGAAACCTTTTATACTGAAAGTCAAAAGTTAAAAAAGGAGAAAAAGAAACTTCTGGTTGCGACAGGCTTAACTATTTTGCAACTGCTTTGCTTTTATTCAATTCCATATATGGTCTTGTTAGCCTTAAACGTCAATGCTTCGTGGTTTGCTGTAACCCAAATGAACATTATGATCATTATGTTTATGGCCATTATTCCGATTCCCGGAGCTTCTGGTGGGGCAGAATATAGTTTTCAAACGTTATTTGCAACTTTTGTTTCTTCCAATGGTGCCTTAGTTTTAGGAATGTTTTTATGGCGATTTGCAACTTACTTTTTCGGAATGATTCTTGGTATTTTTGGGTGGATTTTTAAGCCTAAAAAGATTAAGGGACCGGAAAATTAATTAATTTTTGCTAAATATGCTATGTGGAGTCGCTCTGATGGCGTATGATAACGAAATGAAAGGAGTAAAGTATGGCACGTACTAAATCGTTTTGGCATTGGCTGACGCACACGAAGTTAGGCTTTTTTACCATTGTTTTAGTATTTTTCTGGCTAAAAACCTATTTCATTTATCTGACTAAATTCAATTTAGGAGCAGTTGGGTCCATGCAGCACTTTTTGCTTTTGCTAAATCCTATCCCCTCAGGGATGCTCCTATTGGGCATTGGCCTCTTTTTTAAGGGGCGTAAATCATATTGGATTACTTTGATCATTGATTTTCTGTTAAGTCTTTGGTTATTTGCAAACATTCTTTATTATCGGGAATTTTCTAATTTCCTTTCGTTTTCGATTATTAAAACTTCAGGATCGACTTCTGATAATTTGGGTAAAAGTATTGCAGGAATCACCTTAGGCTCAGACTTTTTAGCTTTTATCGATCTTGCGATTATTTTAATTTTACTTATCACTAAGGTGATCAAAATTGATGTCCGGCCGTTAAAACTACGGGTTAATTTGTTAATTGAAAGTTTGGCCTTAGCATTGATGGGGCTAAACTTAACCATGGCTCAAGCAGATCGGTCAGGGTTATTAACCAGAACCTTTGATAATAATTACATTGTTAAGTATTTAGGAATTAATGAGTATGCTTTGTACGATGGTTTTAAGACGGCTCAGACCAGTACGCAAATGGCCAAAGCTAATGTCGATGATTTGAAATCAGTACGTAAGTACTTGAAACTTAATTATGTGAAGCCTAATCCAGCTTATACTGGTGTAGCTAAAGGTAAAAATGTCTTAGTAATTCATTTGGAGAGTTTCCAACAATTTTTAATTGATTACAAATGGAAGGGCAAAGCAGTTACACCGAACCTGAATAAAATTTATCATGCTAAGGATACCATCAGTTTTAAGAACTTCTTCAATCAAGTTGGCCAAGGAAAAACTTCTGATGCTGAAATGATGTTAGAGAATTCTTTGTACGGTTTACAGTCAGGGTCGGCAATGTCGACTTATGGTACTTCGAATACTTTTGAAAGTGCCCCTGCAATTTTGCACCAACAAGCTGGTTATACTACTGCAGTTATGCATGGTGGAGAGGGCTCTTTTTGGAATCGAAATAATGCCTATAAGTCTTTTGGCTACCAATATTTCATGCCATTATCATATTATGAAAACAAACCAGGCTACTATATTGGGTACGGTTTGAAAGATAAAATTTTCTTTGCGCAATCGATTAAGTATATTAAACGCTTGCCCCAACCTTTTTACTTAAAGATGATTACGGTTACTAATCACTATCCTTACGAATTAGATAAAAAGAATCAGTCGATTGATAAAACTGACACTAAAGATGAGACCGTTGACGGTTATGTGCAAACAGCTCATTATCTTGATCAAGCAATTGGTGAATTAATGAGTTGGATGAAGAAGACTGGTTTGGATAAAAACACCTTAGTGATGTTCTATGGGGATCACTATGGTATTTCAGGTAATCACCATAAAGCTAGTGCTGAATTGTTGAAGCAAGATAGTTTTAATGATTTTGATAATTTAAACTTTCAGCGAGTACCTTTAATGTTTCATATGAAGGGCCTGAAAGGAAAGATTGAGCCAACTTATGGTGGTGAAATCGATGTTTTGCCAACTTTGCTTAATTTGTTAGGCATTAAAGATAAAAATACTATTCAGTTTGGTCATGATCTACTAAGTAAAAACGCCCCACAAGTTGTAGCTCAACGTAATGGAGATTTCATTACTCCTGAGTACGCCAAAGTAGGCAGCGATTATTATGATACAAAGACTGGTGAAGAAATTAAGCATCCAGATAAGAAAGTGAAGCAAAAGTTGATGGCGCTCTCTAACCAAGTTACAACCCAATTATCCTTATCAGATCGGGTAATGAATGGTAACTTACTGCGTTTTTACAAACCTAAGTGGTTTACCAAGGTGAAGCCTAAAGATTACGATTATAACAAAGAAACTAGCTTAAAGCGGCTATTTGATAGTGATAATAAGACTTCTTTGTGGTATCAGAATCATCGGAAATCAACTTCTAAGCAGTTTAAAACTGATGCTCCAGAATTAAAAAAGCAGAAATAGCCTGCAAAGATTGGCTTTTTATGATAGAATTAATCAGTAATCGTATCCTAGTATTGGAGGCAGCGCATTGTATAACTTTTTTATGACGCTAATTATCATTGTTTCAATTTTAATTATTATCGCAACAATGATGCAGCCACAAAAACAACAAGATGCATTAAACGCCTTATCAGGCGGAGCAGTGTTTAGTGGTCAAACCAAAAAACGTGGTTTTGAAGCATTTATGGAGAAAATCACCGCAGTTTTGTTGGTTATCTTTTTCGTATTAGCTTTTATCTTGGCTTATATGTCTTCAAAATAAAGAAGTTTATGCCTCCCGATCAAGTTTTTGATGGGGAGGTTTTTTTATATAAAGATCGGAGTTTATTAAATGGCACAAAACGAAACAATTTTGGCTGGCGTATTGGAACTTTTTCGCCATGAACCACAAAAGCAATTTCGTGTCGATCAGATTGAAAAGATGGTCAGACGTAATCGCTTGGGCAATTTTACTGAGCTGATTAAGGCCTTATCTTTTTTAGAGCGTGAAAAAAAGATTATTACTGATGGTAAAGGACGTTATCAGTTAGCTCAAGAAAATGAAATCGTTGAAGGAAGTTTTCGGGCTAATGACAAAGGGTTTGGCTTTGTACGTCTAGATGACGAGGAAGCTGATGATATTTTTATTCAAAAAGATTACACCGATTATGCCGTCAATGATGATCGAGTAAAAGTAAAAATTACGGCTGGTGGTAATCCTTGGAATGGCAAGGGACCTGAAGGTCAAATTATTGAAATTCTTGAACGTGGAACTGAAAGTTTAGTTGGGGAATTTCACCCAATGACTGATGAACAAGTAAAGCGGAGCCACTTTATTGGCTATGTCCTTAGCACTAACAAAAAGTTGCACAATTATCGGGTTTATGTGAGCGAGAATGGCTTAATTCCACAAATGGGTGATATGGTCAAGGTCTCAATTAAAGATTATCCCGATAAAGAAAATCCAGAATCAATGACCGGTGCTATCGTTGAGATCATTGGTAATAAAAATGATCCCGGCGTTGATATTATGTCAATTGTGGCCGCTCATGATGTCCGCACGGAATGGCCAGAAGAAGCAATGAAGCAGGCTAATGCGATCCCTGATCATGTAACTGATGAAGAGCGCAAGGGACGAATTGATATTACGGATCAATCTGCAGTAACGATTGATGGGGATGATTCAAAGGACTTTGATGATGCAGTTGTTCTTTGGAAATTACCTAATGGTAATTATCATTTAGGGGTGCATATTGCTGATGTTTCTCATTATGTAACTGAAAATACCCCCTTGAATGAAGAAGCTTTCGCTCGTGGTAATAGTACTTATTTAGTTGATCGAGTTATTCCAATGTTACCGTTTAGACTTTCTAACGGGATTTGTTCCCTTAACGAGGGGGTTGATCGCTTAGTTTTATCATGTGATATGGAAATTACTCCTGAAGGTAAACGAGTAAATTACAAGATCTATCCTTCGGTTATGCGCTCACACGGAAGAATGACTTATAACAAGGTCAACCAAACTCTTGCTGGTAAGATGGATGGCCTAGAAGAAAAGTACGTTATATTACGGCCAATGCTTGAAGAAATGGCCGATTTACACAATATTTTGTATAAGCAACGTCATCGTCGCGGGGCAATTGATTTTGAAGAACCGGAAGCAAAAATTATTGTTGACGACCAAGGCAAGCCAACTGATATTGTGCTGCATGAACGTGGAACTGCTGAAAAGATGATTGAGTCCTTTATGTTAATGGCTAATGAAACCGTAGCAGAAGACTATTATAAAAAGCATGTTCCTTTCTTATACCGGGTGCACGAAACGCCGGATGCTGAAAGAATCAAGAGTTTCTTTGAATTTTGCAGTGCTTTTGGCTTAAACGTAAAGGCAGATCCTAACCATGTGAAGCCATTAGATTTGCAAAAGGTGGTTACTAAGACTGAAGGAACACCAGAAGAAGCAGTTGTCCAAATGATGATGTTGCGCAGTTTGAAACAAGCTCATTATTCTGAAGAAGCACTGGGTCATTTTGGTTTAGCAGCTAAATTTTATACTCACTTTACTTCCCCAATTAGACGGTATTCCGACTTGATGGTTCACCGGATGATTCATGCCTATGCCGACCAAGGAATGGGTGAAGAGACGCAAAAGCATTTTGCTAGTTATTTACCGGATGTTGCTGAGCAAACTTCTACTCAAGAAAGATGTTCAATCGATACTGAGCGTGAAGTAAATGACTTGAAGATGACTGAATACATGGCTGATCAAGTTGGAGAACACTTCGATGCAGTTGTTTCATCAGTGACTAGTTTTGGGATGTTCATTCAGTTGCCCAACACGGTTGAAGGCTTAATTCACATTTCGAATTTAACTGATGATTTCTATAGTTTTGATGAAAAGACCCTTACGCTTACTGGACGCGGGACACACAAGCAATTTAAGATCGGGATGCCAATTAAGGTTACCTTGATTAACGCTAATGTTGAACAGCATCAACTCGACTTTGAAATCTATGATCCTAATGCCCCTAAGCGTCCACATAATGACCGTGGGATGAACAATAAGCGACGCGGTAATCGCGGTTTCCGTAATAATCATGGTTATCGTGGTGGTAAAAATGGTGCTAATAAACGGCGTGATGGACGACGGTTTAAACGTTAGGACTGATTGCGATGAAAGAAAAAAATGAAAACTTAATAGCGCAAAATAAAAAAGCGCGCCATGATTATTTCATTAAGGACACTTTTGAGGCTGGAATTGCTTTAACTGGAACTGAGATCAAGTCAATTAGGGCGCGTAGAATTTCTTTGCGGGATGGCTATGTCCAGATCATTAATGGCTCTGCTTTCTTGGAGAACGTCCATATTAGCGAGTATAAGCAGGGAAATCGTTATAATCATGATCCTTTAAGGAGTCGGCGTTTATTGCTGCACAAGAAAGAAATTCGCCGTTTAGCCAAAGCGCAAGAAGAAAGAGGAGTCACAATTGTCCCGCTTAAAGTATATTTAAAACATGGTTTTGCCAAAATTTTAATTGGAGTCGGCCAAGGTAAAAAAGAATACGATAAGCGAGAAACTATTAAAAAGCGTGACCAAGACCGTGAATTACGTAGGAAGTATAAGTTTTAAGTTAGTAGTGAAGATACATTCCTTCACTGCTTTTTTTTGTTAAAATATTGCTTGCCAAACGTAAAAATTTTGATATATTTTATGCCGTAATAATAATAGAAAACGGGAGGAAAAGATTATGGCCATGCCCTGTCGACGCTTTAAAGCACTCAAACAGAGTTTGACTAAGAATAGAGTCCCCAAGTTTACAATTTCGGACTATTGTGCAAAGGAGCACATTAGTTATGCGAAATTTTATTCTTTATACCCTACGGGTAAGCAAGGATTATATGCGGACTTGATTGTACAAGAAGTAAAGGATATGTTGCGTCCCAAGTATGAGGGAGAGGATTTGCAGCATATTATCTATCGGTCTTTGGTTCGAATAAAACGAAATAAATTTCTTTATTTGAACATCATTGCTTGGACCGATGCAGCTGAAAAAAGGTACTTACGAGGGAAACTCCAGGATTTATTGATGGATTTTCTAAGAATGTACGCCGCAAAACGCTATGGGATTTCTAATCGTAATCTTCGCCGGAATATGTTAAATATCTATTCCCAAGTTTATTTCTGGTTAGTTACTGATTGCCAGGAATCAGTGGAAGATATGTATCATAACTTGTTGATCATCGTTCCTTCGATGGAAGGACACCGGTGTAGTTTTGAGCGCAAGCTCAAATATTAAGAATTAATAGCCAACTTATAGAAAAAACTTGTGTTAGTTAGCCTATAAGTTGGCTATTTTTCTATTTTCAAGAAAAAATAAAAAAATTTTTTGAAGTTTTCAAATTTAATGTTCGACTATTGCGAATAAAAAGCGAGAGGTAAAAACTTACCAACTGTATTTTGGGTACTCAAAATACAGTTGAGCTGAAAATAGTGGCTATTATTCTATATTTTCCGAATAAACAGTTAGATTTGACGAAAAGGAAAAGTACATGTAATATACTTAACTGTCGTCGGGTGATGCTAAAGCGTCACTGAGCGGCAGAAAACAAATCGAAAAAAGTTCTTGACAAAGGACGAAGCGGTTTGATAAAATATAAAAGCTGTCTGTTAACTCAGAC
>NZ_ML136908.1 GCF_004009905.1 Lactobacillus xujianguonis
ACCAGCTTCTAATGTGTTTTTGTTCTTAACATCAGACTACTGGTCTTTTTGTTTTGGAGTCAAGTCCTAAAATGGATTTGACTCTTTTTAATTTGTAACTAAGCGTCACCGCAAACTATTTTACACTTAGATTTAAATCATTCAATTGCCTGTGCCATAATATAGTCAAATGATTTTGAGAAGAAGGATCAATAAATGAAAATTAAGAAAATTGCTTTAAGCACGGTTGCTGCAGCGCTATTAGTGAGTCCCGCATTAACTGTGATTCCCCGCTCCACGCCAGTTTTAGCTGCTAAAGCAAATAAAAATACAAAGCAAACTATCACGGTCGGCGACGATGATGACATTACGCTCTACGATCAGAATGGTAAAGAAATTAGGCAAAAAGGCAAGTACATTTATGCTACCTTGAAGCCTAAGACAACCGTTACCTTCTATGGCCAGCCCAAAGTAATTCGCGGACCAAAGATTTATTACTATGGCGATCGCAGCGATCCCTTAACTCCTAAGTGGTTACCTTACTATAAGACCATCAAGGGTCAAAAATTCGTTTACTTAGGCAAGGGGCAATATGTCAAAGCCTCACAAGCTTCAATTTATGGTTTGCATCGACACCTTTACATTGATTACAACAAGACGCCAATTTACAACAAAAATGGCAAGAAGATCAAGACGGTTAATAGTGGCAAGAAATACATTTATCCGGCCAAATACAATAAGAAATTTGATCAATATCACTATGAACCAAAAGTCTTTTTTAACATCGGCAAGGGTCGCTATGTTAAAGCAGCTGATGTGGCCAAAATCAATGGTAAAGACGCTCTTTACACGAATTTGAATTCCTATGTTTACACTAAAAACGGTAAACGCACTAATAAGAAAATTCCTAAAGGTTCTGCCATCACTGCTAGCCAATCTTTAACTAAAGTTCAGGCAAATCAAGAACCTCTTTTCTACACTTGGGATTATCGTTCAAGCAAAGATGGCGAGCGGGTTTACTTACCTTATAAGACAATTAAAGGTAAACAATATTATCAAATTGGTAAGAACCAATACATCAACGCGATGAATGTTGGCAAAATTGCTGGCGATGAGGTCACGGTCAACCAACCGGTTACGTTGAAGATCAGTAAGAATTCCGCTATTTATGCCTTTAGTGCTGGGGATGCCAAGAAGACTAAGGTGAAAGCTTACAAGAAGGGGCAAAAGGTCACGGTTGATTACATTGTTTCTGACTATTACTTTGGTGAATCTGAAGAAAATGGCTACTACCACATTAAAGGTAAAGGCAACGAATTTATCTATGGTGGCAACATCAAAACCCGCCTGCAACTGCGTTATTACGATTGGTCTGAATACGAAACAATGCGCACTTCCGCTACGGTTAAAGCAAAGCAAGAACTCACCGTTTATAATTTAAATAGGCACAAGAGTTCAACTACTATCGCTAGTGGCACGGAATTTAACGTTGATCAATTGCGTTGCATTTATTTGCCCAGCGAAAACAAAGCGGAATTGTTCTATCACCTCACTGATCGGTCAATTAACAAGACTGATGTTGGTAATGGCTTCGTAAAAGCTAGCGATGTTACTTATTTAAAGAATGCGAAATTAAAAGCCGTTAACACTGCCGCCGAAGCTAAAGATGATAATAGTTTGGCCACTTCTGGTGAAAAGAAACAACTTCAAACTATTATGAACGAAGTGACAAAAATTAAAAAGAGTTTTGCCTACACACAGGCTTCTAAAGAACAAAATACAAAATTTAATGACGCGTTTTCTGAAGCCCAAAATGTGGTAAAGAATGATAAGGCAACTAAAAACGAAGTTGTATTTGCTGGCTGGTACTTGCAAAAAGCTAAAGAAGACTTAGACGGTGGTCCAGTATTTAGCTAAAAATAAATGCCTTCAAGGATAATTAATAATTTTCCTGAAGGCGCTTTTATTTTCTCAAAATTTTAAGAATCTTGATTTAAAAGGCTTTAATGAGACTTTTCAGTTGCAATTTTATTCAGAAATGATATAAACACTATGCTTATATATATTTCATATATATTGTTCTTTTGTTTAACTAAACATTTGATTATATGAGGAGGAGATTTATTAATGACGGGATTTTTGTCATCAATTTCTAGCGTAGTCGTAATCGTTCTGATTATGCTGCTGGGATACATCTTAAGACGGCAAGGTTGGTTCGCTGATTCTTTTGCGGGAAACATCTCTAAGTTGATCACGCAAATTGCCCTTCCTGCTTCAATTTTCATTTCTGTGCAAAATAATTTGACCAGAGATAGCTTAGTCAACTTATTCGAAAACCTATTAGTGCCATTTATCGGCGTGGTAATTTCTTACATCATTGCCGTTATTTTGGTAAAAATTATTAAAGTGCAAGTTGGTCGGCGTGGTGTTTTCATCAATACTGTGGCCAACGCCAACACCATCTTTATCGGGATGCCATTAAACGTGGCGCTCTTTGGTAACAAGGCAATGCCATACTTCTTGGTTTACTACATCATCAATACCGTTTCGACTTGGGCCTTTGGGGTATTTTTAATTCAGAGTGATGACCCTGAATTAATTGAAGAAGAAAAGAAAGAGCACAAGATCGAGTGGAAAAAGCTCTTACCAATGCCCTTAGTTGGTTTTATTGTGGCAATTATTTGGCCGTTAACTGGACTTAAGCTGCCAACTTTTGCAAGCCAAACCTTCACATACGTTGGTAACTTAGTAACGCCTTTATCATTGATCTATATCGGAATTGTTTTAGCTGATTCCGGAATTAAGAATGTCCGGATTGATAAAGATAGTTTATTTGCTTTAATCGGTCGTTTCATTGTGGCTCCAGCGATCATGATTTTACTAGTTAGATTCTGTGCACCGGCAATTCACTTACCAATGCCAGCCTTAATGGACAAAACTTTCATCGTCCAATCTGGTACACCAGCATTAGCAGTCTTACCCGTTCTTGCTAACGAGGCTCACGGGGATGTTGATTACGCCACTAATGTTGTAGTCTTGAGTACTTTGCTTTTCATCGTTGTTGTTCCAATTTTAATGGTAATTGCAGGTTAATTAAATAAAAAAATCTCATCAGGTTATTCAAAACTTGATGAGATTTTTTTGCTTTATTTATGAGTTAAAATCTGCCACAGAGCTTCTTCTTTAGTCGTCATCAGATGATTTTCACGAGTTGCAGCCGCCAAAATGAACTCTGGCTGTTCTTTATCTAGCAATGGCAGAGTAACGACATTATCGCGATCATCAATCGATAATTCAGTTAAATAACCGATCCCCAGATTCTGAGCTACTAACGATTTAACTACCATTACGTCAGGACTACGGTAAATAGTATTCAAACTAATTTTGTTTTTCTTGACCATTTCCGCCAGTGCCCTGGTATGGATATAATCGCTATTTAATCCTATAAAGTTTTGATCGGCGATTTCTCTGAAATAAATTCCCTTCTTCTTTGCCAAAGGATTCTCTTTACTGACGATAACTTTAATTGGGTAATGCTTAATAATTTCCAATTTTAAACCTGGTGCCACTTGCGGTTTAGTTAAACCAAGTAAAGAAAAATTGATTTTTCCCTCTTTTAGAAGGCCAATCAAGTCGTATGAACCACTTTCGACAACCTTTAATTTGTTTAACAATCCTTTAGCTAACAGTTCCGGCACAAGCGACGGAAAATAATTTCGTCCAATTACTGGTGGCAAGCCAAAGGAAATATCGGCTTCTTTTTCCTGTTGAATTTCAGCTGCAGCAACGCTAATCTCATTTAAAATCGATTGTACATGTTCATCGAATTGCATCCCTAACTTAGTAATGATCAAACTTTTATGCGATTGATCCCTAATTAAGAATTGAGCGTCAAACTTGCGCTCTAGCCGCTTCACAGCTGCTGTAATTGTTGGCTGGCTAACACCAAATTTTTCAGCAGTTTTGGTATAACTCTTAAGATTGACTAGCTCGTGATAGTACCTCAGATCTTGAATATTCACTTGTTCATCATCCTCATATAAATAAAAGTTTGGCTTCTTGATAAATTTCTTGAAGTCATATACTGCTTAACATATTACAAGTAAAAAGTATGAAAAAGCAAACAGGAGGCTTTTGCAGCAAGTGTCAAACGCATATAGTATTTTAAACGATCCTTTTCAAAATAAAGGTACTGCATTCACTAAACGTGAGCGTGAAGTTCTAGGTTTAACTGGTACCTTGCCAAGCAAAGTACAAACAATCGAAGAACAAGCTGCCAGAGTATATGAACAATACGAACAACGGCCAGAAGGAATTCAAAAACGGAAGTTTTTGATGGAAATTT
Organism: Lactobacillus xujianguonis; assembly: GCF_004009905.1. Classification (GTDB taxonomy): domain Bacteria; phylum Bacillota; class Bacilli; order Lactobacillales; family Lactobacillaceae; genus Lactobacillus; species Lactobacillus xujianguonis. The sequence continues at coordinate 4,325 of NZ_ML136908.1, forward strand.
TCAACACTAACCGCACCCTCTTCTTCTACGTGATGACTCAACACTTAGTTGAATTGATGCCAGTAGTTTATGATCCAGTTATTGCCCCAGCTATTGAAAAATACAGCGAAATTTTCATGAAACCACAAGGAGCAGCCTTTTTATCAGTTGATGATCCAGATACAATCGAAGAAAGCTTAAAAAATGCAGCTGGTGGTCGGAAGATCAAATTAATTGTTGTCACCGATGGTGAAGGAATCCTTGGGATCGGTGACTGGGGTGCCAATGGGGTTAACATTTCTGTTGGTAAGCTCATGGTTTACACCGCCGCTGCCGGAATCGATCCTCGCGAAGTATTACCAGTTTCACTTGATGTTGGGACCAATAACCAAACTTTAATCGATGATCCACTTTACTTAGGTAACAAGCATGCCCGCGTGCAAGGTGACAAGTATTACGACTTAGTTGATAAGTTTGTTAAAGCCGCGCGCAAAATCTTCCCAGATGTCTTTATCCACTTCGAAGACTTTGGTCGTGATAATGCTACCAAGATTTTGAACAAGTATCGTGAAGACATCCCTATCTTTAATGATGACGTGCAAGGAACTGGGATCGTTTGTTTATCAGGTGTCCTGGGTGCACTTAATATTTCTAAGCAAAAGTTCACCGATCAAATTTTCTTAACCTTCGGTGCAGGTACTGCTGGCATGGGGATTGCCAACATGATGTACCGGGAAATGTTAGTTGAAGGGATGGATCCTGAAGAAGCTAAAAAACATTTCTATCTTGTTGACAAGCAAGGTTTGCTCTTCAGTGACACACCAGGTTTGACTCCTGAACAAAAACCATTTGTCCGTGAACGCTCAGAATTTGATAATACCGATGAATTGACTAATTTAGAAGTAGTGATTAAGGCTGTTCACCCAACAGTGATGATTGGTACTTCAACTAAGCCAGGTGCCTTCACTGAAGCTGCAATCAAAGAAATGGCTGCTCATGCTGAACGCCCAATCATTTTCTCAATTTCTAACCCAACTAAGTTGATTGAAGCTAAGGCTGAAGATTTAATTAAATGGACCGACGGTAAAGCGTTGGTTGCCACAGGTGTGCCATCTGATCCCGTTGAATATAAGGGCGTAACTTACAATATCGGTCAAGCAAACAATGCCTTGATTTACTCAGGTTTGGGTCTAGGAATTTTAGCAAGTAAAGCTAAATTAGTACCAGATGAATTGCTTTCTGCGGCAGCTCATTTACTAGGTGGAATTGTTGATCCAGAAGAACCAGGTGCAGCCGTTTTGCCACCAGTTGCTAAGTTGCAATCCTTCACTGCCACTGAAGCTGAGGCAGTTGCCCAAGCTGCAATTGACAATGGCTTAGCTGGTGAAGACGTGACTGATGCCAAATCTGCTACTGAAAATATGAAGTGGTTACCTAAGTATTAAGATTTTAGCTAAAAAAGATTGATCTCAGTATAAATGAGGTCAATCTTTTTTATTCGAATTATTTTCTTTAATGGATGCAATAAATTTCTTTAATGCTTCTGATTTATTATCTCGCCTAAAAACTAATTGCATTTGATAATTCTGACTAATTTTCTTTGAAGCAATATGTCTAAAAACAATATTAGGATCGTGAACCATAAATTTTTCAAATAGCCCTTCAGTTACATATGCTAAGCCTTCATTTAGGGAACAATCAATCATCATTTTTTCGATTGATGGCACTCTTCTAATCTGGTTGTTGAAAAAGGACATACTTTAGGAGGTAGTGGTAACTACATTGAAGGTGCATTTGCAGTTGATTCATTCATGCAAAAGAAACACTCTGATTACCATTTAACAAAAGAGGAAGCTTTAAACGAAGAATTAACATACTCTCATTACAAAGCTGATACCAATACATGGAAGCAATTTCTCGATGGTTCCGCTGCAATTATTAAATGGCTAAAAAATTTGGGAGTGGAATATTTCGATGTTGAACCTTTAGGTAGCGGTGCTAGAACTTGGCACTTATTCAAAGGTCGTGGAGATGCCGTTATTAATCAAGTATTAGCACCTAAAGCTAAAGAACAAGGTACTGATATTTTGACATCAACTGAAGTAACTAACTTGATTACAACTGATGGTCAAGTTACTGGTGTTGAAATCAAGGATCTTAAGTCTTCTGAAACAACTCAAGTTTCAGGTAAAAACATTATTTTAGCAACTGGTGGATATTTGAACAATAAAGATATGATTGCTAAATACACTAACTACGATGCTAATCAATTGATTCCAGTCAACTCAAATAAGAATACTGGTGATGGTCTTTCATTAGCTTGGAAAGCTGGTGCACAAAGATACGCCATGGGAATGGCAATGTTATTCGGTGGTTATATTAAAGACCCCGACAAGCCAACCTACGTTTACCGTTATGATGAACTAAACGGTGCAGCAAATCAACAATCACTACTTTGGGTTAATGAAACTGGTAAACGGTTTGTTAACGAAGAAGTTGTTGATAACTTCGCTGAAGCTGGTAATGCTTTGTTTACTCAAAATGAATTCTACACTATCTTAGATCAATCAACTATTGATCACTTACAAAATGATTCATTATATAAGGCAATGGGTACTTACGACTATCACGATACTAAGTTGCCTCACTTACAAGAAGAAATTGATAAAGAACTCGCTGCTAATGCAAAATACTTAACTAAAGCTGACAGTATTGAAGAATTAGCTAAGAAATTAAGTCTACCTGATTTACCAGCAACTATTAAGCGTTACAACCAATTAGCTCAAGAAGGTAAAGATGTTGACTTTGGCAAGCAAAATAGATTCATGGTTCCAGTAGAAAATGGTCCATTCTATGCTATTAAACAAGGTGTTGGTGCCTTCTGTACGATGGGTGGTTTAAAGATTAACCTTGATAATCAAGTGCTTGACCAAAATGGTGCACCAATCAAAGGACTATACGCTGTCGGTAACGATGCCGCAGGTATGTTAATTGGTGATACTTATGGTCCAAACATGCCTGGTACTGAAGCTGGATATTGCTTCTTCTCTGGTAAACATACCGCTGACGTAATCGCAAATAAATAACTTTTAGATTAATCAAAAAAGCTTGATCAAAGCAGAAACATGCGATGATCAAGCTTTTTTGTGCTAAATTGGCTAACAGAATTTTTTATCTTAATTTCCAGTAACTAAATTCTTGCGATCCAATTTCGGTGCAATCAGTGGTTTTTGTGCCTTAATGTAGTTAACAAAAACATCAGTATCAACACCAGCGGTGCCGACCTGCTTAGCGTTCTTAAACTGAATAAAGAAATCACCGCCGCCTTTTAAAAATTCATTGATGACAACATTGTAAGTCTTATTAAGATCAATCGGCTTACCATCATTTCCATAAACCTTGACCACCTTGTATGGCTGTTTAGGATCATTTGTTGGAACAAAATCATATTTTAACCCCGATACCAGTAAATAAGTATGATGGCCTGCCCCATAATTACGATATTGTTGGTTTAAAACATCGTAAACTTCTTTACCAGTCATCGAAACAATATCAAGAATGTTGCCAAAAGGTTGAACATCTTGCGCAGCACCCCAAGTAATCGACTTATCCGGTTTTACTGCCAGTCCAGCTCGAACACCGCCACCATTGGTCATAGCAAAATCAACACTCAGTTCTTGTGCTTTAACCGCTTGACGAGCTCCGGCAAGTTGTGCATCAACGACTAAATCACCCGTTTCATTTTCATCGTTTTTATTATTATGATCCCGTCCTGTTAAACTACGTGCTGCTTGAGCCTCACCAATCTTTTGATTAACGATCCCAGCAGTTCGACGATCAGCATCTTTAACTATTGCACCAACTTTTTTATCGTCCTTAATTGAAGGATCTTGCTCAGCAGACATAGTTGGAAAGACGTGAGCTTTAATTCCCTTCTTGGTAAAATCATGGGTTTTAGGATTTAAATATCCAATCACATCATCATATGCTTCACCTGAATAGATGGCTTGTACTAAATGAGTATGTCCTACTGTCGCATTCGAATATTGGTGAGAGTGCCCAGCAAAGTATAAATCAACTGAGTTTTTAGGATCGATCTCATAGAGCTTTTTTAAAATATCTACAACTGGACCACTTGTTTCAGCTTGGTTGGTTTGTTGATCAACTTTACTTGCCACCCCAGTATGAGCAATCACAATGATTGCCTTCACACCTTTTTTGCGTAAGATGCGATCATATTTTGCAATCGTCTGTGCTTCATCAAGATACTTGTATGGATGATAGTTTTTATAAGTAGTCAAAGTTGGCATTGTAGTAGTTAAAATCCCAATAAAGCCAATCTTTACTTTTTTACCTGCTTTACTCTTCACCGTCTTAATCATGTAAGGTTTGAAGCCATAAGGAGGCTTATTGTTACTTCTTTTGACAACGTTTGAGATGACAATATTCAAACCAGAATTTTGATGCGGATACTTCATTTCAGCAGAATTATACTTTTTACTTGGCTTTCCACCAACAACAATTCGATGAAATTCCCCTAATCCTTCATCAAACTCATGATTACCAAGAGTTCCAATTGTAAAGTGCATAGCTTTTAAGGCATGCATTGTTGACTCATCTTGTAGTAAAGCCGAATTGGATGGTGAAGCACCAACCATATCTCCTGCTTCAATTCTAAAAGTATGACCTGCCTGATTGCTTTTCTTAAAAACTTGTTGCGCATGGTTAAGGTAAGCGGCAAGTCTGATCGCTCCACCTGCGTTTTTATACTGAGTATTTCCAATCCAGGCATTACCTGTTCTTTCAAGTCCACCATGTAAGTCATTGATCCCCAGGAATTGAATTGGAATTAATGACTTATTTTTACTCTTTATTTTATATTGTTCGGGTTTGCTCTTATAGTCGATTTGAGTTGTAACTTTAACTTCCTTTGCTTCTGCCCTAAATTCAGGAGCAAAAGTAGTTAATTCAGCGAGTGCAAATGCTGATATTGCAGCAATCATAAGTGGACTTTTCTTCATTTATTCTCTCCTTTTAAAAATCCTTTGTCTTAATATTATTACGAATATTTTTAAAGTCAATAATAAATAATGTTCTTTTTTAAAAGGAAAAGAATTAGAAATAAACAAAAAAATACCCTATAACCATCAACTTACGAATTAATAATTATAGAGTATTATTTTTGAGCTCGATAAATTACCTAACTAATTAAACAATTTCATCATAACCTAATGCTTCTTGGGCAACCATGTTAATCAAGTTCCATTGACGGTCGAAACTTGGTGAGAAGAAGAAGTCAGCTTCAGCCAAGTCTTCCAAGGTCAACTTTTCTCTAATGGCAAGTGACAAAACATTGGCCTGGCCAGTAATATCGTACTCAGACAAAGTTGAACCGCCGAGCACTTGATGGCTATCCTTGTTATAAACTAATGAAATATAAACTTCTGGGTTGTCTTCTTCTGGAATATAAGCTGGGCGCAAACGACCATGATAAGTTACTTCCGCCACATCGACGCCGATTCTTTCCGCATTCTTTAAGTTTAAGCCAGTCGTTACCGCATGTATACCGAAGGCTTCCAAAACTTGGGCACCAACAATGCCGCCAAATGGTCTTGATGGATTAATCTCAAACAAATGACCAACAACGTATTGAGCTTCATGGCGAACAGCAATTGCAGAAGGAATTGGAACCCGCCGGTTAGCTGGAATGCTGTATGGGAAGACGGCATCCCCGATGGCAAAGATGTTAGGGAAACTGGTTCTGAAGTATTCATCTGTCTTGATATAGCCATTGTCATAAAGATCAATCGTTCCACCAAGCCAGTCAGTATTTGGTGTAACGCCAATCGCTTCAATGACTAAGTCAGTTGGAATATCACCATTATTGGTCTTAATAGTTTCAACCTTGTCATCGCCAGCAAAGCCTTCAACTTTGGTATTCATGGCTAAGTTAACGCCATTTTCAATCAAAACTTTATTAAACACATCAGTGTAAGTGTCATTTAAATATTTCTCAAGTGGTTTCTTGCCGCCATCAATCAAAGTAACATTCTTACCAGCTTTACGCATTACTTCTGCAGCAGCAATCCCGTTACCGGCACCGATCACAGCCACATTCTTAATTGCTGGATCGTTTTTAGCATCTTCAATTGCACGAGCCCAGTCGTAGCCACGCATCAATAAAATGTTTTTAAGATCAGCGCCTGGTACGTCAAGCTTAGCTGGATTTACCCCAGTTGAGATAATTACTTGTCATACTTAAATTCTTTTTTAGCACCAGTCTTCACATCTTCAGCCGTTACCGTGTGCGTGTAGGTGTTAATTTCAGTAACCCGCGTGTTGTTGTACATATGGCCACCTTTGTTCTTTAAATCTTCACCTCTAAAATTCCCCACGTCATTAATGCCGGTGGTTTGGCCTTCAAGATAAAGTTTCATCCCACAAGACATGAATGAAACATAGTCAGATTGTTCTAAAAGCGTCACATCAACATTGTTATAACGATTTAAGATTTCAAAAGCAGCCTCATGACCCCGTGGGATGCACCCACAATAACTATTTTTCGTTTTTCCATGATGAATCTCCTTCGTATCAAAATTAAATTTGACTCCGTAACATCTTCAACTTAACACCGAAATTTCTAAAAGTTAATTAATAAGACTTGCTTTAGAGCAAGAAAAAACACACCTTTAAGATGTGCAATTCGTAAGCGTCAAAAACTGAAGTACCTATCTTCTCCTTTTCTTTCGTCCTATACTTGTCTTATCAATTTTGAGGAGGCAAATTTTATGAACGATAAACACGATATTGTACCTTTAACAGATAAAAAT
>NZ_ML136909.1 GCF_004009905.1 Lactobacillus xujianguonis
ACATCAAGTGTCTAAAAGCGACAGGGCATATCGTTTTACTACTACTTTAATTCTACAAGAGAACAAAAATAGTGAATCAATTATCCCGTCGGATAACTAATTCACTATTTAGCTTAGAATGTTTATTTTTGCCTAGATGGGCTAGAAAGGACACATAGCATGGCAGAACATGAAGGTTGGTATCTCAAAGCTAATGTTGATATATCAGGTATCCTGCAAGCTGATAAAGCCACAGAAGGCTTATTAAAGAACTTGAAAAAAGTTGAAACCGGCTTTGGAACAATTAAGCCTAATGATGCACTAGCTAAGAGTATTAAGTCAGCTGATATTGCGACTGCTAGTTATGTGCAACGGCTTGACAGTGAAGGTAAGAAGTATGAAGCAGCACAACAGAAGTCAAAACTGTATGCTGAACAAATTAATCGATTAAAAGATAGACAGCACGGGCTAGTTACTGAGCTTGATCGGATTGCTGAAAAGTCCGGCAGAACCAGTGATGCTTATAACATCCAGAAGGCTCGTATCAATCAGACAGCTGTAGCAATCAATAATTTCAAGTCTGATCTAAAGAAGACACAGACTGAAATGGATCGATTGCGTCCAACTGGGTTTAACAGATTGATAGCAGGTGCTAAGCGAGTAACCACAGCCGGTGAAAAGATGAAAACCACCTTACGAGATGGTTGGGATCATATCAAAGGCGGTGCGATGAGTGCTGCCCTCGGTGTCGGTGCGTTTAGTGCTGCTGCTGTTAGTGGCGCAAAGAAAGCCACTAACCTGCAACAAAGCTACCGTGAAATAACGAACCTAGCTGTCCTTGGTGGCGAACATCAAAAAGAAGTTACTAAGGCAGTTGCCAAGATGCAACAAGAAGGTCGGGCTATCTCGATTAAGTACGGAAAATCACAACAAGAAATTGCTGTTGGTTATGAAGACTTGGTCAAGCGTGGTTATTCGACCAAGCAAGCGCTTGGTGCTTTGAGAACAGAAGTACAAGCTTCCGTTGCTTCTGGTGACGACTTCAAAGACGTAACTTCTGTATCATCACAAGTTATTGAAGCATTCGGCATGAAGGCAAGAACTACCGGTGCGATGGTTGCAAATACTCGTAAAGCCGTTAACATGCTTGCCTACTCAGCTGATGCCACTTCAACAAGTTTCCACACACTGGGTGACTCAGTTCACTACTTTGGTGCGGCTGCTAAGGCTCAACACATTTCATTAGCCGAATCAAGTGCTGCTGTCGGTATCTTATCCAACAACGGTATTGAAGGCTCAATGGGTGGTACTGCCATGCGTGACATCATTAACCGGATCGGTAATGGTGTTAACAGTATTGGCAAGAAGAACAGTGTGTTCTCCAAGATTGGCATTACTGCCAAAGATATTGAGGATAGTAAAGGTCACATCAAGAGCTTAGCCGATGCGATGGGCGTTATTTGGACACACATCAAGCAACACAGTAAGAACTCAGTCCAAGAACAAGGCTTTATGAAGTCAATCTTTGGTACAACCGCACAAAACGCGGCTACCATTTTGGCTCAAAATACCAAAGACTTACAAGACTTAACTAAACGTGTTCAAAAAGCTGGTGACAGTGGTTCTTATGTTGCTAAATTGGCAGCCAAGAACATGGGCACTGCACAAGGAGCGATGGCCAGAGCTAAGCAAGCTACTAATGCCTTCACCATGACAATCGGTACCGCAATGCTACCGGCTTTGAATGAAGCTTCTAATGAGCTGGCCAAGTTCCTACTAAGCAAAGACGGTGAACAATTCCAAAAGAATGTTGGTGGCGCGGTCAAGAACGTTGCTGACAGCATAATTGGCGTTATCAAGTGGGTATCAATGCACCCAACGGCTACCGAATGGATAGCAAAGGGTATGGTTGCTGGTTATACCGGCAGTAAAGCATTACAAGCACTTGCCTTTTTAGGTAAGTTGAAGAACACCTACTCAGAATTAGCTGCTCAAAGTAGCAAGATCAATTCGATTGGCAAGGGTACGTCACAACTAGTAACTCCACACATTAAGTGGGGTGACATGAGTCGGACAGCTAAGTTAACTGCAACGGCTAGTGTTGTATTTGACGCTGCTGAAATTGGCAAGAACTTTTATGATGCAGTTCATTCAAGCAAGGCAAGCGTCAAGGCTACCAAATATGGTCAAGGCATTGGCGGAATTGTCGGTGCTGCAATTGGTGCTTCATTAGGTGGCTATGCCGGTGCAACAATCGGTACTGAACTTGGTCAGGCAATGGGTGAACCCGCTGCTAAGAGTTTTGCTAAAGCATTTAGCGGCCACGCTACTAAGTATCTAATTCCTAACACTAAGAAACAAAAGGATAAGCGCGGTCGTATTCCTAAAAAGCTAAAAGCAGATGCTAACGGTTATTACGATGCTAAAGGTAAATACCACGATCAGCGTTCACTAGCTGAAAGATCGTGGGATATGAACCACACGATGGATAATTACATGTTTACCCATCCAAATAACATTGCTGATTTCCTTTTCGGCGGTGCATCTACCGCTTGGAATGCCATCGGCCATATTGGCGATAAAGGGTATTGGAAACGTAGCTTGCCACGCATGCGAGCATCTGCTAAAGGCTCATGGCTCGATTGGTCCGGCGCCAACAAGTGGACAGATAAACACATTTGGCCGGGCTTAAGAGGCATGTTTAACCCACAAAAATTGCCAAAAGGATACGCCGTTAAAGGCTCGTACTCTAGCCGAGTTGCTCCACTGTTTACCAACATCGGTAAATGGTTTGGTAAGCAAAACTGGGACTGGGGTCCATTTGATCCTAAACAAAATGGACTCGATAAGTTCTTGGCAGGCTTTAAACCACAAGTTCACGGCAAAGCGCCAAAGAAATGGCATATTAAGATGTCCGGCATCCTGCCAAAGGTTAATGCCGAAAAGTGGGGTCGTGGCATTGTCAAAGACGCTCAACGTGGCATGAGTCATTTTCCATCTTGGACACGACAATTAGGCAGCAAATCAAGTAGCTGGTTTAAGTCTAAGTGGACTGGCCTTGAAGCGTGGGGTGCTAAAGTCAGATCTAATGCTCAAAAGGGCTGGAATGGTTTTAAGACTTGGTTCGGTGATCTTGGTAAAAACGCCGTGGCAATGTTTAAGAAACCATTTGAAGGTTTAGGCTCATGGATTGAGAAACACACACCAAAGCCAGTACGACAAGTCGTTGGCAAAGTTGGTCAAGGCATCAACTGGGTCAAAGGCAAGTTAACCGGTGCACATGCAACCGGTGGTTTAATCGGTGCCGCTCACGGTGCTTTAGTTGGTGAAGCTGGTCCGGAATTAGCATACACGCCATACGCTAACCATGCGCGGCTACTTGGTGCTAACGGTCCTCAGCTTACACGAGTTAACGCTGGTGAAAGAATTTTAAATGCTAAGGATACTAGAAAAGTCATGACCGGTGGTTTAGGTCATGGCTTGATCCTTAATGGCTATGCTGCCGGTAACGTAAGTCTTGGCCATGCTACCAAGAACGTAACTAGCGACTACAAGAAGATTAATCGTGAAGCTACTGGATCACTCAGAAAGCTCACGAGAGCGAATAAATCATCATGGCGTGGAATTACAAGCACAACCACCAAACAAAGCTCTAAGACAAGAAAATCAGTCATTTCAAACTATACAACCATGAAGTCCAAAGTGTCTAAGCAAATGGACAATATGCACGATGGTGTTGTTAAGACGGCAAGATCAACTGCTAAAGGCTTTGGAACTGCCATGAGTAAGATGAACGGTTATGCCAAGGACGCAATGTCCGACACAATCGGTCAACTCAACAAGGGTATCAATGGCATCGATAAGGTGCTCTCTCAATTCGGTGGTAACGGATCAGTAATTAAACCAGTACACTTTGCTACTGGTTCCGGTGCTCTTCCACGTAACACATGGGCTATGGTCAATGACGCACCAACTGGTCCACGTCAAGAAGCCATCGTTAAAAAGAACGGTGACATTCATATTCCACGTGGTGCAAATAGACAGATGTTACTTGAAAAAGGTGACGCTGTCCTTAATGGTTACCAAACGCAAGAATTAGCTCATAGTTGGGGCTTGACGCACTTTGCCAAAGGCTCTGGTGTAAGTCATAGCCAGTTAAGAAAAATCGCTGACAATGGCTTATCTAATCCAGCTAAGAGCTTTGCCAATATGTACACGTCAAATATCAAGTCAAGCGGTCCGGCAATCCAACGAGGAACAATTGATTTAGGCAAGAACTCCTCAGCTCATTACGGCAACCCTTGGATGAACGCGATGTGGACAGTTATCAATAACGCCATTGGTGGCGGCGTTGGTAAGGGCGGAACTCGTGAAGCGTTCTTGAAATATGCCGAAAAGACCTTTAGTGGCGTGCCTTATGTCATGGGTGCCATGAGTAAAGCAGCAAGTGACTGTTCCGGCATGGTATCACAAGCATTACACCACTTTGGCTTAGATGCTGGACGTACCACTGTAGCAATGCAACACTCACCAGCTTTGCAATATCTAGGCAAGGACTTGTCTAAGACGTTGCCTGGTGACTTAGTCATCTACGGTCACGGAACAGGAGCCGCAGGGCACGTGGGGATCATTAAGAACCCACAAACTCACTCAATGTTTAACGAAACTCCACCAAGAGCGAGAGTCACATCAATCGATGCACCAAAGAGCATGGGTTATGGCTACTACCGTGTACGTGGATTATATAATGCCAAGCCAAAACAAGGTCAAAAGGCTACAGGCGCATTAACCAACCTAGCTAAGCGAGAACTTGGTAAATCAGCATTGAAGTGGATCAGTGATAATCTTGCTGATCAAATCGATGGCGGATTTATGGCAGGTAAACCAACTGGCGATCACAACCACTGGTTGAAGCAAGCACACATTCCAGAGAAATACTGGTCTGCGATGAACTATGTTGTAAGTCATGAATCTGGCTGGAATCCTGCAGCAAGAAACCCATCGTCCGGTACTTTGGGTCTGGGTCAAATGCAAGGCTACAACTTGCATTACTACCGTGCACACGGATCAATCCGTAATGCGATCGCTCAATTAGCTGGTACTTACGACTACATGAACGACCGGTACGGTAACCCAAATAAAGCACAAGCATGGTGGGAATCACATCACTGGTATAGTCGCGGTGGCGATCACTGGTCCAATAAGCCATTTATCGCTGGCGAACACGGGCCAGAAATTGTCACACCAAAGTCACCGGTCCACATTGATGACTTTGAAACAACGAAACGTAAAGTTGCTGATCTTGGCAGAGCTGGTCGTCAAAAAACACCATCCAAGACCGCAACTGGTCATGGTCAAATCGTGGTTAACATCAACTTCAACGGTCCAATCACTGGTGATGAAGCATCAATGAGAAAGATGGCCAACATTGCTAAACGTGAAGTTGTTAAGCAATTTGAAGCATTGTTGAACCATGAAGAGGGATCGGACCCAACAATCTTTTAGTCAGGAGGTGAAAATGTGGTATATGTAGCAAAAAAACAACCGACTTATGTGGTTAAGGCACAAAAGACGGCTAATAAGTACAAGAAATTGATGAATCGAGATAAGAAAAGAGCCAAAAACGCCAAGGATAGTGCGTTAGGTTCCTATCAAAACTCAGTGCTTCATCCGAAAAGAAAAAAGTACTTCCTCAATTTACAGAAAAAGTACTTAAAAGCCGAAAAAGCCGCTAATAAAGCATACAGTCGGCATAAAAAAGAGTATAACAAAGCTAAAAAGAAGGTTAAAACTGAAACCTACAAAGCAAATAAGAGCGCAGTTGCTGACAAGATAGCTCAACACGAACGAGGGCATCACAATGAAGGTAACTGCGCTATATATAGAAGTGACGGTCATTCTCAGACCGTCATTTTTATTTCTCCAAGTGATACCGAGTCGGAAAGCTCAGACGTTGAAATTACATCTTGGCCAGTCGATAAGGGTGCACCTAGGAGCAACTACGCTAGGACATCTAGTGATACTAAGACCGTTGCCGGTTTAATTACTGGTGAAGACAGGGCGGAAGCTAACAAAAAGTACGCTCAATTAGTTACTTGGAAGGATAATCACGTAACTCTCACATATGAGGGCGATTTTGTTGAAAAAGACCTGTTAATTAGTAATATCAGCAATACTTTCAAAAATATGAGTGATAACTTGCAAGTCTCAATCACGTTTACTCACGTGAGAGCTGCAAATATCACAGTTTCCACCGGTAACAATGCAAAAACTAAAAAATCCAAGTCAACAAAGACCACACGTGGACGGCGAAATAAGAAATACACCGCTATCACTGTTAAACCTGGCGACACGTTACTTGGTATTTCACGAAAGTATGGCAAGTCGGTGTCTTGGCTACAAAAAGTAAATAAAATTAAAAATCCTAACAAGATAAAGGCAGGGCGAAACCTTTACGTTAGCGAGAAGCAAAAGAAAATTAGTAAAAATATGAGGGTGAGATAGATGAGACGCTACATTCCAGTAGATGTTGATGATCTGCCTGATATTTTTGACATCACAATCGCCGGTGGTGTCTATACTTTTCGGGTTGACTATAACGAGGTGGCGGATTTTTACAGTGTCTCAATTTGGGACGCTGATGCTAATTTGCTACTTAATCAGCAGCCTTTAATTTTGGGCGAATTGGTTGGCTATGACTTACTTGATCAACGTTTGCCACGTGTCGATATACGAGTTATGGACGAAAGTTACAAGGCTAAAGATGCCGGTAAAGGTAACTTTGGTGAAACCGTACAAATGTACCTTGATGTTATCGATCCGCTTGGTTCTGAAACTGGTGACCCCACGATTAAACCCCTCGGGTACGACCCAGATGAACCAACTGACGATTATACGGATGAAGAGGTGTCTAGCTAATGGTTGTCACTACTAATCCGCATGCTTGGTTTATTTGTACAAATAATTCCGGGAAGACTCAAACGGTTTACAATGATGAAACTCCAGAACACAATTACCCCTTTGCTTTTGAATCTAACTTTAGCGATTCGGCTAGTCCGCCAGTCAACAAAGTAACCTTATATAACATGTCAAAAAAGCATGCGATGTTCTACGCCAAGGGTTTTAAAGTTAAGCTGGCTTTTAATTGGGGTGCTCCTATGAAAATTATCTCTGAGGGCTACATCACTAAGATCGACACGATGCAGCATGACGGTGTCACTGATACCTTGGTGATCACTTACACAGAAGGTACTAATTACAACAACGTCAAAGCTAGACGGCTCAAAGTTAAGAAAAACAAAGATTACAACAAGTACAAGCACGTTAAGGTTACTAAGACTTATAAACGTGGAAAGAAAAAAGGTCAACAATACACAGTTAACCATCGTGTTAAAACTCGTGCTACTAAGACGGTCTTGGTTAATAAGACTTATAAAGCAGGCACGAGCTATAAGGATTTAATTCAAGGTGTAGCAAGTCAAGCTGGCATGCACATCGATAAGATCCAATTACATAAGAATCCAAAGTTAAAGAAGGCTTACACCGCTAAGGGTAAGCCTCTTACTTTGATCAAACAGATGGTTAAGAAAACTGAGTCAGAGATTACTTACGAACGTGGGAAGTTTGAGATTATCGATCCTAAATCTGATAAGCGTACATGGGTAACAATTGATGATCAAGACTTGGTACAACCGCCGTCAAGTAATCAAAGCGACGACGGTGGTGACGATACGTGGGAGATCACGACTCCTTTAATTCCTGAAATTACAGTACGTGTCGGAATTGAAATGAAGTCAAAGTATTTGAAGGGCAAGTTCTGGGTTAAGGCTGGTCAGCATACAAGCGACGGCACTAATCCTCAAACTCAGTGCTCACTAGTTGCTCTATAGGAGGTGCAAGATGACAAAACATGATGATTCAAGTTCACAAGCCGAATTACAAGCAGCGGCAGTAATTGCAGTTAGGAATTTCAAGCATGCGATTAATGCTGAATTTGAAGCTGCCTTTATCGCACGGGTTATCAAATATGACAAGAAAAAACATCTTGCTGACTTGCAACCGCTCGTTAATTTAAGTGATGGCCAACTTAGAGCGCAATACTTAGATGTGCCTGTAAGCTATCAGTGTTACATCTTAGACGAAATCTTTGACCGCATTAAGCCAGATCTAGCAGCAGTTGATTTTAACTCAACTATACCTGCACACCCTGGCGCTCCAGCTCACCACCAAACGCACTTCGTTGACAAATTGCCAAAACATCGCTTTATGCGTCCAGGCATTCCAGTTATTGCTGTCACTCTTGATAGAGACAACGACAACTGGAAAGGCGGCCGTGATGCAAGCAATTTTGATCCTAATACGTCAAGATTGCATGATGCTAACGACTCAATTGTTGTTGGAATACTAGGAAGTGATGCGGTTTATGGCTAAAGATTTTGAAGTAACTGAATATGGTGACTGGTTTGTTGATCCAGAAACGCATGACTTTGTAATTATCGATGGATTGGAAGAAATTGCACAACGAATCAAGGCAACACTTGAAACGTTCTACGGTGAAATGGATGTCCTTGATCCTGAACAAGGCATGGACTACACGAACTTTCTTGGCCATCGATTTAAGAAGAAACGTGCAGCCGCTGATCTAAGAAGAACAATCATGGCCAAAGTGCCTGAAGTTGACTCAGTAGAAGATTTAAAGTTTGATGCTGATCCAGCAACACGACACTTGACCGTGCATTTTACGGCCATGGCCACACCAACGGAAAGTGACGTATCGCAGGAAGTGGAAGGAGATGTAAACGTTGGCCTATAACTCGCAATGGGGCTTAACCGCAACTGGTTTTTACGTCCCAACATATCAAGAAATCTTGTCACAAGTTGAAGATGAAATGATTTCAGCTATTGATCCTGACCTTGTTGTTACTAGTAATTCAAACGCTGGTATCTTGGCCAGGATTTTTGCTAGACGTGAAAAAGCACAGTGGGAGCAACAACAGTTGACCTATTACTCAGCGTTTATTTCTACTGCTTCTGATGCAAGTCTTGACTATATCGGTGGCAACCTTGGGCTTAAACGCAAAGTTGATGAACCTGCATTTGCTCAAATTGAGATCACAACACAAGAAGAATACTTAATCCAAGCCGGTGAACAGTACGAAACCGAGGAGGGTTATGTATTTACTTTGCTGAAAGATGTTTTAACGAAGAAAAAGGGTGACGGCTCATGGAGTGGCATTGGTTGGGTGCAATGTGAAGATACTGGTCAAGACACCAACGTACCTGCTAACTCAATTACGGTTGAAGTTAACCCAGATGATGAAATTATTTCAATCACTAATCCCGAAAAAGCAGGTGGTGGCCAAGATTACGAAGATGATGAGACCTACCGTGAACGACTCCGTATGGAGAACGCGGCACGTCCAGGCTCTACGGCTGCCGGAATTAGATCAGCATTAATGAATCTGCCTGGAGTTCGTGAAGTTAACATCATTCAAAACCCGTTTGCTGATCCAGATAAGTACGGTAATCCGCCATATAGTGTCCATATTTACTGCCTTGGCAGTAATAAGCAGGACATCGCGGAATGCTTGGCGGATTACATTGCTGCCGGAATTACTATGGTAGGACGGCAAGAACTGACTGTTAGAGACGCGACTGGTAATCCTCTCAAAATTAACTTTGATTTTGCGACTGAAAAGCCAATTTATGCCAAGGTTACGGTTAATGTTAATGACGCTTGGAACATCGATGAAGGTGCTGAGAACGTCAAATATGCTATAGCTGAGTATATCAGTGGTCTTGAAATGGGTGATCCTCTCTATATCACTCGCTTATATCCTGCTGTCTACTCAATCGAGGGAATCAGTGATGCCACAATTGAGGTAGGTTTGGCACCTGATCAACTCGCGGAAAAGGACATCAAGCAGAAGGACTTTGAAGCACCTATCTGTAGTCCTGACAATGTTGAGGTGACAGTAAATGGCCTATGAGACAACTGACCAGTTAATTAATTTAGCTAGTCACCACTGGTATAAAGAGCACAACGGTAACTTTTATAAGCTACTGGACATTTACTCTAAAGGTATGGAGCAAATATCAGATAGTGGCGAAAAAGTTATGAAGTGGCGTGCTATCCAAGATGCGGAAGGCACGACACTAGACCTGTTTGGTAAAGATATTAAGACTTACAGACCGACTAAGGAAGATCCTCCTTATCGGTTTTTGACTTACCTAAAAACTCTACTGGCAAGGGCACAAGGTACGATTCCATCGATCTACAAGATCACTAGTACCGCGCTTGGTACTAAGGACGGGATCAAAATTACTAAAACCAAAACGCCAAGACACGTAATTATCTCAATCCCATGGGATTATGTGTCTACATGGTCAGTAGAGAAGTTCCTCCTTGAAAATTTGCAGAACATGTTAGCGCTAGGCTACTGGCTTGATGGAATCGTATTTTTCACACGGGCAGAGTTGCCGCTATATGTGGGCGTAGGCAATCAAGACAAAACAACCGATAAGCAAGAGTCCGGGCTGGTTTGGTGGACTGGATGGTCTGCCCAGTCGGCATTTGCGCCATGTATCAGTGTGATCGGTCGTATCCGGTCCACTGAGGTGACCAAGTCAGAAGCCCTTTGGACAAACGGGCAGTAAGAAAATCACACAACTACTCAATCGATTAAGACTGAGTAGTTTTTTTATTCACACAGAAAGGAGCCAAATTATGGCAGACGAACAAGACAAGCCTACAGGGTTCAAGCCTAAATTCTGGCCTAAAGCTGTCTTGACCAATGACGGTCGTCACGCCTTTTTGCAATCAGTGGCAAGTAACCACGTACTGCACTACACGCGTGTGACCCTATCAAGTCAAAAGATGGTTGACGGTCAAGGCAAAATGCTTGACAACG
>NZ_ML136910.1 GCF_004009905.1 Lactobacillus xujianguonis
AAAGTAATCACCGTAAGTATACTTATCGCGTTAAAGGCCAAGGCAAATATTGGTCTGAAGCTGGTGCCGAAGGCATGCTTCGAATTCTAACTTGCATCAAGAATGGAGACTTAGAAGAATGGCTCAACAGTGATTTTGAAACGAGCAAACTAATTAGCTTAGACCGTAAGAAATTACAAGCCGCAGCTAGAGATAGTTTGAGAATCCGTCACGAAATCCATACCGGTATTCAACACGGAGCCTTAACAGCAGCAGTAGTTGGTGGCAGCTATTTAAGTAAATTCAATCGGATGTTAAATCACATAAATTATTAAGAAATTAAGGTCAGACTAATGGTTTTTGAGTAACCGCAAAAACTTTGACACTTACAAGTTAAGTGCTTAATTAGTTAAGCGGTTTTTCTTATGCTAAAATTAGCTTAAGGAGAATTTTATTATGAAGTGGATTGCAAATATTGAAAAAATAGGTAAAAAAGCTGTCGATGTGAAAGATGGCATGGTAATTTTATTTGGTGTCGGTGCTAATCAAGATTTGGAAGATGTTTCAGTTATCCAAAAGTTTGATACTGACACTCCTGTAAGTAGTTTTGTCTTTAAAAAAGGCGACACGATCACAATTGATGGGCAAACTTACATTGCCAATTATGTTGGTCCGATGGTTGAAAGTAATATGAAAGCCTTGGGCCATGCAACCTTATTCTTTAATCGTCCGGTATCTAAAACACCATTGGCTAATGCGGTTTACTTTGATCCAGATCCTGCTCAAGCAATGCCGGTCTTCAAAGTTGATGATGAAATTGTGTATGAACATATTTAGTAGGATAGATTGATGGAGCGTAGAAAAAGCGCAAAGAAGCAAACTTTTTTTGAAAAGTGGTTTTTAAATAACCGTTTTAGCATTATTTTGTTTAATCTCTTGTTGTTCTTCCTAATTATTTGGGTCTTCAACAAGATTTCTTTTGTTCTAAATCCCGCTTGGGTCTTTATTAGTGCGATTTTACCGCCAGTAGTATTAGCGATTGTGCAATATTACATTATGAATCCGGTGGTTGATTGGCTTGAAAAAAGGTGGCGCGTACCACGGCTGTTGACGATCATTGTTTTGTTCTTACTAGTTGTGATTGCCTTAATTTGGATTATTAATACAATTATCCCTATTGTGCAGGGACAGGTTAATGCGTTGATTAAGAACTGGCCCCATATTTGGGATGATGCTGTTAATGCAACCCAAAACGCCTTAAGAGATCCGCGCTTGCATAGTGTGCGTGGCAATATTAATCACATGATTGATAATACTCAGAAGACTTTATTTAAGTCAGGGCAAGACACAATTAATGCCACGATTGGCAATATTTCGTCAGCTGTTAGCATCATTACAATGATTGCTATGACGCTAATGACAGCTCCATTTATCTTATTCTTCATGTTGAAAGATGGACGTGAGTTGCGTCCTTACATTACCAAGTTTGCGCCCCAACGTTGGCAAGAAAGTTTTAGTCAATTGTTGTATGACATTAACAATGCCTTAGCTTCATATATTCGTGGACAAATCACCGTTGCCTTTTGGGTTGGCGTGATGTTTGCAGTTGGCTATGGCATCATTAAGTTGCCTTATGGCTATGCTTTAGCAATCTTAGCTGGCTTTTTAAACCTCATTCCTTATTTCGGTACTTTTATTGCTTTTATTCCCGCAATTGTGATCGGGATCATGACTTCGGTACCGATGCTGATCAAAGTGCTAGTTGTTTTTGCAATTGAACAATTGATCGAAGGCAGAGTGATTAGTCCAATGGTAATGGGGAATAAACTTGAAATGCATCCTATTACTACTATTTTGCTTTTGATCGGAGCTAGTGCTGTTTGGGGACTTTGGGGCGTTGTTTTTGGCATTCCTATTTATGCGATTCTTAAAATTATCGTCTCACGGGTTTATAAATATTACCGTAAAGCTTCTGAAGTGTTTGATGATGAAGATGAACCAACCACGGAAGATGGGACTTCAGAACAGAAGACTAATTCGTAAAAAAAGAAGCGTGGTCGTTAGTTGCCACGCTTTTTAGTTAGAAATTTAATAATTTGTTCGCTTGTTTAAGCTGCTATTCTTCGCTAAGCTCATGTTTGGTTAGGCGATAGCATAGAAAGGGATAAATATGACCAATCACGTAGTATTATATGAACCATTAATGCCCGCTAACACTGGTAACATTGCCCGGACTTGTGCAGGGACCAATACCGTGTTAGATTTAATTGAACCGCTCGGCTTTCAAATCGATAATAAGAAGATGAAACGAGCAGGTCTGGATTATTGGGATAAAGTTGATATTCGGATGCATGATGATTTAAATGCATTTCTTAAGACTTTAAAACCAACAGATGAAATGTACTTAATTTCTAAGTTTTCATCTAAGAATTATGCTCAAGTTGATTATACTGATCCTAATAAAGATTATTACTTTGTCTTCGGCAAAGAAACTACGGGCTTACCTGAGACTTTTATGCGGGAATACTATGACCGTAATCTTCGGATTCCAATGTCAGACAATATTCGCTGCTACAATTTGTCTAATTCAGTGGCAATGGTCTTGTTAGAAGCCCTTCGTCAACAAGGTTTTCCAAATTTGGAAACTAGTCATCATTATGAAAATGATAAATTGAAGGATGATTATAATCGCCCTGAAAGATATGAAAGAAATTTAGGAAGTGAAGAATAATGGATTTTGAACGTGAAACTGATGTTGTCGTTCGCTCATTTCATTATGATTTAAATGAGGAACCAAAAATCAAAGATGAAGTTAATGTTGCTTTTCGTAAAGCAGCTAAGCAAAATGAGGATGGCACCACTGATGATGGTGGTGATAGTAGTTATTTTGAAGTTGCTGTCCAGTTTGAAGTTGCACCGGCTCCAGGTGAATTTACGGTTAGTGGCCAAATTAGTCAAATCGTAAAATTAGAAAACTATCGTGGTGATGGACAAGACTTATCAAGTGATGATTATAAGTTATTAAGTCGTCCATTAGTTGAATATATTGAAACTTTAACTTACGAAGTTACGCAAATTACTTTGGATCAACCAGTCAACTTAAACTTTAAAGCTAACTTTTAGGGAGAGTTAGATGCCTAAAAGAAAAAAGACTGCTAGTAAGCGTAAAAGCAGTAAGAAAAAACAAGAGCAGGCTTTATATTGGGTAACGACTGGAATTATTCAAATTTTATTAGCTGTTTTGGCTTTTACTAAGGTCGGCTGGCTAGGTAAAGAAATCGCCAATGTCATTCGCTTGTTTTTTGGTGATTCTTATTTGTTGGCTGCCGCTTTATTAGCGCTATTTGGTCTGGTGATGGTAATTTATAATCAACCAGCTCATTTGAAGTTTAAACGCAGTTGTGGCTTAGCCTTAGCAATTTTTGGTATTTTATTACTGCAGAGTGGTAATTACTTTGCCCATGAACAGGTCTACAGTGGTTTCATGAATGCTTTTTGGCATGAGATGGCTAATGAATTTGCCCGCGCAGGAGTCACCTTATCTGTAGGTGGAGGCTTATTTGGTGCAATTGGCTTTCAACTGGGCTATCCGCTACTTGGATTAATTGGCATTCGAGTATTGGCAATCCTGTTTTTACCAATTGGGGTGTTAATGTTCTTTGACGTTAAGTACCGGACCATTGTTGAAAAGTTTCAATCTTTTAGTCAGCTGTTCATTAAAAAGAACAAAGAGGCTGGAATTAAGCTAAAAGATAAATATGGAGAATTGCGCGAAAAGCAGGAACAGAAAAAGCAAGAAAAAGAATCTAATCGTGATCAATTGCAGGACCCACTTGCTGCTAATGAAGATGAAATCTTTCCTAATGTTAGTGACTTTTCAGCTGCAGCCAGTGCGCCTGATGAAGAGGAAAATACTGATGATGAGATTAGTGTCCCTGAAGTTGTTACTGGCGCAGAAGATGAGCCAGAACCAACCAAACCTAGCTTTTATTCTGATGATCAGCCAACAGCTCAACCGCAAATTCAAGTTGCTCCGCCTGTCAAAGAAGAAGCGGCAGATACTTTACCGAAGCCGCACGTTTTTGATGAAGAAGATCAAAAAGTTAAGCAAGAACTTGAAGATGTTGATCATGGCGAACTTAAAACTGAAACTAAAGCCAATCCCACCTACCGCAAACCACCTTTAACTTTGCTTGATCCGATTAAGAATACTGATCAAAGTACAGATAAGGACTTAATTCAAAAGAATACGCAAACTTTGCAAGCCACTTTTAAGAGTTTTGGTGTCAAAGTTATCATTAAAAAAGCGATTTTAGGACCAACGATTACGCGCTATGAAGTTCAACCCGCAGTTGGGGTTAAGGTTAGTCGGATTGTTAATTTATCTGATGATTTAGCTTTGGCTTTAGCTGCAAAAGATATCAGAATTGAAGCCCCAATTCCAGGTAAGCCTTTTATCGGAATTGAAGTTCCTAATCGCACGACCTCAGTTGTTTCTTTTAAAGATGTAATGGAGCATCAGGATCAAAAGGCTAAACAAAATGCAATGGTCGTTCCACTGGGAAAGGATGTTGCTGGCCAAACTATCTCGGCTAATTTGGCTAAAATGCCGCACCTCTTAATTGCAGGATCGACTGGTTCAGGTAAGTCAGTGGCAATTAATACCATTTTGACTAGTATTTTGATGAAGGCACGACCAGAAGAGGTGAAGTTAGTTTTAATTGATCCTAAGATGGTGGAGCTTTCTGTCTATAATGGCGTACCACATTTATTAATTCCTGTGGTAACTGATGCTAAGCTTGCGGCTAATGCCTTACATAAAGTCGTTAAAGAAATGGAGCGACGCTACAAGCTGTTTGCAGCCAGTGGTTCACGGAATATGGGTGAATATAACGAAAAAGTCGCTGAAAACAATCGTGATAAGTCAAAGCCGGTTATGCAAGCATTGCCATACATCTTGGTCGTGGTTGACGAATTAAGTGACTTGATGATGGTCGGAGGCCATGATGTGGAAGGCGCAATTGTGCGTTTAGGTCAAATGGCTAGAGCTGCTGGAATTCATATGATCTTGGCAACTCAGCGTCCAAGTGTTGACGTAATTACTGGTTTAATTAAGGCCAATGTTCCATCGAGAATTTCTTTTGCTGTTTCTAGTGGAGTTGATTCAAGAACTATTCTTGATCAAACTGGTGCTGAGAAATTGTTGGGACGAGGCGACATGCTCTATATGCCAATTGGTGCTTCTAAGCCTGAACGAATTCAAGGAGCTTATATTACTAGTGAAGAAGTCGAAAAAGTTATTTCTTGGGTAAAAGAGCAGCAACAAGCTGAATATAACCAAGAAATGATGCCACAAAAAGGTAGCGAAAGTAGTAATGATGATCAAAACGATGATCCTGAAGATGAATACTATGATCAAGCAGTCGAATTAGTGCGTAAGCAACAAACTGCCAGTGTTTCAATGCTACAGCGCCGCTTTAGAATTGGGTATAATCGCGCGGCCAGAATTGTTGATGAGATGGAAGCCAAAGGTATTGTTGGTCCATCTGAAGGTTCCAAGCCACGACAAGTGCTTGTGCCACCGGAAAAGGATGAAAATAAGAATGCTCAATAGGAATGTCAAAATTCAAAAAAATCAGAAATTTACAACAGCCACTATTGGCTGTTTTTTGCGTTTACCGTTAACCCAAAGAAATCTGGCGATAACCAGTTTACTAGCGCGAATGCAAATGAATGCCAGTAAAGCCTATCCAAGTATTCCCTTGCAACAGCGGGCACTTTCTGAAGCTTATGATATGCAAGTTGAAATTGTGCCACAATTGTTTGGTAATGCTTTAATTTATAGTTACATTATTAATTTTATCGAGCCGCGAGTGGTGCTAGATCCGGATTATACTTATGCTGAAATTATCACAAAAATCCGAGAAGTAATTTCTGTACCACTGCTAGATGAAGATCTAATGAACTTTTCTAAAGCGCAAATTTTGACGAGTTATCAGGAATTGATAGAAGAACCCTCTAATTATGCTTTAGATCGTTTCTTTAAGATCTGGTACAAAGATCAGCCTGATTACGCTGATAATTTTATTGGGTCACCGGAGATGATCAAAGATATTTCGGTTGGTGCTTTAGACAAATTTATTGATAAAGATTTACGAGTACAACCAGGGTTAATGATTGGTTGGGCCCATGATAATCAATTGGTGACGGATTTATTGAATCACGAGTTTAGATCAAAAATTTTGGAAAAGGATTTTGCTAAGCAACAACTAAGTATTCCTGCTCCAATTTTAGAGACTAGAGACGAGGAAGAACAAGGCAACTTACAGGCTCAATTATTGTTAGGCTATGGTTATCATCAAGGTCTAAAGATAGATGGTCAAATTATTGGTTCAGTTTTTAGTCAATATTTAGCTGGGGATCAGTCATCTAAATTATTTACTGAAGTAAGGGAAAAGTTAGGTGCAGCATATGATATTGAAGCTAATAATTACGCCAACAATTGTCTGTTTTTAGTTTCAGCTGGATTAGATCCAGAAAAGGTTAAGCCCGCTGAGCAAATTATTAAAGCTGAAATTCAAAAAATTGCTGAAGGTCAAATTGATCTAGATTTACTGAAAAAAGCTAAAAAGAGTCTGCTTAACACGCGCTTGATTGGGCAAGATCAAGAAGGCTGGCAATTGGCTCAAATGCTTCGTTCAAATTTATTTACTGATTATGATCTAGTTGATCATGATCAAAAGATTAAGACAGTTACACCAACTATGTTGAAACGATTTGCTCAAAATCTATTTTTAAATGAAAGTTATGTTTTAAAATGATTGCACCAAAAATTATTAAAAGAAAATATCCTTCTGGCTTTGAAGCAGAGATTCTACTAAGACCACATTTTAAACAACACTTCTTTGGCATTATTATTGATTTTGGCAGTAGTGATCCACAGAAGCTAGCTGGATCAGCTCACTTTTTAGAGCACAAGTTATTTGCTAAAAAAGAAGGTGATCTGTCTCAGGCCTTTGAAAAGTTAGGCGCAGACGTTAATGCTTTTACTTCTTTCAATGAAACGATGTTTTATTGCAGTGGAGTTGATCAAATGCCTAAATTATTAGAGCTTTTATTTCGTTTAGTGGGAGAACCATATTTTACTAAGCAAAATGTGGCTAATGAACAGCCAATCATTCAACAAGAATTAGCCATGTATCAAGATGAACCTAATTGGGCGATCAATAATGCTTTAATGACAGAAATGTTTGGAAACTCTAATTTAGGGATCGATGTCGCTGGAACTGCTAAATCAATTAAAGCAATTAATGCCCAAAGCTTACTTGCAGTTTATCGGGAAAATTATTTACCAAGTAAAATGCATTTCATTGCTTGCGGTGATTTTTCTGCTTATCAACAAAAGAATATCTTGCAAATCGTTGGTAAGTTGCAGAAAAAGTATTTTACTAATGACGGTCAGGTTAAATTGGATCATAAGCAAGAAAAGGGTCAATTACGGGACTTAACTTTACCTAGTCAAGGACAATCTAATGTGTTTGGAGTAGGTATTCGGTTAAAAAACTTTAAGAAAGTCTTAGCAAGTCTTGATTTGGCTCAAATTCTGTTAGAAATAATGTTAGAATCAAAATTAAGTGTAATGAGTCCGTGGTTTGCACGAATGAAAGAAAGACAACTTTTGAGTAATCCATTACAAATTTCGGTAAATTATACTCGGCAAGGCAACTTTGTCACGATTTTTGGCACTAGTTCAAAAAGTGAAGAAGTAATTGACGCAATTAAGGCAGAAGTTCAACATTCCTTAAAAACAGATGATTTAGCATTTGCTAAAAGGTTCTTGGCGCTGCAAAAGAAGGAATGGTTGGCACAAAATGCTCGCAGTCTTAATAATTTATCTTATCTAGCGGTGGAAACTGCCGAAGAAAGCTTAGATGGTGAAGATAGTTTCGCTAATTTTAATAAATTGCAAACTATGGGTTTTGAGCAATATGTTGATTATTGTGATGACTTAATGCGTGGAGCTGAAATTTGTTCGGCACGTTTAAGCAGAAAAGAGGAAGATGAAGCGTGAGAAGAGCGATCGTATTTGGTGCGACCGGTGGAATTGGACAAAGTATTTGTCATAGTTTAGCCGCCGCAGGCTGGTCATTTTATGTGCATTGCAATCAAAATTGGGATGCAGCTTGTCAATTGAGTCAAGAGTTAATGCAAGAATTTCCGCAACAAGACTTTATGCCCATTAAGCTAGACTTTTTGGCAAAGGATGATGAGTTAAAACAGTTTACGCAGCATCTTTTACCAATTAATGCAGTGGTTTTTGCGCAAGGGATTACCAATTATAGTTTTTTAGGAGAACAGAAATTAAGTGAAATTGAACGTATAATTCAAGTCAATTTAACTGTTCCAATCAAGCTAACGAAATTACTTGAAGCGCAATTAATTAAGCAGGACTTCAGTCGAATTGTTTACTTAGGATCTGTTTATGGCGGACAAGGAAGTGCCTTAGAAAGTGTTTATAGCGCAACTAAGGCAGGATTAACCCGCTTCAGTCAAGCTTATGCGCGTGAAGTTGCTTCAGCGGGCTTAACTGTCAATGTCGTTGCTCCTGGTGCAGTTGACACTCCAATGAATGCGATGTTTTCACCGGAAACGATGCAAGAAGTAAAAGCAGAAATTCCTGCAGGTCGGTTAGCTCAAGGAGAAGATATTGCTTTCTGGGTAAAAACTTTACTTGATGAACGAAGCTCATATTGTACAGGTCAAACAATTTACGTGACTGGTGGTTGGCTTTTATAACGTAATGAGTTAGAATGTCGGTTTTATGGTATACTCAAATTGTTAAACTAAAATTTTGAAGAGGTAAATATGGCAGATATCGGAGATAAATTACGTAGTGCCAGAGAGGCTAAAGGACTTTCGATTGCAGATATTGAAAAAGCAACCAAGATTCAAAGTAGATATCTGACAGCAATCGAGCAAAATGAATTTGATAAACTCCCTGGGGATTTTTATGTAAGAGCGTTTATTAGACAATATGCTCAAATTGTTGGCTTAGATGGTAAAGAGTTATTGAGTGAATATCACCAAGATGTTCCTGAAGCTAAGCCTGATGAATATGTAGAAAACTCAATCGATAATAAGAGCGAGGAAGTTAGAGAAACCACTAATAATAAAAAAGATTTGTGGAAAAATTACTTACCTCGAATCGCGATTGGGCTTGGAGTAATTATTGTTTTACTAGTTGTTTATGTGCTTTATGCACACCTGTCTTCTAATAATACTAATAATACGGCCGACAACAGTAACGTCACTGTGTCTTCACAAAGTTCTTCATCTAAGAAGAAGATCAAGCCAGTTGTGAAGAAGAGTAAAGTTAAGGTTAGAAAAGTTGGCGATAACCAATACCGTATTACTGGTATGAAGAAGAACCGTCGCTTGGTTATCAAGGCTGGCGATCAAACAATTAATGCTAGTGTTGCAATTAATGGTGTTGTTCAATGGCAACAAAGTTTGACTTCTGCGCAAAAGCATACTTTGGTGATTCCGAAGGATGCTCAAACTGTAGTTGTTACTTTAGGTAATGACAATGGTACTTCTGTCAAGGTTGCTGGTAAGCGAATTCCTTACGTTCCAACTGGTAGTTACTTACGGTTAACTTTGTTAATTGGTAAGGAAAAGAAGGCTAATACTCAAAGTAATAGTAATAACGACAGCAATACTAATAATGGCTATAACAATTCTTCTTCATCTACTCAACAAAGTAGTAATACCCAAAGAAGTAGCCGGACTGAACAAAGTAGTCGTCAATCTTCTACTACACAAAGCAGTAGTCAACAACAATCCAGCAGCGCTGCCAACAACAATGCTAATAACGATGGTGGTAACACCAATAACAATAATGGTGGTCAAGACAACCATTAGTTTTTAAGCTGAAAAAAGTGTTTTAGAGGAGAAAAAATAGAATGAATTTACCTAATAAATTGACGATGTTCCGCATCTTTATGATTCCGGTATTTATGTTGCTCGTGATTTTTAGAGGAGCAACTGGTGGCTATACCGCTCCAACTGGTATTATGGCAGGTCAAACAGTTTCTTGGTTACAAGTAATTGCAATGGTTGTCTTTGCGGTTGCTTCAGCTACTGACTGGCTTGATGGACACATTGCTCGTGCTAATAATTTGGTAACTAACTTTGGTAAATTTGCTGATCCTTTGGCAGATAAGATGTTAACTATGACAGCATTTATCTTCTTAGTTTCACTTAACTTAGCTCCAGCTTGGGTAGTGGCAATTATTGTCTGCCGTGAATTGGCTGTAACTGGTTTACGTTTAATCGTTGTGGAAAACGACGGTGAAGTTATTGCTGCTAAGATGCCTGGTAAGATCAAGACCACTGCTCAAATGTTAGCTATCATCTTTTTATTATTGGGTGATCCATTCTACATCGGTACTGTTTTACTTTACATTGCTTTGATTTTTGCTATTTACTCTGGTTACGATTACTTCCATTCTTCATGGAGTGTCTTCAAGGGTTCAATGTAATTAAAGAAAAATTTTAATTTAAAATCGCTAGAACAATCAGTTCTGGCGATTTTTTTGTAAGCGTAAAAAACTGAAGTATCTTTCTTAGCTCCCATTTTTCGGCTATTCTTATCTCATAGACTTAAGGAGGCAAAGAATATGCTTGAAAAGAAGCAGCCAATTGTGGCTCTAGATCGTCCACAA
>NZ_ML136911.1 GCF_004009905.1 Lactobacillus xujianguonis
GCCAGTTGATTCAGATGGCAACCAAATTCCAGGAAATCATAATGTGCCATACGAAAATGATCCAACTGATCCAACGAAGGGTGGCGAAACGCCAGTTCCAACAATTCCTGGTTACCACGTTGAAGATTCAAATAATCCAAGTGTCCACACGACGGATGGTCACACGACGGTAACGCCAAATGATCCTGGTAAGGACACTGATGTAATTTACGTTAAGGATGACGCCCAAGCAACGGTAATGTTCATTGATGAAACTGATAGTCATAGTCATAACGTGTTACCTAAGGTATCCATACATGGACTTGCCGGTGAGGACATTGACTTCGCTCCTGCTATTGCATTCATTGACACTTACAAGAACAGTGGTTACGAAGTAGTAAGTAATAATATTCCTAGCGAAATAACTAAGTATGACTTAATCCTTGATAATGGTACAGTTAGTCAAGTTTACACAGTACACTTGAAACATGGTGTTGTAACAATTGGTGGTGACACTGGTAACAATCCTAAAGCTGGTGACAAGATTAACCCTAACGATCCACATAGTAAGACATTTACTAATGATGAAACTAATGTTAATGCCGATCATACCTTTACCGTTACCTACACTGGTTCAAACAACAATCCAGCTAACAATGTACAAACAACTCACTGGACTAGAACAGTGACAGTTGATAAGGTAACCGGTCAAAAGATTTCCGCTACTGACTGGGTTACTAAGGATAGTTACCATGAAGTAGATACACCAGTAGTTACTGGTTATATAGCTGATAAAGCTAAAGCAAATGTCAGTGATGCTTCAAATTATACTGACAAGGTACAACCAGAGGACTACAGTGTGACGGTAACCTATAGCAAAGTAGGTAACTTCATTCCTGTTGATAACACTGGTAAACCAATTCCAGGAACCAATCCGCAACCTTATAAGAACGATCCACAAGATCCAACTAAAGTATTGCCTGACGAAGATGTACCAAGTGTTCCTGGTTACCATACCGAAACGCCTAAGTTGACCCCAGTAGACCCTACTAAAGATACCAAAGTTGTTTACATTAAGGATGACACTAAGGTAACAGATAATAATGGCGACAGTACCTCAGATGGACAAGCTGGATCAGACATCACAAAGGATGATAACAATCCAGGCACTATCAGTGACGACAACCAATTAATTTCACCAGAGTCAGAATCTGAACCAGATAATCATAAACTGGTTAAGAAGCAAAAACATGAAAAAGATGTGATTGTAAATAAGATCCCTAAGACAGAACCAGGTAAATCTCATGAAGCAAATAGACAAAGTTCCGCCAAGAATGGGCACTTAACGCGTGTAGCTAAACAATCACTTCCACAAACCGGAGCTCATAAGAGTACAATGGCTATTGTGTTTGGAATTTTAGCTGCAGGTTTAGGGTTGTTTGGTTTAGCTGGCAAGCGAAAGAAAGAAGACTAATTATTTTGAATAAAGGCAGTCGCAAATAGAAGAAAGTTAATAATACGAAAAAAGGTCACCTTTTGAGACAATATCACTAAGTTAGGACACTGTTTTAGTTAGACTAAGCTTTCCAGAGCATTTATCGAATATTTCTAATTCGATAAATGCTTTTTTGTAGCCCAAATAAGCGTAAGCGTCAGATAACCAAGTGTCTTTCTTAGTCCTCTTTTTTCAGTTATTCTAAACTCATCAAAAATTTATGGAGGTTAGAATTATGCTTGAAAAACAACCAATTGTGGCTCTAAATCATCCAGTCAGACCGAAGAAAACTCGCCCAACGCGTAATAATTTATTACTTAGCTTGAAGAAGAATGGTCTGGAACTTGATTTCTATAGTAGTTTAGATCCTGAGTTAATGACCAAATTACTTGAGAAAGTCTTACCATGATTAAGCTCAGTGACTTGGGTCAAGTTTATATTGTTTGTGGCAAGACTGACTTGCGTAAAGGCATTGATGGCCTGGCAATCTTAATCAAAGAACAGTTTGAGCTTGACCCATTTAGTGGTAAAGTTTTTCTCTTCTGCGGTGGTAGAAGAGATCGCTTCAAAGCCCTTTATTGGGACGGACAAGGCTTCTGGCTGCTCTACAAAAGATTTGAAAATGGAAAAATGAACTGGCCCAAGAATCAGAATGAAGTTCAAGCTCTCTCTGCTAAGCAGGTGGATTGGTTAATGAAGGGCTTCGCAATTAGTCCAAAAATAAAGAACACGAAAGCGCGCGAATTCTACTAAGGCTTGACATCGCGCGCTTTTTTGATATGCTTTTAACTAACAAATTTAGGAGGAAGTTTAACTTATGTCACAAGAAACTTTAGAAAAAATTACTGCCCAACAAGCAATTACCATTCAAAATCTCACTGATGAAATTAAGCTCCTCCGTGAACAAGTAGCTTACTTAACGCAAAAGCTTTATGGTAAGTCTTCAGAACAAATGCCCTTAAATGGCCAAACAAGTCTGTTTGATGAACCCGACGCTCAAGATGATGGAGAATGTCCCCGACGCCGCCGTTCAGACTATTACTTATAAGAGAAAAGCTCAGCGCAGGAAAAGAGCTGACCTGTTAGCAGACTTTCCAGCTGAAGAAGTTCATCATGAATTAGATGACAAGTATTGCCCTGACTGCCAGCATGAACTGATTGAGATAGGCAAGCAGTCAGTTCGTCAAGAATTATTGTTTATCCCAGCTCAACTTAAAAGGCTAGATCATATCCAACATGCTTACAAATGTAAGTACTGCAGTCAAAGAAATTATAGCGATAAGATCATTAAAGCTGTAGTACCTAAAGCTCCCTTGAACCATGGCTTAGGTTCAGCTTCACTCATCGCTCATTCACTTTATCAAAAATATGAAATGAAGGTGCCTGACTATCGCCAAGAAAGCAACTGGAAAAAGATGGGACTAGAAGTTTCAAGACAGATGTTAAATTATTGGGATTTGAAAAGCAGTGAATACTACTTTAAACCAGTGTATGACCTGCTTAAGCAAAAGCTGTTAACCCGACCAATCCTGCATGCCGATGAAACTTATTACACTGTCTTAGAAAGCAAAACAATCAAGACTTACTATTGGGTCTTCTTATCTGGTAAGCATGATCAATACGGGATTACACTCTATCATCATGATCCCTCTCGGAGTGGCAAGGTCGCTTTAGACTTTTTAGGGAACTATCCTGGGTATCTGCACTGTGATATGTGGCAGGCTTACGAGCAATTGCCAAAAGCAACTTTAGTTGGTTGTTGGGCCCATGTAAGAAGAAAGTTTGATGAAGCCGTGCCCCAAACCGCTTCTCAAAAATCTCTTGCTCAAAAAGGGCTTAACTATCGCATGTTTTACTTAGAGCGGACCTGGGAAAATTTAAGCAAACAAGAACGTTACCAGCTAAGGCAAGCAAAACTCAAGCCGCTGATGTAAGAATTCTTCAACTGGTGTGAGAAAAATAAGACCACCGTTTTGCCAGGTTCTAAATTGGGCAGAGCCATTAATTATACCCTCAAGCATCAAGCTACTTTTGAACATGTCTTGCTCGATGGTCATTTAGAATTATCTAACAATAAGGCTGAACGAGCTGTTAAATCACTCGTCATGGGCCGAAAGAATTGGTTATTCTCTCAAAGCTTTAAAGGCGCCACCGCTAGTGGCATTATTCTGAGCTTAATTGAAACTGCCAAAAGAAATGGACTTGACCTTGAAAAATATTTGAATTATTTGCCTCAAAAATTACCGAATGAAGAGATCTTAAATTTGGAAACCCTTGAAGCTTATTTACCATGGCAGAAAGATGTCGAAAACAATTGTAAATAAGAGAACTTAAATAACCGCCTCAGTATAACAGTAACTGAGACGGTTTTTAAGTACACTATTTTATTTGACGCTTACGTCAGTTCTAGTATTTTCTAAATTTAAAAAATATTATAGAAAACGCTTGCAATTATGAAAAATAAATCTATACTTATAACTGTAACTTGAAACGTTTAAAGTTTTTAAGACAGCAAAAATAAAAGCACTTTTGCCAATTAAAATAAAACGTTTAATTTTTAGAAGGAGATTTTAATATGCCAGTTACATTAGCAAGAATTGATCAGCGTTTGATTCATGGAATCACCGTTAACCAATGGAATAAGGTTTTGCATCCAAAGAGATTCATGGTTGTTGACGATGAAGTAAGTCAAAACGAAATGGTAAAAGCAAGTATGAGAATGAGTAAACCTGCCGGTACAGGAATGTCCACTATCAATACTGAAAAAGCAATTACAAATTTCAAAGCTGGTAAATATGATTCACACAGTGTTTTCTTAATTGTTAAAGAACCACATTACATTTTGGATTTAATTAACGCTGGAGTTGATATTCCTAAAGTTAATGTTGGTGCTTTGTTTGAAGAAGGCGATAGAAAACCTTACACAAAGAGAGTTGCATTAGATGATCAAGAATTATCTGATTTAAAAGAAATTGCAGCTAAAGGAATTCCTGTTTTCTTTGAATACACTCCAGATGATGATAATGAAGTTTCTTTAGAAGATGTGCTAAAAAATAATACGAGGGGAGAATAATTATGCCTATAATTTTACAAAATATTTTAGTCATTCTACTTGCCGCTTATATGGCATGGGATAACGGTACAGGTAACCAAATCACGGGTAACTGGCCAGTAATCATTGGTATGTTGATTGGTTTGATCATGGGTGATGTTAATGTAGGGTTAATCATCGGTGGTACCCTCCAATTAATGTCATTAGGTGTTGCTGCTATCGGTGGTTCATCAATTCCAGAATATGGCGTTGCAACCATCGTTGGTGTCTTTATTGCCATTAGAACTGGAGCTTCAACAGGAACTGCTATTGCTGTCGGTTTGCCAGTAGGTATGCTTACTTTGCAACTAGATGTCATTGTTAAGATTATTAACAACTTCTTTGCTCACTGGTCTCAAAAATTACTTCATGAAAAGAAGTTCGAAAAGATGGATGGCGTCTTCTATTTAACAATTTTTGTTTGGATGCTTAAGTATGTTATTCCTATTTCATTAGTTGTAATGTTTGGTACTCCTGTTGTTAAGTTAATCCTTAATGTAATTCCTAAATGGTTTACAGATGGTTTAACCATTGCTGGTGGGCTGCTTCCAGTTGTTGGTATTGGAATGCTTCTCAGATACATGCCAGTTAAGAAATACTTAGCATTCTTAATTGCTGGATTTGTTTTAGCTGGTTATTTAAAGCTTCCTATTTTAGGTATAGCATTACTTGGTTTAGCTGCTACTTATGAAATTTATCGTATTAATGCAAGCAAAGCTAATGCTCAAACACAAAGTGCAAACAATGCAACTGTAAGTGATGATGATGAAGGAGACGATTTCGATGAATAAAGAAATAAATACGCAAACTAAATCAGTTAAGAAATTAACTAAACACGAAAGACATAATATGTTCCACCGTTGGATTTTTGCAGCTGGCTTAGGCTACAACTTCGAAACCCAACAAGCTCCTGCTGTAGCATTTTCAATGCGGAAAGCATTAAGAAGGATTTATCCAAAAGATGATGAATACATTGAAGCAATGGACAACCACTATAAATACTTCAATGCTAACCCATTAATGGCTAATATCATCTTAGGTGCAACTTTAGCTATGGAAGAAAAAGACGGTATTAAAGCTAAAGATGCTGTTCAATCATTGAAGACTTCTTTGATGGGACCTTTCTCAGGAGTTGGTGACTCGGTATTCTGGATTTTAATTCCAACTATTATGGGCTCAATTGCTGGCTACATGGCTTTGCAAGGTAATGCTGTAGGTGCTACTCTTTGGATGGTATTACAACTCGCCTTCTTCTGGCTTAAGATGTGGTTCTTTAAGACCGGTTATGATTCTGGTACTAAGTTAATTACTTCTTTAGGTGAAAAGATCAATATTTTTACAGATGCTATTTCAGTTATGGGTTTGATGGTTGTTGGTTCATTAATTCCAACTGTAGTAAAAATTTACACTCCATTAAAATTTGCTACTGGTAAGGTTATGCTTTCAATTCAATCCGGTGTCTTTGATAAGATTATGCCGGCTCTTCTTCCAGTCTGTGTTACTGCACTTGTTTACTGGTTGCTTGGAAAGAAGTCGTGGACTCCAACTAGAATTATTTTGTTGATTATTGTTCTTTGTTTAGCAGGTGCTGCTTCAGGTGTCTTAGGTGTCGCTAAATAATTAATTTCTGGAGATAAAAATGAAACGTCATATTATCATTGCATCACATTCTACTTTGGCTGAGGGTATGGCTCATGCCTTGAAATTCTTTGAAGGAAATAACCTTGATTTAACAGTTCTGTCAGCATATGTTGATAACAAACCAATCGAGGGTCAAATTAAGGATATTTTTGATCAAATTCCTGCTGATGACGAAGCGATTGTTATGACAGATTTACTAGGAGGATCTGTTAATCAAAAGTTTTTCCCATATATTACGCGTCTTCATACTCATCTGGTAACAGGGATGAACTTATCCTTAGCAATGGCAATTACAATGGAACCGGCAAATGATTATCTGTCAGCAGACCGTATACGAGAAATTGTTACTGAAGCTTCACAACAAGTTAAGTACGTGAACGATTTAGCAAATGCAGGCAGTGAAGATGATGAAGATGAGTAATTGGAAGAAAAAGGCAGTTGTCTATGAGGTCTATGTTCAGAGTTTTAATGATTCTAATGGTGACGGAATTGGTGACTTGCCAGGTTTAACAGAAAAGCTAGATTACCTAAAAAATTTGGGCGTTAATACTCTTTGGCTAACTCCAATTTTTAAATCTCCTTTAGTTGATAATGGATACGATATTGCTGATTATGAAGCAATTAATCCAATCTATGGTTCAATGGAGGACTTTGATTATATGCTTGAGAAAGCTCATGAAAAAGGTTTAAAGATTGTCATGGATTTAGTGGTTAACCATACTTCTGATCAACATAAGTGGTTCCAAGAATCTAAAAAGAGTAAGGACAATCCATATAGTGATTACTATATTTGGCGTGATCCAAAGGCTGACGGTTCAGCTCCAACTAACTTAGGCTCTGCATTTGGTGGCTCTGCTTGGACTTATGTTCCAAAAAGAAATCAATATTATCTTCATTTGTTTGCAAAAGAACAACCTGATTTAAATTGGAATAACCCGAAAATGCGACAAGCTGTTTATAAGATGATGCGTTTTTGGTTGAATAAAGGTGTCGATGGTTTTCGAATGGATTCTATTTCCTTTATTTCAAAACCTAAGGAGTTTGTTGACGCACCGCTTATGGACCATAAAAAATTTGGAGCTTACTA
The DNA here is from genome assembly GCF_004009905.1 of Lactobacillus xujianguonis. GTDB lineage: Bacteria > Bacillota > Bacilli > Lactobacillales > Lactobacillaceae > Lactobacillus > Lactobacillus xujianguonis. The sequence goes on from NZ_ML136911.1 coordinate 7,294, forward strand.
TGTAGGTAATACAAATGGTCCACATATTCATGAATATCTTCAAGAGATGAATCGAGAAGTATTGAGCAAATATGATTGTATCTCAATTGGAGAAACTCCCCATACTTCTGCAAAAGAAGCTGATTTATTCGTAAATCCAGATCGTCACGAATTAGACATGGTGTTCCAGTTCGAACACATGCATGTGGATTATGGCGAATATGGTCGTTACTCAGATGTTAAATTCAAGATGAGCGATTTGCGTAGATCAATGACATCTTGGCAGGATGGTGTTTCATGGAATTCATTGTACTTAGGTAACCACGATCAACCAAGAATTGTTTCTCGTTTTGGTGATGACGGAAAATATCGTCAAGAATCAGCTAAAATGTTAGCAACAATGATAATTTTGCAAAAAGGAACACCATTTATCTTCGAAGGTGAAGAAATTGGAATGACCGATTTGCATATTAAATCTATTGATGAATTAAAAGATCTTGAAGCACATAATAACTATAAATTCTTCTTATCAGAAAATTTAAATTCAGAAACTGCTTTAAAAATGATTAATCGCAAAACTCGTGATAATGCTAGAACTCCAATGCAATGGAATAATAGCCAAAACGCGGGCTTTACTAGTGGTAAAGCATGGATTGAAGTAAATCCAAATTATAAAGATATCAATGTTGAAGAAGATCTGAACTCTAACGGCTCAATTTATAAGTATTATCAAAGATTACTTGATTTGAAGAAAAATGATAAAATTCTAGTAGATGGAAATTATGATGTTATAGATAGTGATGATTCAGATATTTATGCATATACTAGAACTAGTAGCGATGGACAAATTTTAATAATTTGTTCATTCGCACCAAATAAGGTGAGATTTGATATGCCAAAGGAATATATTCATAACAGTAAAGTGCTTTTATCAAATTACAATGAGAATTTAAATGATATTCCTGAGACAATTTATTTGAAGCCGTATGAAGGGATTGTAATTAAACGTGGCTAATATGAAAGATGTGGCTCGAGAAGCCAAAGTCTCAGTTGCAACTGTTTCCAATTATATTAATGGAAAAAAGGTGCGGTCAGAGGCAGCTAAAAATATTGAAGTGGCCATAAAAAAATTAAATTATGTCAGAAATAATGCTGCCCGTTTATTAAAAACGGATCAATCTCCTTTTGTGGTGTTTGTAGTACCTAGCGTTTGGAGCCCATTTTTTTCAGAATTAACTTTCTGGGTTCAAAAATACTTAAATAAATTGGGTTTTAAAATGGTCCTTTGTATTTCTGAAAATGACTATGAAAAAGAAAAAAGCTATGTAAAAATGGCTGAAGAACAGCGAGCAGCTGGAATTCTCTCAATTTCATATTCAGATTTAACGAGTCATGTTCTTTCAGATATTCCGTTAGTTGCAATCGAAAAAGAAACTACTGGTCAATTTTCTTTAATTTCATCCGATAATTATGCAGGTGGGCAGTTAGCTGCAAAAGAATTAATAAATCGTAATCTTGAACATTTAATTTTTGTAGGGTCAACTAATTATGAGTCGGTTGAATTAAATGCTAGAAAAGCGGGTTTTGAAGATTTTTGTAATAATCACGGACACAAATTTGAACTTGAAGAAGTTAAAACTAGATACGATAAAAAACAATTACTAGATTCTGTTAATAAGATTATTGAAAGAATTATTAGTGAATCAAAAAAGCAAAATATTGGTATTTTTGCTCACACCGACGAAACAGCTTTTCTTTTAATTAAAGAATTAATTAAAAAAGGGATTAGGATACCTGAACAAGTTCAAGTTATTGGTTTTGATGGCTGGAATTTAACTCCGAATACCAAACTTTCTCTCTCCACAATAAGACAGCCAATCAAAGAAATTGCGGAAACTGCAGTAAAGCAGTTAAACAAGGAAATTAAAAATCCTAAAGAAGCTGAGAAGGCTAGAGTAATGTTACCTGTATCTTATAGAGCAGGTGAGACAACAATAAATTAAAAAGCAAATAGTGTTCAATTAAACTACTACATAAATATTTAAATAGTCGACATTTATCTTGCTTTGGGGTCATGAACTAAAAGTTCATGACTCTTTTTTTTGACAAAGTAAATAATTGAATTTTAGTCAAATATCAACGATAACGTTTATTTAACACAAAAGCTTTACGGCAAATCATCAGAACAAACTCCTTTATCAGGACAAATCAGTTTATTTGATGAAGAGAATTCTAATAGTGACGAAGATGAGGATCTTCCCTGTTGAAACTGCAGAA
>NZ_ML136912.1 GCF_004009905.1 Lactobacillus xujianguonis
TACCATGGACAAAAGAAGTTCAGAAAGTATGTAAAACAAAAGAGAAGCATACTAAAGCGGCCTAGCAGATACACTCTGTATCAAAGCTAGACCGCTTTTTCAATATACTTCAGTTTTTGACGCTTACAATAATTCGATAAATGTCTTAAAAAGCGTCGCTAAGTTTGTCAATGTCTTAACTTAATGACATTGGCAAAAAACTCGTCCTTTTTTCGTATTTAATAATGGGTGAAAAAACATGTATGCAGCCATTTTAAATAAAAAATTAGTTCTTGCAATTGAAGAAGCTGAATTAGTTTTAACTAAAGCTAAACAGTTAAATTATGAAAAATATTTCTGTCCCACTTGCCATAAACGGATGGTGTTAGTGATTTCGCAGAATAAAACGGCTTTTTTTAAGCATTTGGCACATTATGATAATAATGCTTTAGGTGAAAAAGAAGAGCATCATACTTCTAAATTGATGTTAAAGGCAGCTTTTACTGCTTTAGGTTTTCCAGCTCAAACGGAAATTCCCTTAGCAGCAGGGCAATTACGAGCTGATGTTTTAGTTTCTGAAAAGTTAGCCATTGAAGTGCAATGTGCACCGTTGAGTCGACAAGAATTTCAACATCGTCATCGTTTATATCAACAAATTAATGTACTTGATCTTTGGATTGTAGGGCGACGGCATTATTTAGGTAAAAAGCTAAAACAGACTCAATTGATTTTCTTTCGCGAAAATTCTTTGTGGCAACAATATTATGTCGAAGTTGAACCAGCTAGGCATCTCTTACGGTTAAAATATAACATTAAGCAAGAACCATTAACTCGGCGTTTAAGGTATCAAACAGCGTTTTTTAGTTTGGATGAGATTGGGATGAAGCGATTTTGGCAGTTTAAACCTAAAATAAAAAAATACGATCTCAACCCGCAAATGCAGCAGCGTTATTTAGAAAAACAAATTAAGCAAAAAAGTAAGTTTGGCTTAATGATTGCAGAGCAGTTGTATCAACGACATTTAACGATCGATGATTTGCCAGTAGCAGTTTTTTCAACTTGGAGAGAGCCGGGAGAAGCTGATGCTGTTTCTACTTATTTGAAAAATAGGCAAGAAAAAACCAATCACGGCTTAGATTAAGCGCAAATGATTGGTTGAGAATAATTGAAATGTCTTTGAAGCAGCAGGCGAAGGATTAGATGCAGAAAAGATATTCATTAAAGTATCTTGATCTAAAGTTCCTTCGAGTAAAATCCCGCTGTCATTTTCCTTATCTTCATCAAAGATAACCGTAGTTGGTGTCTTTTTAACATGCCACTGCTGGGCTAATTTTTGATCTTGAGCAATTGAATCTTTAATATGATTTGATTTAAGTAAAGATTCAATTTCGGCATAGTTTACCCGCTCTTCTTTCATCACTTTTTGCAGTAAGTCACGACAGTAACAAGAGCTATCATAGTTTAACTTCTGCTGTAAGTTAAAGATAAAATTACGTGCTTTTTTGTTGCCATAAACTAATTTAATAGCATGGTATATCTCCAAGGTTTCATTAGTTGCAAGTGTGTAAGAAGATACACCCATTGGCTTTTGGTGATCGCGCCGGCGACGAATAATATCATCTTGAACAACCCCAACATTAGCGATTGGAACAAAATGATAACAAGCATCAATCCTTAAATCTTTGATTGTTTGTGTGATTTGTTTCTCAGTGTCGTAGCAATAGATGCCAAGCGGATTGATAAAAAGGAAAATCTCAAACATCTTTTAAACTCCCTTAACGAATTCTTCCATAGTTACTTTAGCAAGAAAAAAATCAATAAACAAAAAATATGCCTTATTTTCGGTGAGCAGTTGCTCGACCAATTTTATTTTGATTAGTATTTTTGGAATTTTGAGTAAAAGAGTATGCTTCTTCTAACTCTAATTGAACTTTTTTAATTAAAGTCGGATCTGTATTTTCAATTTCTAATTCATAATCTTGATAGCCATCTGGATAACTAGTAGCATCAAGCGTTAACTCACAATTTTGTGGTCCACTAGCCAGTATACGTCGAGTTTTGCTCCAAGTAAATAATTTAAGCTGACTAATTTCCTCAGGGAAATGTTCTTGCAAGTATTGACCTACATTGCCTGCAAAAGTGAATTGGTGACCGTTTTCAGCTTGACTGAGTAGTTCCTTAGCGTGTGTTAAAGATAAGTCATCATTAATTTCAATTACCTCATGGAATTTCTTTTGTACAGGACACGGATCAGGGACTTTCATAGTTTGCTCGGCATGATCTTCAAATAACCTAATTCGTAAGCCAATTTGGTGCTGCTTTAAGAAAAAATTAGGGCTATCAAAATAATAGTTTTCTTGTTTAAAATCTGCCTTTAGTGGAAAGGCGTGACAGAGTTTTTGATAAACTTCTTTAGTTAACAATGTTTTTGCTTCAATTTCACGATTTTTTGACAAATAAAATCACTCCAATCTTTCAATTTCAATTATATGTTAAAATAATGGTGTTTGTATCAGAAAGGAAAAATTTCATGGACGTAGATTGGGATAACTTTTTATGGCCCTATAACGAGGCCGTGCGCGAATTGAAAGTTAAGTTTCGTTCCTTACGACAAAGTTTTTTAACCAAAGGGGAGCACTCGCCCATTGAATTTGTAATTGGTAGAGTTAAAACAGTTGATTCTATCAAAGAAAAAATGACACGGCGAGTAATTAGTCCGGAAGTAATTGAAACTGATATGCAAGATATTGCCGGAATTAGAATCGTGACGCAATTTGTGGATGATATTTACAAAGTTGTGGATTTAATCCATGAGCGTGATGATATGGAAGTGGTTGAAGAACGCGATTATATCAAAAATGCCAAGCCTTCGGGCTACCGTTCCTATCACATGGTAATTTCTTATACAGTTTATTTGCCAGAGGGACCTAAAAAATTAATTGCGGAAATTCAGATCCGGACCTTAGCCATGAATTTCTGGGCTACGGTGGAGCAAACTTTGAATTATAAATATCAAGGTGCCTATCCTGATGATATTTCAGAACGCTTACGTTCTACTGCCGAAGCTGCTTATCAATTAGATGAAGAAATGTCTGCCATTAAAGATGAAGTGCAAGAAGCACAGAAAATTTTTACTAAAAATAAAGGCAAGGAAAAGTCATGAAAGTTGCAATTGCACACAACAACAATGAGGAAACCTTAAAAGTTGTTGCCCATTTAAAGGAGTTGCTCAATAATAAACAGATTGTTTATGATGCAAAATATCCTGATATTGTGATTACAGTAGGTGGAGACGGTACTTTAATTAATGCCTTTCACCGTTATGTCAATCAAGTTGATTCAATTCGCTTTATTGGAGTTCATACTGGTCACTTGGGTTTTTATACTGACTGGCGCAGTTATGATGTGGAAAAAATGGTTGATGCGTTGACTTTTAAAAAGCCAGAAGCTGCAAAGTATCCTTTACTAGAAGTTACGATGGAAACCGAAAGTGGTGAACAAAAACACTTTTTAGCACTGAATGAATCAGCGGTTAAACGAGTTTCACATACTTTGGAAGCGGATGTTTATATTGATGACCAATTATTCGAAAACTTCCGTGGAGATGGTTTGTGTGTGTCAACACCAACTGGCTCAACTGCTTATAGTAAGTCATTAGGCGGGGCAGTAATTCATCCGCAATTGAAGGCCTTGCAAATGACCGAAATTGCTTCTATTAATAATCGAGTTTTTAGAACTTTGTCAGCTCCAATTGTAATTGCACCAGATCAGTGGATTACCATTATTCCAAATACTGATCATTTTGTGATGACAATTGATGGTGAACGGAAAAATATCCGCAATGCTAAAAAGATAATTTCTCGTATTTCTAAACATGCAATTCAATTTGATCGCTTTGGCCACCATCATTTTTGGTCAAGAGTTCAGAATGCATTTATCAGTGATAAGAAAGATGACACTATTTAAATTAATCGTTAAAGAAAGGGATCCCAAGAAATTAGGATCTTTTTTATTAAAAAATGGTTTTTCACGCCAAGCTTTGACTAAATCTAAGCATCATCATGGAATGATCTTTGTTAATCATAAAAGACGGTATACTAGTTTTCATTTGCAGACTGGGGATGAAGTCCTATTTTTAACTGGTGAAGAAAAGAAAAATCCTTGGTTGAAGCCATCGGATGGCCCGTTAACAATTGTGAAAGAAACGCGGAATTATTTAGTTGTGAATAAGCCAGCTGGAGTTTTATCAATTCCTTCACGCTATGAAGATGATGATGCCTTGGTGAATCGGGTAATGGGTTATTTTAAACGACAAGGTCAACCAGATCTTAAGGCTCACGTGATCACCAGATTGGATCGTGACACTTCTGGTTTAGTTTTGATTGGTAAGAATGCAGTGGCTCATGCTCGTTTTAGTAAAATGAGCAAGGATGATTTTATTAAAAAATATCACGCTATTGTTCACGGTCAATTTACTAATTTAACGGGGATAGTTGATAAAGCAATCGGTAAAAAGGGGGCTGGGGTCAAACGCGCTGTCCTTGAGAGTGGAAAAAGTGCACAGACGGCTTATCGGGTGCTTAAGCAGAGGCAAAAGGCAAGTCTAGTCCAACTAAGATTATTAACAGGTCGAACCCACCAGATCCGCGTTCATATGGCTTACCTCGGGCATCCCTTATATGGAGACCCTTTGTATGGTGTGCACGACCAGTTTACCCGCCAGGCTTTAAATTGCTTTTATTTAGCCTTTATTGATCCTTTCACCAATGAAAAAGTGGAACTGCAAATCGATGAGCCCAGTGATATGAAAGAGTTATGGAACAGCTTAGATGACTAAGCTGTTTTTCTTATACAAAGTATACGAAAAAATTATAAATAGGTGATTTTCCTTGCTAATTGTAACCGCTTTTAATACAATAAAGAGTAAAAGCTAAAGACTATACTTAGATAGAAAAGAGGACAAGCAATGTATTACTCTAATGGTAATTATGAAGCCTTTGCTGATACTAAAAAGGCAGCAGGAGTTGATCATAAATCGGCTTACATTATTGGTAGTGGCTTAGCTGGCTTAGCAGCTGCTGTCTTTTTAATCCGGGATGCCAAAATGCCAGGTAAACAGATTCATCTGTTAGAAGAACTGCCAGTTGCGGGTGGTTCATTAGATGGAACTGACCGTCCAAATGCAGGTTTTGTTGTTCGCGGCGGCCGTGAAATGGAAAATCACTTTGAATGTCTCTGGGATATGTATCGGTCAATTCCAAGCCTAGAGGTACCTGGTGCTTCTTATCTGGATGAATATTATTGGCTAGATAAAAAAGATCCTAACTCTTCAAATTGCCGTTTAATTCATGATCGTGGTAGTCGTTTACCAACTGATGGGACTTATGGTTTGGGTAAATGTACAAAGGAAATTGTTAAACTGATTTTGACTCCAGAAGATCAATTACAAGGCAAGACAATTGAAGATTACTTTAGCGATGATTTCTTTAAGACCAATTTCTGGGCTTATTGGTCCACGATGTTTGCCTTTGAAAAGTGGCATTCTTTAGCTGAAATGCGGCGTTACTGTATGCGTTTCATTCATCATATTGATGGTTTGCCAGACTTTACCGCCTTGAAGTTTAATAAGTATAACCAATATGAGTCAATGGTTAAACCAGTGTTGGCTTACTTAAAAGATCACGATGTTTCAATTGAATATAATGTCCATGTAGATAATGTGATTGTTGATCATGAGGGTCAAGAAAAGGTTGCTAAAAAGATTGTCATGACCAAAGATGGTGAACAAGCAGATATCGACCTAACCAAGGATGATTTGGTCTTTGTGACTAACGGTTCAATTACTGAATCTTCAACTTATGGTGATCAAAATACACCAGCTCCAATCAACCATAAGAAGGGTTCTTCTTGGAAACTATGGGAGAATCTGGCTAGTCAAGATGATGCCTTTGGTCATCCAGATGTCTTTTGTGAAAACTTGCCAGAACGTAGTTGGTTTGTTTCGGCCACAACGACCATGAAGACTAAGAAACTTGCGCCATACTTTGAACGTTTAACTAAGCGGAGCTTATATGATGGCAGAGTAAATACTGGTGGAATTATCACAGTTACTGATTCTAATTGGGGGGTTAGTTTTACTATTCACCGTCAACCACACTTTAAGAGTCAAAAACCAAACGAAATCGTCATCTGGATCTACGCTTTATACTCTGATGTTGAAGGTAATTACATCAAGAAGAAGGTTGTTGATTGTACTGGTAAGGAAATCTGCGAAGAAATGCTTTATCATTTAGGTGTTCCAGAAGATGAAATTGCAACAGATGCTAGTGAAGAAAACATGAACACAGTACCAGTTTATATGCCATATATCACTAGTTACTTTATGCCACGCCATGATGGTGATCGTCCTGCAGTAGTACCTAAGGGTTCAGTTAACTTGGCCTTTATTGGTAACTTTGCTGAAAGTCCAACTAGAGATACGGTCTTTACAACTGAATATTCAGTCAGAACAGCAATGGAAGCTGTTTATACCTTGCTTAATGTTGACCGCGGGGTTCCGGAAGTATATGATTCTATCTTTGATATTCGGCAATTACTGCGGGCAATGTATTACATGTCTGATAAGAAGAAGTTGGTTGACCAAGAAATGCCATTACCTGAAAAATTAGCGGTTAAATCAGGGATGAAGAAGATTAAGAAAACTTGGATCGCTCAACTTCTTAAAGAAGCTAATCTGATGTAATTGAAGAAAAAAACAATCTAATTTTTTGGATTGTTTTTTCTTTTTGCTCTAGTAATTTGAAAATGCTTGATCTACCATAAGATTATATTAATAGCGCTTTCAAGGAGAGAAAAATGGATTTTAAACAAGATAAGCAAACTTTTACCTTTAGTGATCAAGACAAACAGTTTAAACTAATGGTTATTACACCTGAGATCATTCGTGTATTTGAAGATCATGGTGAAACGGGACCGTCATATGCGATTGAAGGCGACAAACAAATTAAAACAGAGATAAATGTCACCAGTAATGAACAACAAGTGGAATTAAAAACAGCTGCACTCAATATCGTAGTTGATCACGATTTACATTTAAATGTATATGACCGTCACAATCATGCTTTGGTACTTGATTATGTCGGTAAAAGAATACCTTTGGATCGTGGAATTAATCCCGAACAGGAAAAATTAGCTGCTTCGGAAGGTCATGAAGTAAATGAAGCCACTGCTGGCCAACAAATTATGACAATTAAGACTTTAGCAGACGATGAACAATTCTATGGCTTAGGCGATAAAACGGGCTTCTTAGACAAACGTGGTTACGAATATGATAATTGGAATACTGATAATCCTGATCCCCAAGTCGAGAGTTTTAAGGCACTTTATAAATCAATCCCATTTTTGATTGGAGTCAAGGAAGGACATCCATATGGTCTTTTCTTCGATAATTCCTATCGCAGTCACGTTGATTTAGGCAAGGAAAGTTCTAATTACTATTACTATTCAGTTGCAGCTGGTAATCTAAACTACTACATCATTGGTGGTAAGACTTTAAAAGAAGTGGTCACAAATTATACTTATTTAACTGGTAGGGTACCATTACCACAAAAATGGATGTTAGGCTATCAGCAATCTCGTTGGGGCTATAGCGTCAGTCAAAAAGAAGTGACGCGCATTGCCGATAATTTACGTGCTAATGACTTACCTTGCGATGTTTTGCACTTTGATATTGATTATATGGACGGCTACCGCGTTTTTACTTGGCGTAAGGATACTTATGCGGATCCACAGAAATTCATCACAGAGCTGAAAGAAAAAGGCTTTAGAGTGATGCCAATTATTGATCCGGGTGTCAAAGTTGATGAAAATTATTGGGTTTATCAAGAAGGCGTCAAAAAGGGCTATTTTGTTAAGAATCCCGATGGCAGTATCTATGTCAACCGGGTTTGGCCAGGAGATGCAGTTTTTCCTGATTTTGCCAGAAAAGAAGTTCGTGACTGGTGGGGCAAAAATATTAAATATTTAGTTGATCTTGGCACTTGTGGTGTTTGGGATGACATGAATGAACCAGCTTCATTTAATGGACCTTTGCCTCAGAACATAGTCTTCTCAGATGGAGAAAAGCCAGCAACTCATGCTAAAATGCACAATGTTTATGGTCATGAAATGGCTAAAGCGACCTATGAAGGCTTGAAAAAGAACACAGGTAAACGGCCATATGTAATTACGCGAGCAGCCTATGCTGGTACGCAAAAGTATTCTACTGTTTGGACTGGTGATAATCAGAGTTTATGGACTCATTTGCAAATGATGATTCCGCAACTTTGCGATTTAGGTTTAAGTGGTTTTGCTTTCGCTGGGACTGATATTGGTGGCTTTGGCGCTGATTGTACTCCAGAGCTATTAACACGCTGGATTGAAGCAGCGATTTTTAGTCCATTATTGCGTAATCACGCTGCAGTAGGGACCAGAGCACAGGAGCCATGGGTTTTTGGTGAGCCAACTTTGTCAATTTATCGCAAATACTTAAAGTTGCGTTACCACTTGATTTCATACCTTTATGATCGTTTTTATCATGAGAGTAAAACGGGATTGCCGATTATGCGACCGTTGGTTTTGAACTATCCTGATGATTGTAAAGTACAAAAAATGAACGATCAGTATATGGTTGGACGAGAATTTTTGGTAGCGCCAGTTTTAATGGCAGGTCAAACAGCTCGTCAGGTATATTTACCAGCTGGTGAATGGTTAGACTTTTGGACTGGTGCTGAATATGTTGGTAAAACAACGATTGTGGTGCAAGCACCATTAGCCAAATTGCCATTGTTTATTAAGAAAAACACGATTTTACCTTGGGATAAAAGTCGGAATCACGTTGATGTGACTGCACATGATTTAATGACTTTTAGATTATATGGTGATCATGGTTCTTATGTTCATTATCAAGATGATGGAACCAGCTTTGCTTATGAGCAGGGACAATACAATTTGTATGAAGTTAAGATGAGTGAGCAACAATTCTCCATCAAGGTTAGCTATTTAGGCTATGACAAGCCATACAAACGCATTCGCCTGATTTCAGATCAAACTGAGCAAACTTATCGTTTTGATAAAGATAGTCAAAGTTATGAAGTAGAAGCATAAAGCAAAAGTGTCTGGGAAAAAACTAACTCTCAGATACCAAAAGACGATCAATCCAACTCTTGATTTTGAGTTGGTTGACCGTCTTTTTCTGTCCTTTTTATTTTTGCATAAAGAAGACTGGTCCTTGGACCAT
>NZ_ML136913.1 GCF_004009905.1 Lactobacillus xujianguonis
ACCAGCTTCTAATGTGTTTTTGTTCTTAACATCAGACTACTGGTCTTTTTGTTTTGGAGTCAAGTCCTAAAATGGATTTGACTCTTTTTAATTTGTAACTAAGCGTCACCGCAAACTATTTTACACTTAGCTAACAATTGCACCAATGGCAGCAGTCAAAGCTTTCACAATGTCTGCTAAAGACATGGAAGGAGCGTTTTTATTAACAACTTGCTCAGGCAAGTATGGAATATGGATAAAACCAGCCTTCAGCTGCGGAAAATCATGCTCGCGCAGATACTGCACTTGATAAAAGAGCTGATTGCAGACATAGGTGCCGGCAGTATTAGAAATTTGAGCAGGCAGACCGGCTTTTCTAATCACTGCTACTTCTTCCTTGATTGGCAATTGAGTAAAGTAAGCTGCCGGCCCATCTACTTGAATTGGCCCTTCTTGCGGTGCTTGCCCAGAATTATCTGGTGTTTGTCCACCTTGAAAGTTAATAGCCACCCGTTCAGGCGTAACCATCCTGCGGCCACCCGCTTGACCAACATTTAAGACAAAATCTGGTTTTTCTTTAAGAATGGCGTCTTTAACAACGGCTGCACTTTTACCAAAAATCGTTGGCACCTCAAGCTTAATCACTTCAGCCCCATTAATCATATCTGGCAAGCGTTTAACAGCTTCAATGGCAGGATTAATTTTCTCACCACCGAAGGGATCAAAACCTGTAACTAAAATTTTCATCATTTTCACCTCGAAAATTAAAAAAGAATGGCAAATGCTTTTGTTTTATAATATAATATACCTGTCTCAAGAAATTAAAAACTATTGATTTAATTTTTGAAACAAGTTGATAAAAAAAGGCGCTCTTTCACGAGCGTCTTTTTTTGCCTAAATTTGATAACCAATTCGATCTTGTGAAGCTTCAGTTAAATCAGCTGACACTTTAGCAACAAAGGCTTCTGCATCCTTAACTTTAATTTCATCCAAGTCGCTAGCAGCTGGTAATTCTTTGCGATTATACAAACGACTAGCCAGGGTATCAGCCGCCATCTTCATTGCTTCCTTTAATCCTTTGCCTTCGGTGATTGCACCCTTAACATCAGGAAAACTAATGACATAAAGGTCGTCACCAACTGGTTTAAAAATTGCTGGATAAGTTACAATTCTGTGATTCAAATGATTATCCCCTTTACTATGATGGATTAACTGTTAATTTATATCTTATACCCAAAAGTGGCATTTTGATGCAAAAAAATTGGAGAAATTTTTTAAGCAAAATTATCGGCAGCTTGTGACAAGTCTGCGGATACTAAAGCTACAAAGGAATCACCATCAGTTTGAATATCTTTAGGGTTAGTAACTTTAGGTAATTTCTTTTCATCATAAAGCATCGTTGCCAAGGCATCTGAAGCCATTTCAAAGGAATCTTTCAAGCCATGTCCTTCAGTAACTGCACTTGGTACATCCGGGAAACTGATGAAATAGATATCTTTTTCAACTGGTTTGAAAATTGCTGGATAAATTACTGCTTGCTTCATTTTTACCTCATTTCTGGAACAAAAATCCCCAGCCCAAATGGACTGAGGATTTTTCTTGTTTTCAAACTAAAAATTAGTCATCCAACTTTTCCTTCTTAACAACATCCAAGTTTTCGTCGAAGGTGTAAACAACTGGTTCACCAGTCTTCATTTCGAGGTTCATGATGTCGTCATCGGAAATGTTTTCAATGTACTTAGTTAAAGCACGAAGTGAGTTACCGTGAGCTGCGATAATTACGTTCTTGCCGTCAAGTAAGTCTGGAGCAATGTGATCTTCCCAGAATGGCATTACACGGTCAAGACATACGTGTAAGTTTTCTGCCTTAGGAACGATGTGTGGATCCAAGTTTGCGTAACGACGGTCATGTGCTTGACTGAATTCGTTGTCGTCATCAATAGCTGGTGGCAAAACATCGTATGAACGACGCCAAATGTGAACTTGTTCGTCGCCGTACTTTTCAGCAGTCTTCTTCTTGTTCAAGCCTTGAAGAGCACCGTAGTGACGTTCGTTAAGTCTCCAGGTCTTCATTTCTGGAATCCAAAGTTGGTCACTTTCTTCCAATGCAAAGTGCAAAGTCTTGATGGCACGAGTTAATAATGAAGTGTAAGCTTGGTCAAATTCAAGACCGTGTTCCTTGATTAAACGACCAGCTTTTTTAGCTTCTTCTACACCCTTGTCTGAAAGGTTAACATCAACCCAACCAGTAAATTGGTTTGAAAGATTCCATTCACTTTGACCGTGACGGATTAAAACTAATTTTGACATGAAATATTCTCCTTTGAAAATTCAATGTTTCCGTAATTATTTTACACGCTTCTTAAAAAAATTCATAGGAATTCAATAAAAAATCTTGCTTTAGCAGCTAGATTGCTCAATTTTTGTTAGGATAAGAGACGAAGTTAATTTAGGAAAGAAGATTTATTAATGAAGAAAAAACTTTTACCTTTATTGTTAGGACTGTTACTCATCACTACTTTAGCAGCCTGCAGCAAGCCAAAAACTGCTCCTAAAAAGGAAAACTTACCAAGTGCTGCCACCATTATTAATCAAGCAGCGCAAACTAAATTCAAAACCATGCATGCCACTTGGCTGCAAACTGACCACAACCACCGCATTATGCAAAAAGCTGAGGCCAAATATAATAAGAAGCCGTTGACGGTCTTCGCTAATTTCACCACGAGTAACAACCACTACAAGTTGTGGATTAGCGGGAAAAATAATTACATCCAAATGCAAGGCACCAGTACTAAACGTTGGTTCAAGACCAAGTTGACGAAGGCTTCTTCTTACGCCCAATTAACCAGTGACCTAGCTCAAGGTGCTTTATTATCCTTTGATCAAAAGGCAATTAAATTGTTCAAGGTCAAAGAAACTAACGATGGTTACGCCCTCACTTATAGCGGTAAGAATAAAAAGATGTGGCAAGCTTTAACGCAAAACGGCATGCTCACTTCAGTCATTGGCATTGATACTGACAAAATGACGCCTGACCAGGCCAAAGTCGAAATCGACACCAGCAAGAACTTTAACTTAAAAAAGATCGATATCGATGCTGCTTATAAGGACGACAATGCTAAGAAGCACTTACAATTGAAGATTAACGACATCAACACTTTGAAGAAATTGCAAGTTCCGCAAGCCGTTGTGAAAAGTGCAGTCAATCTTGGAAAAAACTAAATAGTTATGGCTCAATAAGTGTAAAATATAGGTAGAGTAATCAGAAAGAAGATTTATCAATGAAATTTAAGAAACTAATCATTGCTTGTGCTGCCTTCACTGCCCTGATAGCTGGCGGTTGTAGTAAGCAGCAAAGCAAAAAAGCTGAACCTGTCTTGACTAAGAGTCAGGTCATCAAGAAATCACAAAAGACCTTCAAGAGTGGGCAAGTTATTCAGTCTTTGCGCTTATCCACTGACACTTCTAGTCAATTAGTTGTGGCCAATACCATCTTTGGTGGGGAACCAACGGTGTTCCATATCACTAACCAAACAACCAGCGCTGGCAAGACCCGGACTTCTGAGAACTGGGCCACTGCTTCTAACCTCTACATTAATGGTAGTAAGACTTGGTACAAGACTGACCTTGAAAAGTTAACTGGTCACAGTTACGCTGAACTACTTAGCGTGATTATGAATAATAAAGTAATCTTCAATCCTGACCAGGCTTTGCTTAACGCCTACAAGATGAAGCGCAACAAGCAAACTTATACTTTAACCGCGAAGTTGAAGGATCCGAA
This sequence comes from Lactobacillus xujianguonis, assembly GCF_004009905.1. Taxonomy (GTDB): domain Bacteria; phylum Bacillota; class Bacilli; order Lactobacillales; family Lactobacillaceae; genus Lactobacillus; species Lactobacillus xujianguonis. The sequence goes on from NZ_ML136913.1 coordinate 3,761, forward strand.
GATGATGTCGACTGCGGCTGAACAAATCATCAGTACCGTTGGTCAAAGTAGTGAACAAGAACAAGTCTTCCGCCGCGTGCAAAAGTACGGTAAGTTCAAGGATATGACGGTCAAGCTAGTTGTGAAAAAGAAGAAGTTAGCTGCAGCTAATATCTTTGTGAATATGACTTTAGGCAAGTACATGAAGGTTCGGCTTGGTCAAAGTTATGGTAACTTCGGTAGTCGTGACTTCTTGAAGGTTCCAACCAATGCTTTGAATGCTGAAAACTTGCCAATGACTGAAAAGAAGAAGACGACTAAGGAAAATAAGAAAGTTTCCAAGAAGACCAAAAAGATTATTAAGAAGTCAAAGAAGACTACGAAAGATAAGAAATAATCCAAGTAAAAAAGCCATCCGCAAGGATGACTTTTTTGTTAGCTTTTAAATTTAATCTTGATGATCAAATAAATCTAATTCGATTTCTTCTGATCCCTTAATATGATCCAATACCTTAGTAACTGTGTAGTCACTTTTTAATTTTCCGTTGACATCTAAGTATTGTCTAGTTTTTAACTTCACCTTTAAAGTATCGGTTGATCCAAATTGTTGTTCATTCTTTTCAACCGATTTGATAAATGCCTCATCTTCGATATTGGCAAAGAAAGTACTATCGCCCATACTAAATTTCCATTTACCATGTTTAGCATGTCTACTAATTAATTGTAGATAAATAATTCTTTCAGACGGAGAAAGTGCTAAGTTCTTAATTGGAATACTGTCATTTACCATTTCTCTGTTATCTCCATTCATACTTACAACAAATTTTACAGTAAATTAAAAAATCGTTACTCTTGCTAACAGAATAACGATTTTTTGATTAGCCTTACTTCTGACTTAAAATTCGGCGAATGCGATCAGCATTTTCAAACTTACCACTGAAGATCAATTCATCCCCCGGCTCAATCACCGTTGAACCATGTGGTGATAACCATGCTCCATCCCGACGAATCCGGCTGACCGTCATCTGATCAACGAAGTCCCAATCCATCAGCTTGCGGCCAGTGTAACTGGTATTTTGCACTACCACTGAGTACAGCACATTCTTGGTATCCGTCATTACTTGGTAAACGGCCGGCGATTCAATCAAAGCCCGCATCAAGGATGAACGTACATTGGTAAAGTTGAAGATCTCAATTCCTACTTCACGCAATTCCTTCACGGTCTCGGCATCTGGCTGCAGCAAAATCACAATTACGCGACCCACCCCAGCTGCTTGCGCCATCTTAGCTAAGCGAATATTCTCTTCATCCTTAGACAAAGCCGCTACGAAAATATTTCCGTCAAAAACGCCGGCCTTCTCTAGCTCTTCTTGGTCGTAACTAGGAATCAGAGTAATATCTGCCCGACTCTTGAAGGTATCGTAATTGTTCTGATCATCGGTGAAGACCCGCACTTGATACCAATTATCGTGCAAGTCATGAATCACTGGAATAGTGAAGGTGTTAGCCCCAATCATTGTCACCTTCTGTTTGATCCGATCTGCTGGTGTCAAGACAAAGTTAGAATTAAAAATAATTGGACTAACGATGCAGACAATAACCGCAGCCAAGATGAAGGCATCAGATTGAGTTTGAGTAATGGCATGCAAGCGCCGTGCTACTTGCAAGGTTGGCAAGACAATTGTAATCGTGGTTGCAGTTAAGAAACTACCAGCAAAGGCGTTACGCTTGTCAAACTTTCTCAAGAAGACGGCCACTACCGGTAACTTGGCGATGAACAAGCAGAGCACCAAGATTGGCAATAACATTAAGGATGAAGGATGAGCGAATAAACTACGCAAGTTCAACTTAACCCCAGTCATGATGAAGAAAATTGGAATAAAGAAACCATAACCAATGGAGGTTAATTTATCCTTGGTTGCTTCACTTGGTTCAAGTAACTTCATGACCATCCCGGCTAAGAAGGCCCCTAAGATGTTCTCGGCCCCCACCGTTTCAGCAACGGTGACTAAGGCAAAAATTAAGAAAAAGGCCAAGCGAATATCTAGTTGTGTAGTGGACTTAGTTACCTTAACGAACCAATCATATGGGTGTTGGAACCGCCATAATAAGAAGATGGCAGCAACGAATAGCAAAATAATCAACCATAATTGTTCAGCGTTGCCACCATGAAGCGAAGCATAGATCGTCAAGAGCATCAACGGAATAACTTCCCCCATTACGGCAGTTAGTAAAATCGTCTGCCCAATTGGCCGGCCTAAAATATCCTTCTCTTTCAAGGTCGCAATTACCACTCCGAGCGCAACTGTCATGAAAATGATGATCGCTAATGGCGTCTCACTGAATAAACCAGTGAAGTGCAAGATGTAACCTAGAATTACTGACATGAAGGCAATCCCAATAAAGGCCATAATCGCCGTCTTCATCGGATCGACTTCTTTACCAGCTTGACTCTTGCGCTTCTGGTTGTTCTTGCGACTTAATAAATCAAAGTCGATTTCCATCCCAGAAAGAAACATCAGCAAGATCACACCCAAGTCCGATAAGAAAGACAGGTCATGCGTGCTAGAAATCAAGTTAAAGCCACTTGACCCCATGATGATCCCGACAATAATTTCAGCGACAGCGGTGGGAACGTTGTTTACCTTGAACCGCGCCATAAAAATCGGAATCACTAGTGCTAAAAGCACAACTAAGAATAATGATAATTGTTCCAATTTTTTACTCCCTTTTTCTTTTCATACAAAAACTGCGGTTGCAATCAAATGCAGCTGCAGTTAAGTTTACCATTATTTAACAAAGTTAGAAGCTTTAATGTATTGGTGAATTCCAACTTTGTAATATTTATGTCCCATGATGTTCACAGAACTACCGAAGGTGGCAATCATATCATTCTTGTGGTGAACGATGTTGTTATCACGGTTGCCGCTACCGTTATAGACGTAACTGTTACGCTTGAGGTAACGCATGGTGCCGTCGATATTGCCGGCAGCAACATAGGCATCTTTACCAACGCGGTAATACTTCTTACCCTTAATGGTCTTAGTACCGTAAGTATTAATTACCGTATCTTCTGCTAGCTTCTTACTGCCAGCTAACTTCTTGCCCTTCTTATCGTACATGTAGGCGTTATGCATTAATTGCTTCTTAACAGCAGTCGTTGCTGCAGGAGCTTGTGAACTTGCGAGGAAGCCGCTATTCTTCTTGAAGACCGTTGAGTTGACCCAGCCCTTGCCGGCAATGTGCATGCGCTTAGAACCATTCTTGTAAGTAATGGTCTTATCAACAGTGACACTTTCGCCAGACTTGACTGAACCAGACTTAGCTGACACTGAATGGTCGGTTGGCCAAGCATAAGTTGAAGCATTCTTGCCAACGGTATAACTCTTGGAAACCTTAGAAATGGTTGGGTCATATTGGGTCAAATTATACTTAGTAATATGTTCATTTAACTTCTTATCATAACTGTGGTCAGTGGCGTAAGTCCCAGTTAAAGCACTAGTAGCATCGGTATAACTATTTGCATTTTCAATCCAAGTACCTTGGTAACGATTGCCTTGGCTGAGAATTCCATTCCGGAGCAAGATAGCATTATCTTCAAAAGAACCTTCATAAGTTGGATACTTCTTGAAGCTAGCCGTGATGTAGTAACTCTTCCCCTTAGAATTCTCTTCACGGGTCTTAGCGGTGTAGGTCTCCCCCATCCAACCAGCACCAGCCTTAATCCCGAATAAGTTGTTGGCTTGGGTGGCTAAACCGGACTCACCCCAGCCAGATTCGAGAATTGCTTGTGCGATCATCACTGATGGATAAAGGCCATACTTCTTGGCAACCTTAGTAGCATGGGTTGCGGCATTAGTAATGAAGGCTTGTTGATCCGCTGCCGTTGCGGCTTTGACGGTCTGGGTCTTAACAATTGGTAAATTATTAACCGCTGGAACAGCAGTACTGGTTAAGACAGCAGCTGCTGCGAAGCTAGTTAAAAGCTTATGTTTTTTCATAAATAGCGTAAATCCTCCTTAAGATGACAACTCTATTGTATAGGGCAATTGCAGTAATGACAACTGAAAACATCGTTTTGTAGGAAAAATATAATTTTGTCATAATGTGGAAACTATGGATGTGAAAAAAGCTGCGCCAAAGCAAAAATTTCAGCGTGTTAAAACCCGCCCTATCCTCCCCAGTGCAATAGTGAATAATGACAACTAACAGACACATATGCTTCAGGCTAGCACCCTGTACGCATGCTGATCCTTCAGCAAGACTACTACCTCATAAGCCTTATAAACTTATGGTTCCTGCTCGAAGTATTTTGTACATTATAGGCCTCTGCCATGCTGAAGCCTCCCTCCTATTACTATTTTTTGTTTTTTCAAGGAGGATTAGACCACATGAAGAAAAATTTGAAAATCGTTAGCGCTGCTGCTGCTGCTTTATTAGCTGTCGCTCCTGTCGCTGCTTCTGCTGTTAGCTCTGTTAATGCTGCTGCTGTTACCAATATTGAACTTGGTGGTACTTCAGCACCAGCAATCAAGAGTGATGTAACTTTAAGCTCAGATTTAAAGGCTGTTACTAAGGCAAACGCTGTTTTGACTGATACTACTACTGGTAATACTATTGCTCGTTACAACTGGGATGGTAAGGTTTCAGGTTCTATTACTGCTAGTTGGGCTGGTCAAAGTTACACTGGTAACCTTACTCCAGGTGAATCAACTGTTGCAGTATTTTGGCGCAATGCTGATACTCAAAGTTGGAACGAAGTAAAGAAGGGCTCAAACGGCCTTTACGCTTTGGAACCAGGTGTTAAGTACTACGTAGAAGTACCTGCAGTTTCATTTAACTTTGGTACTGCTAATGCTAATAAGAAGAACTTATCACTTAGTGCTTCAAACGGTATGCGCCTTATTTCCGGTGACAAATTTGTAGATAAGATTAACTTTGATACCGATGCAAACGGTGCAATGGTTAACCCTAAGGGTGTTGAAGTACTTATTCCTGTAACTCCAGTTGACACCGCTAATGCAGATGTTGTTTCATTCTTTGAAAGAGCTACTGGTACCAACGTGAACAGTGGTTCAATCGATGTTAACGCTGTTAACGGTAGCATTAACGTAAGCTCAATTATGAGTGCATTCAATGCTAAGTACTCAGCACACCAACTTGAAAATGGTGCTAACGCTGCAGCTAACGTAACTACTACTGTTGCTGACGTTACTGCTCAATTGCAAAAAGCTGGTATCAAGGTTGACTCATTAGGCAACATTGCAGATGCTCCTAAGACTTTGAACTTAACTTTCAATGCTAAGTCACCAGCTAACGGTGCAGAAGTTTCAATGCCTGTAACTGTAAATGTTCCTAACGGTAAGGTTTCAACTCCAACTGAATCAGCTGTAACTAAGACTGTTAACCACATTGCCGCAATTTACGACAAGGATGGTAACCAATTGAACTTAGCTAAGCTTCGTGCTT
>NZ_ML136914.1 GCF_004009905.1 Lactobacillus xujianguonis
AGCCACACATTACCAAAGACTTTAGTTGAAATCAAATGATCAACTTCAGTATAACAACCTATGAAAAAACTACAAGTATTCATAGGTTTATTTGTGATACCATTGTTTTCTTTCAAATTCCGCTTTTGCTATATCTGATAAATTAAGTTTTTGATTGCTTCATCGCCAAACTGCTTTTGTTGAGCAATTAAAATGCCAGCACATGCTTCACTGTCGCTTAAGGCGTTATGGTGGTGCCATAGTTCAACATCTAAGGCATCAGAAACGGTATCAAGCTTGTGGTTAGGCAATTCTGGTTCAAACAAACGGCTAGTTTTCAAAGTATCAATTACTAAGTAATGAGGTTCAGCAATATTATAGCGAGCTAATGACTGGCGCATCACGTTAGTATCAAAGCGAGCATTATGAGCTGCGACTAGCATCCCTGGTTGGTATAATTCTTTAATTTGTGGCCAAACTTCAGCCATGGTTGGCGCGTCTTTGACATCGTCAGCTGTAATTTGGTGGACTTTAATATTTTGTGCATCAAAGGGCATTTGCGGATTAATCACCGTATAAAAGCGATCAACAATTTCATTATTGCGAACCATTATTAAGGCAAGCGAACATGCGCTTTCGGGGTAATGATTAGCAGTTTCAAAATCCATTGCGATAAAATTCATTTTTCTCTCCTTAATAAAGTTAGTATAACATAGTGTCTTAGAGTAGCTTTAGCGTTAAAATAGGAAATGATTATTAAGAGAGGGGCTCGCGCATTGAAATTACTTGATTTAAAAAATGATGGCGTGGATATTCAAGAGCAGATCAAATTAAGCAAATATACTTTTACCAAAACTGGCGGTGCAGCCCAGTATTTAGCTTTTCCAAAAAATAAAACGGAATTAGAGAACTTGGTGCAAGTTGCCTGTGAAGAAGAATTGCCTTTAACTATTATTGGGAATGCTTCTAATTTAATTATTCGTGATGGCGGGATTGACGGCTTAGTTATTATTTTGACCAAAATGAATCAAATTTCTGTTAAGGGTAATAAAGTCGTTGCTCAAGCAGGCGCGCGAATTATTGATACTGCCTTTACAGCAGCTAAAGCTGGTCTAAGTGGTCTTGAATTTGCGGCCGGTATTCCTGGCAGTATTGGTGGTGCGGTCTTTATGAATGCCGGTGCTTATGGTGGCGAAACTCAAAATGCAGTCGACACAGTGACAGTTTTAACTAGAGCTAGTGAATTTAAAACTTACACCAACCAAGAGATGGAATTTTCTTATCGTCATTCATTAGTGCAAGAAAATGGTGATATTGTAGTTGCAGCAACTTTTGCTCTTAAACCAGGTAAAAAGTTAGAAATTTTAGCGCAAATGGATTACTTAAATGCTTTGCGTCGCTACAAGCAACCACTTGAATATCCATCTTGTGGAAGTGTGTTTAAGCGGCCAAAAGGTCATTTTGTCGGCCCAATGATTATTAAAGCAGGTTTACAAGGTAAGCAAATTGGTGGTGCACAAGATTCGACCAAGCATGCCGGTTTCATCGTTAATAAAGGCGGTGCCACTGCTACAGATTACTTAAACTTGATTCATTACATTCAAAAAGTAATTAAAGAAAAGTATGATATTGACTTGCATACAGAAGTAAGAATTATTGGCAAAAAATAAACTAAATGGAGGAACAAGCTACAGGCGCCAGTGCTTGTAGCTATTTTTGTAAGATGGACATTATTCAACTTAAGCATATCAATAAACGTTACGATGACGGCTTTATTGCGCTCAAAGATATCAACCTCAAGATTGAATCTGGCAAGTTCTATTCCTTATTAGGACCTAGTGGTTCAGGCAAATCAACAATCTTACGGATAATTGCTGGCTTTACGCAACCAACTGAAGGTGAAGTCTGGTTTGATGGTAAAAATATTACTGATCTTGATCCGGCTAAGCGACAAATCAATACTGTCTTTCAAAATTATGCCCTTTTTCCACATTTAAACGTTTTTGAAAATGTGGCTTTTGGCCTAAAAATCAAGAAATTACCGCTAAGTCAAATAAAGCCCAAAGTTAAAGATGCCTTACATATGGTGCGCTTAGATGGCTATGCCAATCGTGAGATTTCTGAATTAAGTGGTGGACAGCAGCAAAGAGTGGCTATTGCTAGAGCGATCGTGAATGAGCCTAAGGTGTTACTACTTGATGAATCCTTGTCTGCCCTTGATAAGCGCCTTCGTAAAGAAATGCAATTTGAATTACGGGCAATTCAAAAGAAACTAGGAATCACCTTTATTTTTGTTACTCATGATCAAGAAGAGGCTTTATCAATGAGTGATGAAATTTTCGTCTTAAACGATGGTAAAATTCAGCAAAATGGATCACCAGTTGACATTTATGACGAACCAATTAACGACTTTGTGGCGCGCTTTATTGGTGAATCAAATCTTTTACCAGGACGAATGATTCAAGATTATGAGGTTGAGTTTGCCAATCATCATTTTCAATGTGCTGATGCCGGAATGAAGGCCAATGAAAAAGTTGAAGTAGTAATTCGGCCCGAAGACTTAGATATTGTTGCACCTGAAAAAGGTAAGTTAGTTGCCACGGCTCAAACGCAGCTCTTCTTAGGAGATCACTTTGAAATTAAAGCAATTGATACTGATGAAAATGAATGGCTTATTCATTCAACGAATGGTTGCCAATTAAATGAACGGATTGGTCTGTATTTTGACCCTGAAGATATTCACGTAATGCGACAACATGAAAGTCAAGCTGACTTTGATGCACGACTAGAAAGTTATGAAGGTGAGGAAAGTAACGATGAATAATAAAAAAGCACGTGCTTTCTTTATGGTGCCATATCTGATGTGGATCATCCTGTTTGTGATTTTGCCGATCTTGTTAATTCTGTGGTACTCCTTAACAGATGCTAATCATCATTTTACTTTGAGTAATTTTGCCTTATTTTTTAAAAACGGTACTTTCTTAAAAATGATGCTTAATTCCTTCTGGTATGCCTTTTTAATTACAATAATTACTTTGGTAATTTCATATCCAACGGCGTATTTTTTGACTAAAATCAAAAATCAGCAAATTTGGCTGTTACTAATTATTTTACCTACTTGGATTAATTTGTTGCTCAAAGCCTACGCCTTTATAGGAATTTTAGGTAATAATGGTCTAGTTAATAAATTTTTGCACTTATTTGGCCTGGGACCAGTCAATATTCTATTTACGGATTTTGCTTTTATTTTTGTCGCAACATATATTGAAATTCCCTTCATGATTTTGCCTATTTATAATGCCATTAAAGAGATTAATCCAGCTGTCATTCAAGCTTCTGAAGATTTAGGAGCTAGCAAGTGGCAAACTTTTCGTTATGTGTTATGGCCTTTATCTTGGCCAGGTGTTGAAAGTGGAATTCAAGCGATTTTTATTCCGTCACTTTCTTTGTTCATGTTGACCCGTTTGATCGGTGGTAACCGAGTTATTACCTTGGGGACAGCGATTGAGGAATATTTCATGACGACGATGAACTGGAATATGGGAGCAACTATTGGAGTCGTTTTGATTTTCTTGATGATTGTTGTGATGCTGCTCACTGGTAAAAAGGCTAAAAGAAAGAAGGTCAAGCTATGAAAAAGCGGCAAGTATTGGCGAAAACTTATTTGCTTTTAGTGCTCATCATTTTATACATTCCGATCTTTTATTTGATTTATTTTTCTTTTTCAAGTGGCAAAGATATGAATCAGTTTAAGAGCTTTACCTGGGCACATTATCAAGCCTTGTTTCAAGATAATCGCTTGTTAGCAATTTTCTTAGAAACCATTCTTTTGGCTCTACTTTCAAGTTTAATTGCGACAGTTATTGGAACCATGGGTGCTTTAGCAATTTCTATGGTTCGAAAAAAGTCGCAGCAAAAGGTACTCTTGTCATTAAATAATGTGCTCATGGTCTCACCTGATGTCATTATTGGGGCTAGTTTCTTGATCTTTTTCACCGCTTTAGGAATTGGCTTAAATTTTGGCTCAGTTTTATTGAGCCATATTGCTTTTTCCATTCCGATTGTGGTGTTAATGGTGTTACCGCGCTTAAATGAATTTGATTATGCTTTAGTTGATGCGGCGCGTGATTTAGGAGCTAGTAGCTATCAGGTCTTTACTAAAGTAATGTTACCAGCGCTTATTCCAGGAATTGCGACCGGTTTATTTATGGCTTTAACCTATTCTCTGGATGATTTTGCCGTAACCTTTTTCGTGACTGGTAATGGTTTTTCAACTCTATCAGTTGAAATCTATTCTCGGGCGCGGCAAGGAATTGACTTGGAAGTTAATGCTTTAAGTACCGTGATGTTCTTGTTTGTTCTACTGCTAGTAGGAATTTATTATTTCATTACTGCCCGCAAGAATAAAAAAACGCGCAAAGGACTAGGAGGGCTGATTAAATGAAAAAAGTTATCTGGTCAGTTTTGGCTATCCTTTTAGCCTGTGCGGGCTTAGCATATGGTTCAATTAAGTTAGATCAACCTACTATTAAGACTAAGAAGCAAAGTCTAGTGATCTACAATTGGGGAGACTATCTGGATCCGAAGTTGATTAAAAAATTTGAAAAGCAAACGGGTTATCATGTTGTCTATCAAACTTTTGATTCTAATGAAGCTATGTATACTAAAATTAAGCAAGGTGGAACAGCTTATGATTTGACGATCCCTTCAGATTATATGATTACCAAGATGAGAAAGGCTCATTTATTAGATCGGATTAATGTGAAGAAGATTTCCAATTTTAAAAATATCAATCCTGCCTTTTTGCATCAGAGTTTTGATCGAAAAAATCAATATTCAGTCCCATATTTCTGGGGGACATTAGGAATTGTCTATAATGATAAGTTCGTCAAAAAAGGTACAATCAATAATTGGAACGATTTATGGCAAAAAAAGTTTCGTCATCAGATTTTGTTGGTTGACTCAGCTAGGGATGCAATGGGCATGGCCCTAGTTTCCTTAGGCTATTCGATGAATACTAGCAATAGTTTGCAATTAAAACTAGCTCAAACCAAGCTTAATGGTTTAGGACCAAATATTAAAGCAATCATTTCTGATGAAATGAAGATGTATATGATTCAAAACGAAGCAGCAATTGGGGTTACTTGGTCTGGCGTAGCACGGGAAATGATGGATGAAAATCCGCACTTACATTATGTTATTCCACAGCCTGGTTCAAACTTGTGGTTTGATAATTTTGTCATTCCCCGAACAGCTAAAAATAAAAAAGCAGCTTATCAGTTTATTAACTTCATGCTTGAGCCAAAAAATGCTGCTCAGAATGCAGAATACGTTGGTTATGCTACTCCTAATTTAGCTGCGCAAAAGCTATTGCCAGCCAAAATTAGGGATAATAAACAGTTTTATCCCAATACCGTCACAATCAGGCATTTACACGTCTTTCGGGATTTAGGACCAAAGATTACTCAAGAATATAATGATTTATTTCTAGAATTTAAAATGTATGCCCGTTAATGCGATGAGTTTAGTTATAATTAAAGTAACTATTTGAGAAAGGAGCAGCAATGAACAATTTCAGCTTTTCCATTTTTTTTACTTGGAATAATTTTTCGATTGCTTTAGATGTTTTGATCATGTGGTATCTGGTTTATCACTTGATCATGCTCATTAAGGGAACCAAGGCGGTTCAGTTAGCAAAAGGCTTAGTTTTTATCTTTATTGTGAGAGTAGTTGCCGGCTTATTGCAATTGCACGCCTTAACTTACATTGTTGATCAGATTGTTTCCTGGTCAGTGGTTGGAATCATTATTATTTTCCAACCGGAAATTCGGCGAGGATTGGAACATTTAGGCCGGATGCCGATTTTTAACGGCCGTGAGAATACGGCTCATGATCGCTCGGTTCATTTGGTACAAGAATTAGATAAAGCAATTCAATATATGTCAAAGCGGCGGATCGGGGCATTAATCACTTTGCAACAAGAAACCGGCTTAAATGATTATATTGAAACAGGAATCAAACTTGATGCTGATGTAACTGGCGAATTATTGATTAATATTTTTATTCCTAATACACCGCTTCATGATGGGGCTGTGATTATTAATAAAGATCGGATCGCCGTGGCTGCGGCTTATTTGCCACTATCTGATAGCAGTATGATTCCTAAACGTTTAGGAACCCGGCACCGAGCTGCCGTTGGAATTTCAGAGGTAACAGATGCAATCACAATTGTTGTTTCTGAAGAAACTGGTGGTGTAACGATTACTCGTAATGGTCGCTTTTTATTAGATATGACCAGAGAAGAATATTTGAAGTACCTCAATGCAGAGTTAGTTCCTAAACCAAGTAAGAAGGCTAGCTGGTACCAAAAGATAATGAATAAGTTTTGGAAGTGGGGGGCTGGTCGATGAAAAATTTTTGGAGTAAAAAATGGGTCATTTCAATTGTTTCTTTATTACTGGCAATTCTAATTGTGAGTTATATTGACTCAACCCAAAATGGCTTTTTAACTCAAGGAGAGCCGCGACGGACTAAAGAAACGGCCAATGAGACCCAATCGATTAAAGTCCCATTGCAGGTTTCGGTTGATACTGATCAATATTATGTGGTGGGTTATCCTGAAAAAGTCAAAGTTACGCTTGAAGGTTCTAATGCCTTAGTTACTTCTGCGGTAAACACGCAAAATTTTCGCGCTTATATTGATTTAACTCATAAAAAAGTTGGGCAACATCGCGTTAGAGTGAAAATTAGTGGCTTAAATAAGCAAATTTTCTATAAAGTAAATCCGCGTCATATTACTGTTAATATTCAGCGAAGAAAATCCCGTACCATGCCAGTGCAAATAGAGTATAATAAAAATGCTGTGGCTAAGGGTTATAAATTAGGTCGACCGACAGTTAGTCCTGCACAAGTTGAAGTTACTGGGGCTTTAAGCGAAGTAAACCAGATTGACCAAATTGTGGCTAAAGCGGTTTTACCTAATGGAATCAGTCATAATTTTGAACGACAAGTTATTTTAGTGGCTGAAAATAAGAAGAAGCAACAATTAAATGTTGTCATTCAACCAGCAACAGCTAGAGTAATCTTGCCAATTTCCATTTCGAAGAAGCAGGTGAAATTACACTTGAATTCTAAAAATGAAAATAGTGACAAGGTATATTCGGTAACAGCTAAACAGAGTGGAGTTACTTTGTATGGGGATAAGGATGTTTTGAATAAAATTGATCGTTTGCCTGTCAATGTCGATTTAAAAGGGATTGATGAGAATACGACCAAGAATGTAGCTTTGAAATTACCTAAGGGAGTAGTTAAAGCTCATCCATCTACTGTACAAGTTGAAATTAAAGTTAAAGATGCAAGTAGCTCTAAAACGAATTAAGAGCATTAAATACTTGAGAAAGGTTGTTTAGATAAATGTTAAAATATTTCGGAACTGATGGTGTTCGTGGCGTTGCTAATCAAGGTTTAACTCCAGAAATGGCCTTTAAGTTAGGCCGTGACGGTGGTTATGTTTTGACTAAGAACAAGAAGAATGATGAACAAGCTAAAGTTCTCGTTTCGCGTGATACACGTATTTCAGGTCAAATGCTGGAATATGCTTTAATCTCAGGACTTCTTTCAGTCGGAATTGAAGTTCTTGAAGTTGGCGTGATCACCACTCCAGGTCTTTCATACTTAGTCCGGGCTCAAGGAGCTGATGCTGGGGTTCAGATTTCAGCTTCACACAACCCAGTTGAAGATAATGGGATTAAGTTCTTTGGTAGTGATGGTTTGAAGCTTTCTGATGAAATGGAAGGCGAAATTGAAAAGTTAATCGATGCTTCAGAAGATAAATTGCCTCGTCCATCTGCTGCAGGTTTAGGTACAGTAACCGACTTCCATGAAGGTAGTGCTAAATATTTACAATTTATTGAAAATACCATTCCTGAAGATTTAAGCGGAATCAAAGTGGTTATCGATGGTGCTAATGGTGCTTCAAGTGCGTTAATTTCTAGATTGTTTGCAGATTGTGGTGTCGACTTCACTACCATTTACACTCATCCAAATGGTTTAAACATTAATGATCATTGTGGTGCTACTCATACTGAAAACTTACAAAAAGAAGTTGTTAAGCAAGGTGCCCAACTTGGTTTGGCCTTTGATGGGGATGCTGATCGTTGTATTGCTGTTGATGAAAATGGTAACGAAGTTGATGGGGACCACATCATGTATGTGATTGGTACTTATTTAGCTGATCACGGCCGCTTAAAGAAGGATACGATTGTCACAACAGTTATGAGTAACCTTGGTTTTACTAAAGCCCTTGAAAGAAAAGGCTTGAAGAATGTTCGTACCCAAGTTGGTGACCGTTACGTTTCTGAAGAAATGCGTGCTCATGGTTATAACCTTGGTGGTGAACAATCAGGTCACGTTATTATGAGTGATTACCACAATACTGGTGATGGGATGCTTACTGGTTTGCATTTGATGTTAGTGATGAAGAAGACCGGTAAGTCTTTATCAGAATTATTAGCTGACTTTAAGGAATATCCACAATGCTTAGTCAATGTTCCAATTAAGGATAAGAAGAGCTGGAAGGAACACCAAGCAATTTTGGATGTCATTAAAGAAGTTGAAGCAGACATGGGTGACAATGGTCGTGTTCTTGTTCGTCCTTCAGGTACACAAGACTTATTAAGAGTTATGTCTGAAGGTCCAACACAAGAAGAAACGGATGCTTATGTCGATCGAATTGTCAAAGTAGTTGAAAAAGAAATGGGCAAGTAAATTTGCTAAGGCAAGAGTCTGGGAGAGCCAGGCTTTTTTCTTTTTGGCTAATTATGAGTAAAATAGTATAAGTAGAGATAAAACGTAAGCGTCAAAAACTGAAGTATATTGAAAAAGCGGTCTAGCTTTGATACAGAGTGTATCTGCTAGGCCGCTTTAGTATGCTTCTCTTTTGTTTTACATACTTTCTGAACTTCTTTTGTCCATGGTA
>NZ_ML136915.1 GCF_004009905.1 Lactobacillus xujianguonis
ATTATAAAACTAAGCTTACAAAAATTATAGATTTGCAGGCTTATTTGTCATACTTTCGTTTAAAAATAAATCGACACAATTTTAATTAAGTCGTTAAATTATACAAAATAATAAAGCAAAACATACGATGATGCTTGACTTTACGTAGAAAAAAGCAAGCATAAAGCCAATGTCATTAAGTTAAGATATTGACAATTGAGACTAGACTTTTAAAGCACTGGTTTGACATTTAATTGTTTAAATTGGCGCTTTTTTTGTACGTCAAATAAAGCGCCAATTTTTAAGCTACGCGATATAAATAATATACAGCTGATTTTGGTTTTATATCTTTCTTATATTTTCGTCCTGGTCTGATTGGAACCGTATAATAACTGATTTGAATCAGAATCCTTTCAAATTCCTGTGATGAAGAAGCTGTTAAATGAATAATCGAGCATGATTGTTTGAAGTTAATAGAGTATTGATACTTGCAATGCCTTTGCGGGATATAAGCTTAAGCATCAATTTGACTGATAGCATTAATCATGTGAGCGTAGATTTCCATTTCGATGAATTTATCTTGTTTGGAATGAAACTGCACGCGGCCCAAAGAATACTTTAGCTTCTTGAAAGATGTTTCAATGTCCCAACGAAGATAATAAAGCTCGTTAATTCTTTTTAACGGATAATTTTTACGATCAAGATTAGTTAACACAACTCCCCATTCTACTTTATTAGAGTCAGGATCATTAATTCTTGATTTACAGGCTCTCTTGATCCCCCCCTTTTTTAGAGTAAAATAAGAATGTAGGTGTATAAAAAGCGGTTAACGTTCGGCTTAGTTGCTTGAAAAAAAGAGAGCTGCGAGAAATGAAAAAAATAACATTTTTTACTTTGGCTATAGCCATTTTATTTTGTGTTGTAACTGGTTTTTCTAAAAAAGATAGTGTAGAAAATAAAAATATAAAAATTCTTGAGTTAAATAGTGTTGTAACAAATGAAGATGACAATACTGTTGAAAATGGTAGGAAAATAGAAGCAAAACTTGAAAGATTAAAACAAGCAAAAGAGTATAACTTTCCCCAGATTTTGGCGGTGAAAGATCCGTATAAATTTAACACCACCGGTCTGTATGTATATTTCAAAACTGCAAAAGCAACAAAGATTAAAGAAAATATTAGTGTAGCCAATACTAAAAATTTCAAAAGATGGTTGAAGGGTAAGCGCCAATATAGTAAGACTCATGAATATCTTCTTACAGGAATTGTGCCTAGTAGGAAGAATATCATTACGCTAACAGCAGTTGATAAAAGAGGTAAAAAAAAGGCAATACGTTTTGTTTACAATGCTCCAAAAATACTAAGCGAGTCTTATAAAGGCTTAAAAATTCAAAGAGGAACAAGCAAAGCAAAACCGATTGACGGACTTTTCCTGGTGCCCATGAAAGAGAATACAAGTCTATTAATAGATGATGATGGTGTAATAAGAGGGGAGCTGAGGTTTAACCTTGTTAATGTGCAATTCAAGGATGGTTACTTGTATAATCTTATTGACTCAAAAATTAGCAAAGTTAATAATTTAGGACAAATTGAAAAAATTTATGGTTCTAAAAATTACGGAATACACCATGATTTTACAATTGCAAACGATGATTTATATGCCTTAGCTACTAATAAACAAGTGATGCAAAAAGAGAATCGTGTGTGTGACAGTGTAATTAAGATTGATTTAAAAGATGGAAAGGTCACAGAGCTTTTCGATTTTAAAGATTTAGTACCCAAGCTTTATAAAAAAGCTACAGGAGTTGTAAAGAACCTTGTATTGAACAATAAAGGGCATAGAGATAATATTCACCCTAACTCGATAAATTATATGGATGGGGCAGTTATTATAAGTTCAAGGGAAACATCCACGATTATGAAAATAAATGTTAGTGGAAATAAGCCTAAGATTGAGTATTTCTTGTCCGAGCCATCAATTTGGAAAAATATAGGCTATAGCGAATATCTTTATCAAAAAGTAAGTAATTTCCAACCTAATGCTGGGCAGCACTCTGTTCGTATTGAAAGAAATAAAAACTTTTCTAGGACGAAATACTATCTTTACATGTATGATAACAACAGCGCTATTATGGATAGTAGACCAGACTTTTCTTGGGATGGATTCAGTGGAGTTGTTAAGGTGCCAACTGTAGTTAATAAAAATACGGTTTTGCCTAAAGGTGCGAGATCATATTACTATAAATATCTGGTAAATGAAAAAGCGAGAACGTTTAAGCTGGTAAAAAAGATAGCACTGCCATTTTCCTTCTTCCAAAGTAATGTGATGGAAATCAATGGACATATTATTTATGGAACAAGTTTCAAAGGAGCTTTTGGCGAATTAGACAGCAATGGAAAAGCGATAAATAGTTTTATGCTGAAAGCAAACTCGCGGCCGTATCGAGTTGCTAAGTTTAATTTTAATGGATATTGGTTTGAATGAATGAGAAAGGAAAATTAATTTGGAAATGAAAAAGAAACTTTGGTCGCTGTTACTTGCATTAATGCTTATAAATACCACTATTGTGAGTGGCTTAAATTCAGTAACAGTAAGTGCAAATGAAATAAATGTTGTAAATCAGCAAAATGTTACAAGTGTAAATTCTGAAAAAGAGCAATCTCAAGTTAGTGTAAAGGATGGTAATGACCACGTTCAAAAAAATAGTAAAGAGCCATTGGGATTGGAAAATAATACTAATACTGATGATGTAGCAAGTAAGGAAAGAAAGCAAGAGAAACAGTCCACTCCAAAATTACAAAACTCTACCAAAATACGTTTTTATAACTATTCGGGAGACGATATGGCGGGCTTTTCTCCCAAGGTAGAGGTAATTAATAAAAATAATAATAGTGTTATTATAAGCGGAATAGTTCCTCAATTTATTAATGGTACAGCTGAGATTGATACTCTTAAGCAAATTGATGCTAATACAGCACTAATTGTTAAAATTGACGGTCAAGCAATAACTGAAACTCCAGAAGATATATCCATTGAGGGTAAAGAGTATGAAGCAAGTTTAAATGAATATAACAACTTCATTGATGTAAGTGTGCAACAAGTTAATAAACCTGAAGATAAATTTTTAAGAGTAAAAAAATATTGGTACGATTGTAATTTTAAGTATGAAATGGTCGAACCTTCGGCTACTATATCGACTGTAATGGCTTCATTTGTTGCTTTGAATGAAGAAAATTCACATTCTATAAGTAAAGAAAATGCATCAACCTCTCAATATTATGAATTAAATGATGGAACGGAACTTAATATCAATGCAGGAAAAGTTCTTCCTTCTAGTGAGATTCCTGTATCCGATATACGTGTGAGATTATACGTGGATGGTCAACCTACAGATCAGGTAATTAAACTTGGCGACAATAATAACTGGCAAGGTAAGTTTGACATAAGTAAGTATGTTGATAAGTATGGAAATTACGTTTCTAAAGATGGTCATTATTATCAGCTAACTGTAGTAGAAGAAGGTACTAAAGGAACTCAAATTAGTTTTCTGGGTAAAAGTTATAATGTGCTCTCTGTCTTAGGAATGCAGCATGACGCATATTTGTTTAATTCTGAAGCAGAGTGTGAATTGCCACTTAACATACCAGTCAAAAAGATCTGGAAAAATGAAAAAGGAAAAGTAGAAAAGGCTGCTGCGGATCTCCCTAAAATGATAAAAGTTTCGCTTATGGCTGGTAATAAAGTAGTACAAACACAGGAACTTAGTCAAAGTAATAATTGGCAGTATGTTTTTGAAAATCTTCCGAGATATGAAAAGAATACAGGGAAGGAAATAAAGTATTCTCTCAAAGAGGAAGCAGTCAAAGGCTATGATAGTCAAATTACAGGGGATATGAAAAATGGTTTTGTGATTACAAACGTCAAAATTCCAGGTGAACCTAATGAACCAACACCAAAAGTACCAGGTGAACCTAATGAACCAACACCAAAAGTACCAGGTGAACCTAATGAACCAACACCAAAAGTACCAGGTGAACCTGATGAACCAACACCAAAAGTACCAGGTGAACCTAATGAACCAACACCAAAAGTACCAGGTGAACCTAATGAACCAATACCAAAAGTACCAGATGAACCTAATGAACCAACTTCTAACGTACCAATCAAACAAAGGCAAGTTACAAGAATTTCAAGTAAATTAGAAAAAACAACCTCAGATAAGAAAATACCTAAAACGGGTGAAAACTCAAATATGAGTACTTATCTAGTGGGGACATTAATCGTAATGGCAGCAGCATTTTTAATTCTTACCAATTTTAAAAAGCATAAAATAGAAAATAAGAAGAGAAGATAATTATAAATTTGATGAAAACTGCCTGGTGATCCCCATACTTTAATACGTGGAGAAATAGGACCGGGAGTTTGATGACAGTTTTAAAGGGCTTTCTGTCAAATGGTGTTGATAGAAGTCAACTAAAATTTAATAATTAGATTAAGCATCAAGCTGCTAAGTACCAGCTTGATGCTTTTTCTTTGTCAATTTTTAAAGTAAGGTGAGCGTCAGATAACCGAGTGTCTTTCTTAGTCCTCTTTTTTCAGTTATTCTAAACTCATCAAAAATATTGGAGGGTTAGAATTATGCTCGAAAAACAACAGCCAATTGTGGCTTTAAATCATCCGGTTAGACCTAAGAAGACTCGACCACAGCGTAATAATTTATTACTTAGTTTGAAGAAGAATGATCTTGAACTTGATCTTTATAGTAGTTTAGATCCTGAGTTAATGAACAAATTACTTGAGAAAGTCTTACCATGATTAGGCTCAGTGACTTGGGTCAAGTTTATATTGTTTGTGGCAAGACTGATCTGCGTAAAGGTATTGATGGATTATCCATCGTAGTGAAAGAACAGTTTGACTTAGATCCTTTTAGTGGCAAAGTCTTTCTCTTTTGTGGCGGACGCAAAGATTGCTTTAAGGCCCTTTATTGGGACGGACAAGGCTTTTGGCTGCTTTATAAAAGATTCGAAAATGGAAAAATGAACTGGCCAAAGAATCAGAATGAAGTTCAAGCTCTCTCTGTTAAGCAGGTAGATTGGTTAATGGAGGGCTTTGCAATTAGCCCAAAAATAAAGAACACGAAAGCACGCGAATTCTACTAAAGCTTGACATCGCGCGCTTTTTTGATATGCTTTTGACGCTTACGACTTTTAGAAGAAAAATATTATAAAGAAAAAGAATCAAGCAACCATTATGAGGCAGTTTAATTCTTTCCATTTATTTTTTAGCAACAGAATTTGCCAAAAAATATGATTTCTGTCTTTTTAACTTTCAGTTATTACAAAAAATAAAAACCTATAGTAGAACTTATTTTGTATGCTTTCTATTATCACTCAGATTAAATAGGATAAGTACTGAAGCTAAAGCTACGCTAATGATACCAAGAATTGAGTTGGAATGTTTCTCTCCAGTTTGTGGCAAAATTTCTTTCTTTTGATTAACTGAAACAGGAGTTTTTGATTTAGGGTAAGTTGTTGGCTTTGGAGGGTTGGATGGAGTAGGAGGGTTAGATGGAGTAGGAGGGTTGGATGGAGTAGGAGGGTTGGATGGAGTAGGAGGGTTGGATGGAGTAGGTATAGTACTTCCAGAGATACTACCTGTATTAAAGCCAGTATAGGTTTGCGTTTGAGTATTATTACCAATTCCTGCTGCAGTCATATTAGGCAAAATAATTTTGGAATAAGAAACTGCCGGACCACTCCCCCCGTCAAAAGGTGAAGTCTCTTGCATTTCTTGTGGTAGTAATTGTGTATCAATTTGGAAGAAATAAGCACCTTTTCTTGAGTAATCTTGACCATCAACTAAGAATGGTCCATTTTGGTTAATCTCAATACCATTATTATTGAAAGTTTTGTTATCAGGATTTTGAGAAACTAAATTTCGTAAAAAGTTTTCAAAGTCGGTGTCTTCGTTTGCAAAAGTACCATTGCTGCCGTCATATTGCCCAACGATTTTTTGATAAATTTCTGAACTTATCTTAGTTCTGTTACCTGTTTGTGTAAGTAACTGAGGGTCAGTGATATGAAATACTTTAATGGACGAAGGTACAATTCTTTGATTATCGGTGAATTTAATAAATGCTTTAACATTGTCAAGTGGATCAAGGGTTGGTCCCACGCCTTTTCCAAAGTTCCAGTCAAACATATATTGCATTAAACGAGCTTGATTTTCAGGCCCCTCTAATTCATTTGCATTAACATTTTCAGGTCCGGTATAGGTTACTGATGCATTGTCGCTATAAGTTTCAATATAACTTCCATTTGAAACTTTTCCTGTTGAATTGGGGATAGCAGCGTTGTTAGGAATGTTATCGTTAGGATTCCAAGTAACCTTAGGACCAGAAATAAATCCGTGCAATATTTCTTGCTCGTTTACATGATCCTCGTATTTCTTAATAGTAGAAACAAATTCTTTTTGAACAGATGGAGTTTGAGGCAATTTAACAGTAACAGTATTCGTAACTTCAACAAGATCACTAGTAGAACTATCTGGTAAATTACCATTTACGCTAATTGAAATATTGGATGAATGTATTTGATAATTTTGCTCATTTCCGTGATAAGTAAATGTAAATGTGGTAGCATCATCATTATTTGAGGATGTAGTAGTCCAATTATCATTCAAAACAGGAAGACTGTCAGTTTTAACTTTTAAATTATGGTTACTGATAGAAATTGAAAAACTATCATTATCGTTAAAAACAGGAAGCGAGTCGCCACTTCCTGAAATGTTAACATTAACTTGACCAGAATTTCCATCGGTGACTAATTCATTGGTACCAGTTGTGGATATGTCAACTGTATACTGATCAGTAGACGTTGATACAGCCTTACTTTCTAGTAAAGAACTTCTAGAAAATGGGGGGTAGAACCACTGTTCGTATTTAAAGCTACAGTTCTACTTTCTACAGTGTTTCCATCTGTGGCAACGTTGGTAACTGAAGATTCTTCATTAGCTTTTTGTGCAGAAACACCTGTGTTAATATCACTAGATTTGACTATAGTTAGAGTACTATTTGTCGGTTGAATATTGCTGCTACTTTGTTGATTTCTTTCGAGTTGATTATTAGAAGCAGCTGCTTGCACTGAGTTATTAGTAACAAACAAAAAACTGGTTCCTAAAGCAACTGCAGATAAACCAATAGATAGTTTTCTAAAACCGAATTTCTGCTTGCTATATAATTTGGCATTAAATAAATTATCATTCTTATGTTTCATATTTAGACATTCCTTTTTAATTTAAAGAATTTTACATTTTTCGTTCACTTGTAATGAAACATTACAAAAATATCTACAAATCATATTATATCACGCGTGGTGCTAGTTAAATCGTTTTAGTTAATAAAAAAGTCCAATCTTGTTAGACTCGACTTGTAAATAGTAATAATAGAAAAGAGTCTGATCTGATTGAACTGCCTTAAGCTTAAGCGTTTTAGC
>NZ_ML136916.1 GCF_004009905.1 Lactobacillus xujianguonis
TCTAATGTGTTTTTGTTCTTAACATCAGACTACTGGTCTTTTTGTTTTGGAGTCAAGTCCTAAAATGGATTTGACTCTTTTTAATTTGTAACTAAGCGTCACCGCAAACTATTTTACACTTAGATTTTTTACTGTTGACTTTCTGATTCATTACTAATTCATTTTGCCACAGATACAGTTTTAAGTTTCTCACAGTATCGTATCCGTATCCTATAAAGTATCAGAAATAACTGATAAATAGCCACTATCTTTTAAAATTGCTCTAAAAGTTTCGACTCTTGTTTGATCATGCTAAACAAAACTTCATAGTACACGCCTAATAGTCGATAAAATACAATAACGAGATCAGTTGGTAAATCATGCAGCTCGTACAACGTATTCTTGCTTAGCAAGTTGGTGGTAACAACAATTTAAGAAGTTCACAGCCAACAAAGCTATAAATTACAGAGTAAAAGTATCATGAACATTATTCTTTTTATAGGCTTTGAAAGCCAAATCAACCAAATAATAGGCATCGTCAAGATCAAATACAATTACGGTCTGACTTAATAGATGATAAGAAATCCGATTCCTGTCCTTGTTCAAGATAATTGCTTTTATCTTCTGCTTCATTTCGGGAGTAACCATTTGGTTAGAATGCGTAACCCAAGCATAGGCATTTTGCAATCGAAATTCTAATTGAAAACTATCTTTAACTTCTCCACTTTTAATTTTGGCTACAATCTGATCTAGTGTCTTGAGATCTTTTCTATTCTGAGCAAATGAAATTTGATTGATCAATTCAAAATTAGGATTTTCTTTAAATGATTGAAAATTTAGTCTTTGAAAAAAATCAACGACATCTACATGATTAGCTGATAAGATCTTCACTAATACATCAGCATCAATCGAGTGCACGCCACGCTCAACCTTTGAATAAAATGATGTGGTTACGATTCCAGCTGCCATTTGTGTTTGCGTTAACCCTGTTTGAACGCGAACTTGTTTAAGAGCTTGACCAATAGTCATTTGCTTACCCCCTAATTAATAACTAAGTTATCTGATATATTTATCATACTCACTTAATTCAATTTTTCCTACAAAAAGACGCTAGTGAAAAATCCACTAGCGTCTTTGCATAATATTATCTTCCGCAGCCTTTTATTTTTCAGCTTGATTCAACATTCCTTTTAGTTCGGCTTCTGTAAAATCATCACTATAATCTTCTATTAAAAAACTCAAAATCTGAGCCTAACTTATTCCTAAGGACAAGTAACGTTTAATTTCTTTGCTGTCTCTTCTTTTACCTGCCGAGTGGTCATTTCAAGTAATTGTTCTGTGTTCATAGCGTGCTTCTTCCATTCTTTTGTACGACGATAAATTTCCATTGTATCTTTAATTCTGGTAATGAATGGACTATTAGACGTCTCTTCCCCATTCATTAATTTGAGAAAACCCTTTAAACCTTCTGATACAGTTCCTTTGGTACCTCGCCTGTTTAAGTATATTATCTCAGATTGGTCATTCAGTGCAACTGATTGGATTTCTCGACACGTATAAACAAAACTATATTGCTTAAGGCCTTTTCCCTTGGGATCAAATGGTAAAAGGAAAATGACATAAGCTGGTGGTAACTTGGGATATTTCATCCCTTTAAGAAGAGAATCTTCCATCAGTTTATACATATAGAAACGGGCTCGTTGATCTAATCCTTCTCGATCAGAAACTTGCATCTCCAAATCATATAATTTACCTTGACTATCTTTTACCCAAACATCTAAAACAGCCGTCTTTTCCTTCCCATTAACGCTTATTCGTTCCTGAGTATGAACTTCTAATTCTTGAATATCCAACTCGGGAAGAATCTCATGCAGTAAGTTACGACAATTTACTGGATCTTTCATGACATTTTGAAACATAATGTCATCTGTAATTCCGAGTAAATCCTTAACATTGATCTGCTTTCTCTTTTTCAAATAATTTTCCTCCTAATGTTAATATGGTTGAAGTTTTTAGCTTCTACATATTAATTACGCAAAAATAGAAGGTTTCTTTTTTTAATTACAAAAAAACTGCGAATAATTTTATTCACAGTCTCTGACATTTAATTTAAACTAACTTTCTTCTGCTTCACATAGACGCCATAAAATAGTAACAGCATCCAGCCTACAATACTAATTACAAGCAAAATCTTAAACCAAGTTGGCGTCATAAATTGCAACGTAGCAACGTTTTTACCCTTTTTAGCCTTAATAATTGGCTGAGTAATTGTATTTTGCTTTAACTTCGTCATTTGCTTACCGTTCAAAGTCAATCTTGATTGGTGATACATCACAATTGGCAAAGTTCTCTTTTGCGTCTTTTTACTATGCCAAGTTAAAATCAATTTACTGCCATCAACCGCATAATGATAATGCTTGCGTTGATCTAAAATCTGCTTTTGGTAAGTTAAATTAGAGGCATGCTTGGTATATGGCAAATAGTCTGGCTCTAAGTGATTAATTAATTTAAACAACTTGCCACTATTACTATAGCGCAGGACATGTTTCAGTTGTTTACGATGCTTAGTAATTTTACTGTAACTTTGAATAATCACAACATGGTGCGGATTTAAAAATTCTAGAGAGCGCGCTCGATTAACTGCGTAATTAGCAGACAAATTCTGCCCAAAAGCAAAGACCAAACTTAGAATTACTAAGACATTGACGAACTTTACATTCTTCATCAAATAGGTCATTGAAATCCCAATTCCCAGCAGTAAAAGTGGCCAGGCACCTACCATTAATCGATATGGAAATTGTAGCGATGAACCCAAACGTGGGTACAAAGCCTGTAATCGAGCCCAAGGAAAAGCCTTTGAAGAAATCAGCAAAATTATCATTGCGACAAAGGTAATCAGTGTATTAGTCACGTTCTGACGCAAATGAGTTAAGACATAAATTAATTGGAACACCAACAAGATCACCATTGTAAAGAGTAGTGCACCATGAATATTAGTAGTCGGCTTATACTTAACTGTGTGATAAATCAAGTTGTATTGATTTGGCAAAGCGATCTTATTATTCACGAATAAAACCAGCATTGCGCCCCAAATATTGGCGGTTAAAACGAGCGTCGTTCCGATTGCCTTAAGAAAATCAATGATCATTTGCTTCTTTTCAGTAGTCTTAACTAACCCATAAATCGCAAATGGCACATAAGTACAAGCAATAAAGACCGTTGACAATAAGTGCACTTGGGCCAGCAAAGACATAATTAAAGCCATGCTCAACCAGTGAATCGGCTTTTTGCGATCCTCGATCATGTACAGCACCTGCATCATCGCATAAGGCGCAAGGGCTGCACCCCAAGCCATGAAGTTAAAGCGCAAAATTCCCGCTGGAATTCCAAATTGCAAATAAAGTAAGGCTAACAAAATAGCGACCAGTTCATCAACTTTCGCTTTCAAGGCTAACCGGTACATCCTAATTCCGGCAATTAATAAGACAATAAAAATTGTCAGAATTTGGAAATTGAACCAATTATGCACTATGAGTAGCATTAACCCTCCAAGATAAGCTAAAAATGGTGCATAAACGGCATTAAAGATTCTACCTGAATGACTAAAAGCAAAATTAGTTTGAAAATATGAAAAATTGCCGGTCTTAATTTGCATTTTAGTTTCGTAAAAGCGTTGAAAATGTAATAAGGCATCACTTGATAACAGAACTGAGTGGGTCAAGATTTGGTATCTAATCATCAAGTAGATCCCAATCAAAATGACGACATAAGGATAAACCGCCATTCCTACGCGATTCCAATCAACCTTTTTATAATTAAAATTCATTCTATCCCTATTCTCTTATTCTTCTTCTTTAACGATATAGATTGGTCGATTCTTCACTTGTAAATAAATCTTGCCGATATAACGGCCGATAATCCCAATGTAGAGTAGTTGCAAGCCACCAATTAACAAAATGACTGAAACTAAACTGGCCCAACCAAAAATACTAGACCAAGGATTGATCAACTTTCTAACAATCACAAAGATCAAACCAATAATGGATAAGACAAAAGAGGTTAACCCAATCCAAACGGACAAATCAAGCGGCGCTTGCGAAAAGTCGGCAATTCCATTCATGGCATACTTAAATAATTTCCAAGTTGTCCAGTCAGTTTCACCAGCCACCCGTTCAACATTGTGGTACTCCAAGTACTTAGTCTTAAAACCAACCCATGAAAAAATCCCTTTTGAAAAACGGCTATATTCAGGCATTGAAAGCACAGCATCAACCATCTGCCGCGTCATCATCCGGTAGTCCCGCGCACCAGGGACAATTTCAGTCTTAGAAACTTTATTAATCACCTTGTAGAATTGGTCACTCAGAAAAGACTTAAACTTGCCTTCTCCCTTCCGATCAACCCGCCGGCAACCGACAGCATCATATTCACCAGACTCCAGTAACTGATACATTTTTGGCAAAAATTCTGGTGGATCCTGCAAATCAACATCCATTAAGACCACATAATCACCAGGCGCGTTCTTTAAGCCAGCATAAATCGCCGCTTCTTTACCAAAGTTTCTTGAAAAAGAAATATAGTGCACTGCTGGATTTTCTGCATGCAACTTTTTTATCTCTTCTAAAGTATGGTCCTTTGAGCCATCATCGATGAGCCAATATTCAGCCTTTACTGGCATCTCCTTCAGCACTTTTTGCGTAGCTGCATAAAACAGTGGCACCGACTCTTGTTCATTAAAACAAGGCACAACAATCGATAAACTCTTCATTTTTTATTCCCTACTTTTTTAAAAGTAATGATCTTATTAATAATAAATTGAATTAACGTTGCAACAAACGTAGCCACAATCTTAACAATCAAATGAGGATAACCCAATTGATTGACAAAAATGAACAATGAAACGGTCGTAAACACAGTTGTAATTTGCCCAACAAAAAAGTACGAAATAAAGCGAATTAGGAGGTGATCATGAACTTTGAAATTCGTGTAGGAATTCCAGAAGAAGTTATTGATGATCCCACAGGTCGAGGAAATAATATTGGCAATTTCGACATTCATTTTAAAATGCGTCAAAATCGTGTAAACGCCAAAATCCACAACCAATCCTAATACGCCAATTAAAACGTACTTAACTAGTTGAACAAAACTTTCTGAATAAAGTAACTTTTTTGCTTTTTCCATCTCTTTATCCATTAGTTATTCTCAAAATCAACTTTCTTGCTTAACGTACAAACAATAATAATAGCCTTAATTCGGCTTGAAAACAATAGTTTGTAGCTAGCAAATGGATAAGAAAAAAGCAAATTCTTACATATCTAAATAGTTGGTATACCTCGTCAATTCTAAAATCTTCTTAATCTCCTCAGCCTTAGCTTGATCATCTGCTAGCTGAGCTTGGCAATAAGCCGCCAACACTTGATAAAGCGCCGTCGAGTTAGTCGTAACCAATTCAGGAATAGCATCGAAGGCTCTTTTATCTTCTTTGACTTCCTCATGCTTCATACAATATTGCCCATAAGCAATCAAGGTACTTAATAAATATGGTAAATAATACTCTTGGCTCCAAATTTGCGAACTTAAAGAAAAGACGTAATTCATAAGTGTATTCATCTCAGGGAAAGAGGCAAACGGCATCGCAAGCTGAAGTTGGACTAAAGGTTAGGCGTGAACTGACCAACTTGCAAGAATTGTCTTCTTGCCTTTTGTTTAAAATCCGTTGAAAGCTGGTCAGTTGTGCCTGCTAATATCGCATCAATCAGTTTAAAGAATAAGCGATAGTGTTCGTTATAAGCCCGTTGATCATGATTGATAAAAGCTTGATCAATTTCTTGTTCGATTGGAGCAAGATCAAATGGTAGAAAGAAATCATAGAGCGATATATGCAAGTTGTTGAGAATTTGAATGAGTGAAGTGGCATTAATTTCATTCTTGTCTCTTTCAATACGCGAATAATGAGCTTCAGTGATCACACCGGCACATATTTGCGCTTGCGTAATTCTTAATAGCAAGCGCGTTTTCTTCAGTTGCTCTCCAATCGTCATTTTTTACCCCTTCTATATCTATTTTTTGATCAGCTTTAATTCAATCTTTCAAAATAAAAGCCATAATTACCCTCTTTAAGAAAACCAGCTAGTTGCTTCTTCAATTGCTCGTTATGATCTAACTCAGCCTTGAAATACTGGCCAAATAGTTTTTCAACAAAGATTGCTGGATCATGAGACAATTCATCCAAGAACTCCAAATTCTTTTGCATCTCAACTTCGACAAGGTCATGTTGTTTACAGATAAAAACGTACTTCACTACAATTCCCGCCAAAATTTTTAAAGATGAATTAGTATAGTTGTCATCATTCTTATAATGATTGAAAATTGAACTCATTAGGCCTTCTAGATCGGAAAAACTATATAAATCCATCATATTAAGGAACAACCACAGATAACTAGCGTCCCATTTATCGATTTGCAGGATCGTATGCTTGAGATTGGTTTGCATTTTACTTAAATCAGCAACTGAAACGTTATCTAAACGATAAAGCATTAAATCAATGACTTTGCTTGCTAATTGATTATTAAGTTCAGGATCGGCTTGAATTCTTTTAGTTCAGCTCTATCTTGCTTCAAGAATGCACTGCTAATCCGGCGTTCATTGTATAAATTATGCAGTTCAACATTGCCAAAATCATGCAAGAATTCAATAATTGAAATTCCATACTTGGTCAGCAATTTAATCAGACTTGTCGCACTAATTGCGCTTTGATCATTTTCAACACGTGGATAAAAAGATGAATTGATAATGCCGGCGGCCATTTCTTGTTGGCTGAGACCTGACTTTTGCCGCATGCGTTTCAGCTGTTGGCCTACTGTTACCATACTCTGCACTCCTTTTCAGATTTATCTTATGAGAAAAGAAACGGTAAGCGTCAAATAACCAAGTATCTTTCTTAGTCCTCTTTTTTCAGCTATTCTAAACTCATCAAAAATATTGGAGGTTAGAATAATGCTTGAAAAACCACCTATTGTGGCACTGAATCATCCTCCAGTTAGACCGAAGAAGACACGGCCACAGCGGAATAAGCGGTAGAAAAGATCGCTTCAAAGCCCTTTATTGGGACGGTCAAGGCTTCTGGCTGCTCTACAAAAGATTTGAAAATGGAAAAATGAACTGGCCCAGTAATCAAAATGAAGTTCAAGCTCTCTCTGTTAAGCAGGTAGATTGGTTAATGGAGGGCTTCGCAATTAGCCCAAAAATAAAGAACACGAAAGCACGCGAATTCTACTAAAGCTTGACATCGCGCGCTTTTTTGATATGCTTTTGACGCTGACGAAAACAATTGTAAATAAGAGAACTTAAAAAGTAAGCGTAAAAAACTGAAGTATCTTAAAACCCCACCTTGGCTTGTGCTAAGATGGGGTTAATTATATTCAAAATTTATCTGCAGCTTGCCTGCACTTGCTTTGTCCATGGCAAATAAGCCGACAGT
>NZ_ML136917.1 GCF_004009905.1 Lactobacillus xujianguonis
CATCACCCGACGACAGTTAAGTATATTACTCGTTTTTCTTTCGCTTTGCAAGTCTTTTTTTTAAAACTTTTTTCAAAGCTCTTTCCGAGTTTTCTTGTCATCCCTCAAGACGACTTTATTAATTTACCCTACTTTTCTTTTTTATGCAAGCTTATTTTTCAATGAAATTTACGCTTATTCATGGTAAAGTTGATTACATCAATTACCGAAGGGAGTTTTTAAAATAGAAGAATTTGATTTGGCAGTTATTGGCGGTGGCCCAATTGGCCTCTTTGCTGCTGGTTATGCACAACTTCATGGCTTAAAAGTTGTCTTGTTCGATTCTTTAGATGAAGTTGGTGGGCAACCACAAATGCTTTATCCATTTAAGCAAATTATGGATATTCCTGCTTATAACGAAATTACTGCGAAAGAATTAATTAGCAATTTAAGGAAAGCCTTAACTAAACAAGTAACTATTAAAGTTAATCATCGCGTAAATGAAGTAATTAAAAACGAAACTGGTTTTAATATTGATCATCAGTTTCAAGTAAGAAGTATCATTATTGCAACTGGTAACGGTGCATTCAATCCTAAGAAGTTTCCTGTCAAAATGAACCCAGCAGCTGAACAGCGAGTTCATTATTTTGTTAAAGATCCTGCCATCTTTAAAGGACAAACCATTGGTATTTTTGGCGGAGGCGATTCTGCTTTGGACTGGGCATTAGAATTAGCAAACGTAGCTAAAGTAAAATTGATTCACCGTCGGCAAGAATTTCGCGGCTTAGAAAGTAGTCTGACCCGTTTAAAAAAGATGAAAAATGTCGAAATTTTGACCCCTTTTCTTCCTAAAGAGGCAAAAATAAGTAATAATCAATTACAAATCACCCTTAAAGAAGTAGGCAGCCAAGAAGTTCGGACAGAAAGATTCGATCAGATCTTAGTTGCATATGGTTTTAGGGCAGATAATCGTGTTGTCAAAAACTGGGGCGTCAACTTATCTGGGGCAAGAATTAAAGTTGGAGCAGAAATGAAAACCAATCTTGATGGCATTTATGCTGCCGGCGATGTTGCTACTTATCCTGGCCGAGTTCCTATCATCGGCGTTGGCTTTGGTGAAACACAAATTGCTATCAACGCAATTATGCGTGAGCTTTTCCCAGAAAAGACTTTAACTATTCATTCAACTAGCATGTAGGAGAAAAAATGGCTTTAATTGATTTTATCCTTCATATCGATGATCATTTAATCACGATTGTTAACCAATTTGGTGGCTGGACTTATTTGATTCTCTTTGCCATCATCTTTATTGAAACTGGTTTAGTCGTCTTTCCTTTTTTACCGGGCGACTCCTTAATTTTTGCCGCTAGTGCCATGGCAGCTAACCCGCGTTACCAATTAACCATCTGGTTAGTCTACGCAGTTGTGGCTTTAGCAGCTGTTGTCGGCGACAGTGTCAATTACCGTATTGGTGCTTGGTCTTCCCACGCTGATGAAAAGCATGCTTGGTTCAATAAACTGATCAACCAAGATAATCGGCTAGCTGCCGAAAAATTCTTTGAGCGCCATGGCCCCATTACGATTGTCATCGGGCGGTTTATTCCCTTTGTTCGGACCTTCGTCCCCTTTATCTCGGGAGCTAGCAAAATGCACTATGGCACTTTTATTACTTATAACATTATTGGTGGTTTGCTCTGGACTGGTTTATTTACCCTAATTGGCTTTTTCTTTGGCAATATTCCATTAGTCAAAGAGCACTTCTCACTAATTGTTTTAGCAATCATTTTAGTTTCAGTGGTGCCAATTGCAATTGTGGCTTTGAAGAAAAAAATCTCACTCAAAAAGGAGTTCCATTAATTGGAACTCCTTTTTTACTTTTGCAATAATTGTTCAGCAAAATATAATTCATAAATAATTCCGGCAACCGCAAAGCAGGCCGCAAAAAAGCCTTCGGTTAAAACATTGATAATTGGATCGGTTGCCGGATCAAATAACCAATTACTGCTGGCAAAGAATAGATGATGAAAGACAACGAAGAAACTATCAAAATTAGTTATGGCAAAAGGCAGAATGACAACCGGTAAAATCAAAAAAATTAATGCCCAAGTTTTGTCTAATTGAATAAAAGCGCGATTGCGACTTTTTTTAGCCCAAAAGTGCATGACCACACAGACAATAAAAACTGCAATCGCAAACAAAAAGAGTTTTTTACAATCCGCAAAATGCGCCGCCGCATCAGCAGATGTCGGCAAATTATCCATCTGTAATTTCTTTTTAAAGGGCCAAATCAAATACCATAAAAGTTGGTTATAATTATGCATCACTTGCATCACCGATAAATGTACGGTCGCGTAAGTCTTTTGCACTAAAGTAAAAACTAAGAGCAAAGGCCAGCTGGCAATAATTGCCCCCACTACACTACTAGCTAGTGCAAATAATAGGTGATACAAGACTACTACAGGATTAAAGTTTCTTTTCATAGTTTAAATTCATCTAAATTATTTACCAAAACAGTCGGTTGACGCTTACCCGCTAAATCTTCTCGGCGAGTAACACCAGTCAGTGTCAATAATTGATCAACATTACTATTGAATCCAGCGCGAATGTCGGTTTCATAATTATCACCAACCAGCATCGCTTCATCTTTAGAATGGTGAACTTTAGCCAAAGCCATCTCTACAATAATAGACTCAGGCTTACCAATATAAAGTGGACTCTGTCCACTTGCAGCAGCTACCATAGCACATTGGGAACCATTTCCTGGAATGAGTTCATCCCCTAAAGGCAAATTCAAGTCAGCATTTGTCCCAATAAAGGTTGCTCCATTTCTAATTGCCCGTGTAGCTACTCTGACTTTATGATAGGTTAAATCTTTATCCATTCCTACAATCACGTAATCAGGATTTTGCTCATTAATTTCAAATTCTGGATGGCTTAATAGTTCGGACCACAGGCCAATTTCACCAATAATATATAAACCAATCTTCTTTTTTTGGTCATGTTGCAAAATATAACTTGCCGTGGCCATACTTGGGGTATAGACATGATCTACATCAGTTTCAATGCCGTGGCTCCGCAATTTATCAACTACCATTTGCGGAGTCCGGGTAGTATTATTGGTCAAAAATAAATAGTCTTTCCTTGCTTGATCTAAGCGGTGAACAAAATCAACTCCAGTTTGAACAGTTTCTTCACCACGATAAACAGTCCCATCAAGATCAATTAAAAATACGCGATAGTCTTTCACTAGTTACTTTGCTCCTCTTTCTTTTTGATGACAAAGGCATGCTTATGACCGCGCCCTTTTTGGACAGCAATTACCTTCCGCTTAGGGAATTTGGCCTTATGTACACGCCGTTTTTTGAAATTATTCTTATGATGATTAGCATTATACTTACGCTTGTGACGGAAGTTATTGTGCTTATTGTCGCGATTCTGATAATTATGAACTGGTGAAATTAATTCTAAGACAAAATAAGCAGTTCCGGGATTACAATACTCAATTAGGTAATCCGCAATTGCTTTTTCTTTGCGATCAATTGCTGTACGCACGATATCTTTATAAAAACCTTTCAGCCGCAAATGTTCACTAGAAACATCCCCGACTAAAAAGTCATACTGATCTAAATATGGATCATACTTGCGCCTTAAGACCTCTAGATCAAGCGCATCTCCTTCATTCACAGCAATCCGGTAGAGCTGCTTATTAATTTTTACCTTGTCTTCGTTTTGAGCCACAACTGCCAGTGGATGACGCAGTGGCTGCTTTTTTTCAAAACGATTCTCCTTATTATTTTCTTTTTCTTCTGACATTTACTTCACTTCTCAGTTAATTGGATATTCTCGCTGCAAGTAGTCACCTACAACTTCTCGTAAAAATTGTGGGAATAAAAATTCATTGTCACCAACAATCGCTAAAGTTGGGAAAAATGGAATTAAGACATAGTGGTCTAAATTGGCAATTTGGTATTCTTGCAAAGGATCGACTTCTTTACCATTAACATAAACAATCCGCTTCTGATGATCAACTTCAATTCCCTTATAGTAAACCTGACCAAAAATCTTTCCGCGAAAGCTCATGCCTTGCAACTTGAAATGATCTAAATAATGCCGGTTCTTCTCAATTTCCATGACTAACCGCCATAAGTCGCTGCCCTTCAAGGTTGACCGGACAACATGCATTGGGTGCGGCAGAGCTTGCTGCAAATCATATTTAGTTAAAATTCCGCTCTTAAAAGGTGTAATAAATAAACCAGAACTGAGCATCGCCAAATCAGTGTGAGCGAAATCAGCAATCGCATCTAAAGAAACATGAATGGCCGCTTCCTTATCATCGGCGAACTTTTCGGGCAGACGAGCCACTTTTTCACTCTCCAAGATTTTTTGCCCTTCATCTAAATAACCTTGAATAACTTTGGCATCTTCTGGTTCAGCTGGCAGTGACGCCGTGGCTATAGTTTGCGGAACTATCTTTTTAACTTGATGATCTTCTAATTCAACATGAATATCACCAACATAATTACCCCATTTGCCAGTTTGAGTAATCCAAACACCGTTAACTTCTTCGCCTTTAGCAATTAAATCGTGACTGTGTCCGCCAACGATCAAATCAATTTGAGGATAATGCTTCGCTAGCCAGCGATCCATGGTCAAACCAATATGGGTCAACATAATTAGGACATCATATTTGCCCTCAATTTCTGGCAAAGCTTGATCCATTGTGTGATCAAGCATTTTGATATGCCAATGATTGGGACCATAAGTCATCGGATAAGCTGCAGTCAGCCCTACTAAAGCAATGCGTGTACCTTTTTTGGTAGTAAGTATTTCATAACTTTTAGCCCATTTCGGCATACTTTCGTCTTCTTCACGTAAATTGGCTAAAACAATGGGATACTTAACATGATCAAATAAATGTTCCAACACTTCATGCGAGTTAGAAATTCCTTCATTATTGCCAATTGTCCCTGCCGTATAATGAAACTGATTCATTAACTTAATATTTGCTTGTCCCTTAGTAGCGTCAGTTAACGGGTGCGAGCGATCCATAAAGTCCCCAGCATCAAAGGTGTAAACTTCATCGACACTAGTATCCGCTTGAGCTGCAGCTAAGTAGCGTCCAATTTTAGGGAAATGTTCAAAGTGTGAATGCAGATCATTAGTTTGTAAAATCCGAATTGTTTCCAACATGACAAATGCCTTTCTATTACCCGATCCGGTTAGATTTTAAAACCATCTTATAAGCATCTAAAACTTTACCTTTTGGCTTATCCCATTCAACCCACTTAGGATTTTTCCAATCATCTTCATTTAGTAAAGTTTGCAACTGGTAATTGGCATTGATGTATTTTTCATAAGTAATTAGCGGCTTGGTCCGGGCAATATTAACTTGTAAAATCTTTACCCGTTTAATATAACCGCGGTCCACCGCCAATTCAGCAATCCCGTTTTGGTCAATATTGGAGATTTCATAATACTTAGTACCGTCATTGCGGGTTACTTCTTCAATTAAATCTAACGTTTCATACTGCTGATCCATTAATTACACCTACTTATTCAAGATTAAATAGAAAAAAATGTGTAACCATGCTATTGTTAATATGCGATAGAGGTGTACACATGCAAATTAAAAGCCGACTTTTTTTTGCCCTGTTTTTTTGTTCAATCTTTTTTACAACTAGTGGTTTTACCGTTGTTGGCCACCGCGGCGATCCCATCAAATATCCTGAAGAAACGATTCAGGCTGATGATTCTGCCTTCAATTCTGGCGCCGACTACGTTGAACTCGACCTTCAGTTATCTAAAGATGGAATGCTCGTGATCGCCCATGATGATAATCTTGAGCGCGTTACTCATACAAATGTAATTGTATCACAAAATAACTTTGATACACTTAAACAGTTAAAGTATGACAACGGCGAACATGTCATGTCTCTGAATGAATTGTTTGAACATTATAAAAACCGACCAAATACCAAATTTATTTTAGAAACTAAAATCGATCACGGACTTAATCCTTCTTATGAATTAGAAGATAAAATCGCTGCGGTGGTCAAAGAATATCATATGCAAAAGCGCATTATGATCCACTCTTTCTCAGCTGCCAGTTTATTTCATTTTAGAAAAATTATGCCTGATGCTTATTTGATTTTTATTGTGGGGAGCTTAAAACGCATTAACTTCAGTATTTTACCACAAGTTAACGCCGTTAATGCTGCTTCAGATATTGTTCAGGAGCATCCCTTCTTAATTCACTGGTTACACAAACTGCATAAGCAGCTCTTTGTCTGGACCGAGATGGATGAATCGCCTAGTCTCTGGCAGTGGCTGATTAACCGCAATGTCGATGGCGTAGTAACTAATTTCCCAGCGACTGGTTTTAAATACAAATTAGCCAAAAGCGGAACGAAGAAATATGCCATTAATCGCTCTGGGATTTATTTTGGTAAAACTAAGACTGCGACAATGATGAACCCGTATGTCCGCATTAAAGAAAAAAAGTATGTTAAGCCAAATCAAAGAGTGAATGTAACCTACGGAGTAAGAGTAGACGATCGTTTGTATTATCAAATTGCAGAAAAGACTTTTATCTCTGCTGAGTTTGTTAACCTAGACTTACGCCAAAATGATATTGCGCCATATCAAGATAAAAAGATTATTGCTAAGCCGCATACCAAGGTGGCAATTTATCGTTATCCAGATAATCAAGCCAAAGCTAAAAAAGTGTTGCCAGCAAATCAGCTGTTCAAGATTCAGAACTTTAATGGAACGCCTAAAAATATGTGGCTTTACACTAAAGCGGGCTGGGTTAAGGCCAAAGATATTTTATTCTATGGCTTTTTCAAGCAGTCAGATTTTAAGCAGTATAATAAATTACCACGAGTCAGTCAGTATTCTAACTTAGTTTTACTGCCCTTTACTCCTGAAAAATTAGTTTATACACCGACTTACTTGGAAAGCCAAAAACAGATGAAACAAATTATTTATTAAAAAAGCAGCCCAATTGGGCAATGTCATTAAGTTAAGACATTGACTTTGAACGGGGAATGCTTTAGGACACTCATCTAAGTTTGATGAGTGTTTTTTTTGCTTAATTTTTGAAACCGCTTTACGCTATATTTGGTTAGAGATTT
>NZ_ML136918.1 GCF_004009905.1 Lactobacillus xujianguonis
GAGGCTTACCCCAATCAGGTTGTGCTTTATCAAAGAAGTTCTGCCAAGCATTGGCCAAGTCCGTAACGGCTAGCTGTAAACATCTAGATGATAACTGATACTGCCATTCTGCTTTATTGGCAACTAACTCATCTCGCACTCGATATTCGTTTGGACTAGGATTATCTTCCTTGTTTAAGGTACGAGCTTCATACATTGCTTGCCAAGTAGCTAAAGCTTCATTCCAGCAATAACGCCGATAATCACATAAGCGATCTAGTTGATGTTTCATAGCTTGATTGGGTTTTAATTCAACTACTTGAGCTTTGATCACTTGTTCCACCTCCAATGCAAACATTAGTTTAACAACTTAAGCAGTTAAGACAAGCGAACAAATTCTTAAATTTTTAGCTTTCGAAAACTGATATACCTCTATGTTTTTTACTTTCTGAGTAGATCAGTTTCCATAATTAACCATGTTTTTCTATGTTTTAGTTAATCATTGCATCCTCCAAAAATCCTTACCAGTTTTATTAGTCATCGTCTTCACTATTTATAATCTTGGCAAAGCCCTTTTTAACATCTTTATTTGCAGTTTCTTTAACTGCAATATAATCGCCATTAGTCGTTTGATCCACTAACACAATCGGCTTATTATCATACACACAGAACAAATAAGTAATATGTTCTTCAGCAAAATCACCATTATAATTAAAGATTGAAACTACATGATAGTCAAACTTTTTTCCAGCTCTATATCCCTTCATCAACTTATTACTCAGATATTTCAATTTTACACCCTAAAAAGAAAAAACAAGCTTTAATTTTGTCTATTTGTATTTTGCTAGACATCAAAAAAAGCACGTTTTTGCGTACTTCTTTTCTTCTACTCTCACATTTAATCAGAACATTGGCTAAAATTAGTCTTCAGGAGCATTTACTTCAAATATCTCATCACAAATTTCATGTTGTTTTGGCCGACCGTTAATTTCTTTAATCCACTGCATCTTCTCTAATTGCATGATTGCATTTTTAGTCCGCCTAATTGAAATATTGTCATTTTTAGAATTCAACTGAATAATATCATTATCCATAATTCCTAATTCTTTATTTTCGGTAAAAAGCTTGGATTCTCCTAGGTAAAACAGAATGGTATAAATAGCATCCTTATCATATTTTTCATCTAGGCTGTTAACCCTTTGCTTAAAGGCAGTCGTAATTTGTGCTAGCTTTTGTTGATCTGAACTTAAAGTTGCAACTATCTCTTCTTGTTGAGCGACTAATAACTTTAACATCTGGATAATGAAAAAAGTCAGCTCAGCATAATTTTCCGCTTGATCCGCTTCTTTAAAGATTCGGTAATAAGTCTGTACGCGAGCATGAATTGCTGTCGCAACCGAAAAGCCGGTAAAATGATCATATTTATGAGAAAGATAAGTTGAAAGCAAATACCGTCCCATTCTGCCATTTCCATCCAAAAATGGATGAGTATTTTCAAAGAAGAAATGGGTAATTAAGCTTTTGTAAATAGAAGGCAAATCATCATTGTTCATAAATTCAATTAAACTAGTCAACGCTTCAAAAATTGCCTCTTCCGTCTGTGGTGGAATATGCACAGTATGAACTGCATCGCCAATACGTAATTCCTCGCCTGATGGTAATTCATCTCTAAATAATTCGCCATTAGGCAACTTATTTTTTTCAATCTCGCCTTCTAGTAAACTATCATAAATCATCCTAAAATCACGTAATTTTTCAATCTTAATTAAGTGATTACTTTGCGTTTCTTGATACATCCGGATTGTAGACTGTAATCTTCTATGTGCAGGACGATGAATATTTTGTTCATTTTCACGAATAATCGTACTAATCTCACCACGGTCAGTCTCTACGCCTTCAATTCGATTAGTATAATTAATCTCTAATGCCAAAAGCTGGTTTAAGAACTGCCTTTTCGCTACGCCTGGTAGAGTTTGAGCTAATTCTTTTATCTTGTTGGAATTTTCTCTCAATTCACTTTCTAACTTAATAATCTCTGGCAGATAAACAAAGAAAATTGGATATTTATTTGTTTGTACACCATTTTTACCAGTGAGAAGGGGATAAAGATTAGTTCGATATGAACTGACCCCATTTAACCGTGCCTGATAAATTTGATCGATTTCTTCTTTAGTAACCATTTTAGGTTTGTGTAAGTATTTTTCTTTCGATAATTGATGGTAGCCTTTAGTCATGATTTTTCCTCAACTTCAAAGTTAAATTAACAAATACTGCTTTTTGTTAATAATGAGTTCCTTTATTAAGGTTAATTATTAACAAAACCCCACTTTTGTCAATAATTATCACCCAACATCAGATTATAGATTGACAAAACCCCACTTTTGTTAATAATTATGAGCAAATTAGACCACTAATTTAACAAAATGCCACTTTTGTTAATTTGAGGTAATTATTTCATTTCATAAAAAATACACCTTCATTCAATTAAGAATAAAGGTGTATTCCCGCAATAGACTCTGCAGAGCATCTACCGCTCTTGCGTTAATAGAACCTCTGCTGATGGAAAATCCGTCTTCACGAAGGTATAATCTGCAATTATTATACAAGAATTTTCTAAAAATGACTACTGACGTTTGATGTCAAGGTAAATAACCTCAACCCAAAAAAGAGGCCATACAGCCTCTTTCTTCAACAACATCTTAAAAGCCCCAAACTAGCTTGTGCAACTTCAATGACTGGCGCTTCTTCTGATCAGCCTTGTGGTTCTTTCTTGCGCTACTCTTGCTCTTGTAATAAGTATCAACCCAAGTGTCAATACCAACATACAGCTTCTTGCGGTTATTCGTCACATAAGCAGATGAACTTTCACCATAAGGAACAGATATCAACATCCGGTTGCCCTTCGCCTTAATCAATTGACGAGTAGCCATGCCAACTTGACTCATATGTGCCTTCTTAGCGTATTTGTACGTTCTCGTCTTACTATTCGCAGTGCCAAAGCCAGCTAAATTAATCTGCGTGCGCGTAATCTTGAAGGCCTTCAACTTGCCGCTGTAATCATAGCCATACCAAGTCCCGCGGAACTTCTTAGGTACCGCCACCTTTTGAAAAGTAGTCGCCTCGACTTGATCAGAGTGACTTGCATTAACAACAAAAATTAATGAGACTGCAAACAGCATCCCCATTAACAATGCCAAAATTCTTTTTTGCTTCACTCTTTTATCCTCCTACATAGGGTTAAGTATATACCTAAATCCCCTCTTCTATAAGACTGCCCTAAAATTTAATAAGAAAATATTAAGCCATTATTCCCAGGCTGACACCGTGTCACTTTTGATGATTTAATAATATTACAGAAATGAACATAAATCATCATTTAAAGGATATAGAAAGATAGAAGAGGTAAAGAATTATGGTTTCTAGAAAGAATATCCAAGAAAAAATTCGTAAGATGGAAGACAGAAGAGAGCGTCATTCTATCCGTAAATTAACAATGGGTGCCGCTTCCGTTCTGATCGGCTTAACATTTATGGGCACTGCTAATAGTCAAATGGTAAGAGCTTCTGAAATT
This sequence comes from Lactobacillus xujianguonis, assembly GCF_004009905.1. GTDB lineage: Bacteria > Bacillota > Bacilli > Lactobacillales > Lactobacillaceae > Lactobacillus > Lactobacillus xujianguonis. The sequence continues at coordinate 3,551 of NZ_ML136918.1, forward strand.
GAAGAAGTTCAGACTACTACAAGCAGTCATATAAATGAAGATATTAATAGTGAAAATACTGCCGAAATTGCAACTAATGCTCAAGAGCAAGAAGTGCAAACTACTAACGTAGTAGAAACTCCAGTGGAAAGCACAACAACTACTGAGGTAACCACTCCTGAAACAAGCAACACGATTGCAGAAGAAAAGGTGGAAACTCCTCCTGTAGAAAACACTTCTACAACAGCAACTGAAACGACAACTAATGTCGCAGAAGAAAAAGTTGAAACTCCAGCTGCCGAAACAATGACTGAAGTTAAAGACACTACTGAAAAAACTACTCCACCAACTTATCAAGAATCATTGGACAAAGTTGAAGAAATCAACAAAGACAATAACGACAAGTTGCAAGATGCAATTGATAAGGCTGAACAAGAAGGAATTATTATTGATACAAAAGATCCAATCAAGATTCCAACTACAACCGGTGGCATCGACATTAACAAAGATAAGCTGGAACAATTGACGCAAGCTGAAATTGATAAGATTAACGCTGCTATCAGTGAGTACCAAGCTGCCAAAGACAAATACGAGAAAGAACTAAGTCAGTACAAAGATGATTTAGAAAAATACAATATAGCTTTAGCTGAATACAACAAAGCTAGAGATGAATACATTCAACACTTAAAGGACTTGGGTCTTTGGTCAGATGATCCAAATAACCCAGATGTAGTTGACCCAGCTGACTTGAAGCAATGGCTCATCTTAGGTAAAGAAGACAACGCAACTGTTAAAGTTGAAATCATGAATGGCAACCAAAATAATGTCATTCAAAGCATACAACCAAACGGTCCTTTACTTGGCATTATGGATCACTACTATGAAATCAAAGCTGATCGTATCGATGGCGATTTCTTGAAGGTGATCTACACTAACTTGCAAAACTCCACTTACAACGGTGAAGCAATTAGCAAGATAGAAATTATCTACAGTGACTGGGCAACTAGTAAGCACCCATACCAAACTGGAAAGCCAGGTCTTTACTTCAGTAGTAATCCAATCGATGGCTTCTTCTACCGCAAGGCAGATGGTGTAACCATCGAGATGAAGTTCTACGACTCTAAAGGCAACTTGATCGTTTTAGATGAAAACAGTGCTTACATTACTGTCGGTTCATTAAACAGTAAAGGTGAAGGCAACGATTACGTTGAAAAAGCTGAAATCATCAATGGTAATGGTCACAAAGGTGAAGGTGTTCAATTACCTGAATCTTCAGTAACTGTTCACAAAGGCCCTAACGGTGACATTCTTTACTCTGACAAGAATAATGAATTACTTTACAAGAAGGAAATCTCTGCTGCTGACTACCAAAAGGCTGTTGCAATCTGGGGAAAAGCTGCAGTTGATAAATACCTTGGCTGGGACGATGCTACTGACCGCAGTAAAGAAATCTTCGGTGCTGGGCTCTTCAAGGTAAGCGGTAATGCCATCAAGATTAGATTCAGTAATGAGCTTGGCTCTGCTTGGGCAACCTTCTCCACGACTATTCCAAACATCACTTTTGATAAAGAGAAGCCAAAAGCTCCAGACAAGCCAACTACTCCTGAGCCTACAGCTCCAACTATCTCTGTGACACCAGGTCAATTAGAATTGAAGAAGAACTCCAGCGTTCACATTCACTACGTTGACATTCACGATGCAATTACCAATGGTTTAGTTACTAAAGATGACTTAACTCTTGATGCAATGCATAACTTAGGAGTTCACATCGACAAGTGGCAACAAAATCATGAACACTTATCAATCGATGACTTATACGAAAACATTCTGCACAATTGGGACGAACTTGGCTACGAATTAGTAGTAATGCACCCAGATGTACAAACAGGTACTGTTGGTGAAGAGCCTAAGCACTTGTACATCTACTTGAAGCACAAGACTGAAGAAACTAGTCGTGATAAAGTAGTTAACCAAACTATCCACTACATTTACGAAGATGGTTCCACAGCTGCTCCTGACCATGTAAGTGTACAGTTAACTTTCACTCAAACAGGTGTCAAAGACTTAGTAACTGGGGAAACTAACTGGAATGGTGAATGGACGAAGACGCACACTTTCGTCTCAGTAACTAGTCCAACTATCCCTGGCTACACGGCTGATCGACCAGAAGTTGGTCCATACGACATCACGGTTACAAATGATAACTACGATGACAACTTAGACAAGGTTGATACAGTTGTCTACAGAAAAGATGTTCAACCAACTGATCCACAGCCAACAACGCCTCAGCCTACCGACCCACAACCGACTGTGCCTCAACCAACTGATCCACAGCCAACGGTGCCTGAGCCAACTACACCACCAACTCCAACTCCGGACCCAGAGCCTACTACGCCAACACCTGATCCAGCTCCTACCCCTGAACCAAGTGAACCTGAGGAAGTAGCACCAAAGCCAGAATTGGTACCTGGTGAAGAAGGATCAGACGAAGCTGAAGCTCCTAAGAGCGAAAAGACTGAAACTCCTAGCCAAGTAAAAGCTGCTCCAGTTAAAGCAGAAAGAGTTGTCAATTTGAGTGCTAAGAGTAGCAATGAAACTCCTACTGAAACAACAAAATCTGAAAAAGCAACTTTACCACAAACTGGGGACGAAACTAATAAGAAGGCTGGCGCTATCGGTTTAGTAATCGCCGCTCTTGGTTCATTATTCGCTCTTGCTGGTAGTAAAAAACGTAAGAAAAAATAACTAAGTTATACAAAAAACGAGATCAAAATTGATCTCGCTTTTTCATTTTGCTTTGTCAACTTCTGTAATTGACGGTACTTGATGTGCTCCTACACTTTTATTACTAGCTATGGCTAATTACACATATTAAAAGCTCTCATTAAAAAATGAGGATTCTGTATTATAACTTTTTGCTATTTTTGCCTTAAAAACCATCTATATGACGTTCTCACATTACCTAAATTTTTACTAAAGTTCTTTTCGGTAATCATGCCTTTTTCAAATTTTACATCTATTACAAAATCCACATATGGTTTTAATTCAGGATGACTAGCAGCTTCTAATTTTCCTCTATTTGTATTGAAAAAATTCTGGTCTTTTAACAGCGCGTCTCTAAAAGTTCGAAATTGTCCAACATATGGCTTTAAAGATTCAGCATCTTCTGCTTCTTCAAGAAATTCGAGTTGGGATTTGACCCATGCTTTCTTTGTTACAAAATCCGTCATCTATCTCACCTCCTCTCTACTTTTATTGTAAGCGTCAAAAACTGAAGTACCTATCTTCTCCTTTTCTTTCGTCCTATACTTGTCTTATCAATTTTGAGGAGGCAAATTTTATGAACGATAAACACGATATTGTACCTTTAACAGATAAAAATAA
>NZ_ML136919.1 GCF_004009905.1 Lactobacillus xujianguonis
ATCTTCAACGTGGTAACCAGGAATTGTTGGAACTGGCGTTTCGCCACCCTTCGTTGGATCAGTTGGATCATTTTCGTATGGCACATTATGATTTCCTGGAATTTGGTTGCCATCTGAATCAACTGGCACAATGTTACCGAGCTTCTTGTAGGTAACTGTTACAGTTTGATCCTCAGGTTTCATTTTATTTGTTGGAACCCTGTCAACCTTTGCCTGATCAGCGTAGTAACCTGGAACCACGTTTGTTGGCACATCATCGTAATGATCCTTTGTTGTCCAAGGCGTCGTTGCCTTCGTTTCACCAGTTACCTTGTCAACCGTCACTGACCGAGTCCAAGTACTCTCGTTGGTCTTAGAAGCTGGGTTGACCCCATCCTTTGGAGCAACACCCGTGTAATTTACCGTCCGCGTGTGGGTGGCTGACACGTTTGTTTGATCTTCAGTATACTTTGGTCCGTTTGGATTTCCATTCGGATTAATTAGAGTACCCTTAGTTGGAAGATTTGGATCATCGCCATCTACTGTCGTAATGCCATGTTTCAAGTGGATTGTAAAGTCTTGACTTGGCCGGTCCGTCGTATCTGCTGTAGTATCGTAATTAGTTACTCCACTTGGAATATCATTACTTACTACTTCATAGCCATCGTTTTCGTAGTTGGTTAACTGTTTATTGGCTTTCTTGAAGTCGATTGCATCTGTAGCGTTGCCGTTCAAGTCAACCTTGGCAAACGGTTTGTTTGGATCCGTATCATTATCAATGAAGTTGACTCGCGCAATTGCCTTATCCTTTTGGTATACAACCTTAGTATCCTTACCAGGATCACTTGGCGTTACCGTCGTGTGACCATCCGTCGTGTGGACACTTGGATTATTTGGATCTTCAACGTGGTAACCAGGAATTGTTGGAACTGGCGTTTCGCCACCCTTCGTTGGATCAGTTGGATCATTTTCGTATGGCACATTATGATTTCCTGGAATTTGGTTGCCATCTGAATCAACTGGCACAATGTTACCGAGCTTCTTGTAGGTAACTGTTACAGTTTGATCCTCAGGTTTCATTTTATTTGTTGGAACCCTGTCAACCTTTGCCTGATCAGCGTAGTAACCTGGAACCACGTTTGTTGGCACATCATCGTAATGATCCTTTGTTGTCCAAGGCGTCGTTGCCTTCGTTTCACCAGTTACCTTGTCAACCGTCACTGACCGAGTCCAAGTACTCTCGTTGGTCTTAGAAGCTGGGTTGACCCCATCCTGTGGATCAATTCCCGTGTAATTTACCGTCCGCGTGTGGGTGGCTGACACGTTTGTTTGATCCTTAGTGTACTTGGGACTATCTGGATCATTTGAATTAATTGGTTTATCTGAATCTTGAGGGTGCTTTGGATCAATCGTCACTGCATCATGGGCGAAGTAGATCTCAAAGTTATTTTGTGTGTTGTCACTCTTGTACTTATGGTTACTTTCACCCCAACCATTATTGACTAATTTATAGCCCTTGTCTTCAAAGTCCTTAATTTTTACTTGGGGATCTGTTTCAAAATTGATCTCGCTCTTATACTTACCTCTTGCTGTGTCTGTGGCAATGATCTTGTGATCTTCATTATCGATATATTTAATTGTCGCTTCTTGCTCATTGGCTGTATAGGTTACCGTTATCTTGATTTCTTGATTTCCTTCTATTTCTGCGGGATTTACTGAAATCTCTCCTACATTGCTTCCTGTGGCATCGGCATGCGCTGATACATTACTTACGTGATATCCTTCTTCTATTGGTGAAGTTACTGCGGCAAATGCTGTCTTATCACCTGCTGTTTTCCATTCTGGCACAACTGCTGCGGTCACACTATGATCAATTTCCTGATGGTCGTCTACTTCCTTAACATGGACAAGCTGCCCATTTGTAAGATCCACGTATACTGTTCCGTTAAACGTAATGCTTTGCTCAGCATTGCTTGGCTGCTCACCAGTAAATGGGCTCAGATCGTCATTTTCATACGTAACTTTTTCCGTTATTGTTTTTCTTAACGTACTTGGATCAATAGTAGCATTTGCCGGTAGTTCACTTCTCTTTGTTTCCGCTGTTACTTTTTGAACCCCATGGCGAAGATATACACTAAAACTCGCAATTGGTATTGTTGTTGTGTGATCATCTATCACTTTATTAAATTTACCTGGAACACCATTTTGATCAAAATCGTTACTTACAAAAACATATCCTTTGTCAGTATATTTTTTGATTGTAGCTGCTGTACTGTAATTAATTGCATCACCTGGAATCCCGTAAATCTGGTCTGTAACTTCTAAAACACCACCAGTATCCTGATCGAAATATGTGACTATAGCGGAGGCCATATCCTTCCTTTGAACCCGATATTGAACTACTACATTATTATCAAACTCCGATTTTACTGTATCACCAAAGTTAGGTCGGGAAATACTACCGTTCTTTGTAACTATAATTGGTGGTTGCAATTGATAATAATGATGATCTTTATCTTGACTGTCTAACTGAGTAAGATAATTTTTAATCACCTCTTTATTACTATCACTAAGATCAAAATCCTGCTCATTAAGCTGATCAATATTGTCTTTGTACGTATGATCTAAATTTGATAAATCAACATCATCAATGACATTACCATCTGGATCAACTAATTCAACTTTAACAGTTGATTTACCTTCGATTTTAATGCTTGATGTTTTACCACCAGTTGGGTTCAAGTTAGAGGTATATAAAGTTGGACTAAATGACACTGATTTTTCCGCATCATCCTTAAAGGTTCTATCAGTTCCTTTAATCTTAAAAATAGGCGTGCTGGTATTTTTGTCCAAAGAAGCGAATTTAACGGCAACTGATTTGATTTTTGATTTATCTGCGATCTGATCCCAGGAAACATAATTACTTAAACTTGGAAGATGACCTGTCGATTTATTATTATCTACTAGTGGCTGTGTTGAATATAAAACTTCATAGCCATTTGGAACAGCCACAGGCTCTGTCATTTCAAAATCAAAATTATTGGTGTCCCCATCATTGATATTGACAATGGTTACTCCGTCATTGAGCTTGTGCAGTGTATTATTAATTTTAAAATCATATTCAATTTGACCTGGATGCTTATCATTGGCTGTAGTATTGGGAAGTGAAAAAGCATCATCTGGTCCCTTAATCCCGGAAGCAATTTGGACTTGATCAGCAATACTAATATTCCAAGTACCATCGCCTACGAAATAAACATCATCAGTTTTACCTTCAGTTTGCGCACTCTTCCAGCCTGAGTAATCTTTAGCCAAGCCATTAGTCATCTTCACATGAGGACTGTACATGTAAATAGCCCATTTATGTGATCCGATTTCAGCTAAAGGCAAATTGTCTACATGAATTGTATTGTCATTACTTGATACAAGCTTGTAACCAGTGCCAGTATAATCCACTTTTACCACTTCTTGGCCATCAACTTCAAAATTAGTGATCTTGGGCCGTGGTTTTACGTATTGTGAACCATGACTGCTAAAGACATTATTATAAACTGTACCTTCAGGCAATACATAATAAAAAATTGGTTCAGGCAAATTACTTGAAACCGAATCGTCATCTAAATATGGAGTAAGAGTACCTGCATTTTTAGCATCAGGAGAGTAATTATATTGTGTTTTAAAAACATATGCTCCCGCAATAGATGCTACGTATTTTTGTACAGCGTTTAATGGTCCTACAGTGATTATCTTGTCATTATTTAATTTGTTGTACTGGAAACCAATTGTGGAATTAAACTCATGCCCATTTTCAATTGCCTGACCATTGGCTAATGTTGGGTTAACTGTACCGTAGGCTCTAATCCTATACTTATTATCGATCCCGCGATTAAAGCTAATACCAGCAGAAATAACATTCGGCGTAATAACAATTTTGGCAATACCGCGATTACCTGCCGCATTAATACTTTGACCAGCTTGAACGTTACCAGAACTGGTCGAGCCATCAGTATAAGTTACTTGGTAAGCATAGCTAGTAGTACCCGGTAATTCGACCGGATCACCTGGAGTAGCTATTCGATTAATATTTAGGCCATCAGGGAAAGTGAGTGTAATCTGTGCATTAGTAATATCTTGATTAGTATTATTTGCAAAACCAAACGTATTAATTGGTCGACTAGGATCAACATCTTGCGAAATGCTATGTGTGTCATTATTATAAACTCCAGAATAAATCACTATAGATGACTTATCATCAGACTTACTACCTAATAATGTTTCAGTCCAAGGCTGCAGGTCTTTAATAAGATGATAAGTTTGTCCATCTCCCTTAGTAATTGTTTGATCAATATGAATTGGTGTATTGGCCTGAATGACGGTGTCATTTACTGGTTGATCAGTTTCATAGTGCCCTACAATCATGTAGCCCCGAGCAGCGAATCGTCTATTACCACTGCCTTTAGGAACGTGAATGATGATGTTGCTTCCACGTCCGCCAACTTGGGTAATAGTGGTCTGATCACCAAAGTTATTAATATTATTAGTTTTATCTCGATTCAAAACAAAACTATCAGGCACAGGAATGGTAATGACTGTATTAGTATTTATTCCAGCAATAACTAGGGGATCTTCACTACCTTGCTTTTGCGTACCGGTTGTTTCATTAAGTTTGAGTTCATATGTATAGTCGGTATTTGGTAAAACGCGAATTGAAGGATCCGCTTTTGGATATAACCGTTTAAACTCAGGGCTCATTTCTGGCTTAATAATTTGCGTAAATCCTAATTCTTTTGACTCAGAACTACCATTTTTATCTTTCTTAGTAATGGTGATTTTCTTTAAAACATTACCAATATCTAACATAGGAACAGGAACAGTAAAGGCAAAATTTCCATCTGAATCTAACGTAAATCTTTGATGAATTGTACCAGCATTATCGTCAGTAAAGTCATCGACAACAATGCGACTATTATCCTTATCTGAAATTGTAGTTGTGCCACCTACTTGAATGTTTTGACCATCTGTCTTAATGGAATAACTACTTCCCTTAGGAATCTCAATTTGATATTGATCGCCCTTATTCGGATTAGAAATATAAAAATCTACATAAAACGGTGAAGTATCGTCCGTTGCACCAATTGTATTACGACTGATTGACAATCTAGCATTATCACCAATGGTGACGGAGTCTGAGGCGGAATTATTAGTTGCAGTTAAACTAATTTTTGAGTCCAATAATTCCTTAGCTTTTTCATTTATATTTGGATTAATCTTTTCTTTTGGAAGATCTTTTGTTAGCTCAACTTCATCACTCTTTTTTGAATCTGTAGCCTTTTGATCATTAGCTGCAGTTACTTTTATACTAGTCGCGTCTTGAGTAGCTTGTGCTGCATCTTTATTATCTGCGGTAGTAGCAGCACTCTCTTGAGAGCTGCTCTCAGTTGCATCGGTTCTTGCTTGATTTTGAGCATCTTGAGTCACAATTTTATCATTTGACTTAGCAACAGATGTAATATTACTATCATTGCCACTACCTGCTTGCTTTTGATTAATGGTTTCAGTATTACCATCATCGGAAACAGTTGTATCAGCTTTAACACTGACACCAGTTGTTCCCATATACAAAGCAGTTCCCAACAAAACGGATGCAATCGCACCGGTTGTTAATTTACGAAATCCAAAGTGCTGTTCTCTTTCAGCAGCTTTTTCATTTTTAAGTTTAATATTATTTTTTGAAACCAAATTTATTCACCCTTCTTTGAAACTTGAAATATACAAATGTACTCATTCCGTTAACACCTTTATTATATTAAAAAAAAAAAAAGACAACATAGTAATTGCAATGTCATTAAGTTAAGACATTGACAAATTTGACGCTTTTAGAACCGAATTATTTGGATTCGGTTCTTTTTCTTTTACAATAAAAATAAAGGTGAGCAGCTATAGAACTATCTGCTCACCTTTTTG
>NZ_ML136920.1 GCF_004009905.1 Lactobacillus xujianguonis
CTTTATTTCTATGTTGCCCAAATGTATTCAAAATGCGTTAGAAGAGCCCGCCTAAAAACTAAATTAGGCATAACAAAGCCGGATCCCATAAGGAATCTGGCCCGTTTTAGTGCTTTCAACTTTCAGTCAAGTAATCAAAAAAGAAGTAAAGGCTGAGTATTCAAGACTCTCCCAAGAAGAATTAGAAGATATCTTCAACGAGTGCCATCTTGATTAGAAGATAAATGAGTTAGTTGCAATTATTTTTAGTATAATAATTGCGAAGACGATTAAGAAACTCAAATGTGCAGATGAATTGGCTGTTCATCGTGCAGCTTAGAAGAAGTCACGTAGCAATACGTGGCTTTTTTTCTTGCAAAAAATATGAAAAATAAAAAAGAAATCTTCTCTTTTTGCGTAATTAATATTAGGGAAGAGAATCTTCCCAAATTCAAGTAAAGGAAGTGCGTTGATGAGTGAGCTAGAGGATATCAAGCGAGACTTGATCTTTGGTCACGTGATGGAAAAGAGGGAGAATTGTCGGCAGCTGCTGAAGCTGATCTTCCCTGAGAAAAGGTTCGAACGGATCAGGGTTACTCCGCAGAAACCAATTAATCAATTGTTGAAAGAAAGGAAGGAAGGTGAGATTTGATATCTGGGCAGTGGACGAAGAGGGCACACAATACGATGTTGAGATGCAGGTGAAGGATGAAAAGAATCTGGGGCGGCTGAAGAGTCTGATCCGTTTATTGCTAAGATTGTAAAGGAAATGCATGAGTATACGGCTAGTACGGAATGGAGGAATACTGAAATGGACTTAACAATGTACTTCAAGAAGAGTATGGACAAGAGCCGAGACGAAGGCTGGCATAAAGCAGAATTTGCTTATGCAAAGAAGATGGTTGAGTTTTCAAGAAAAAATGAAATTCCAGATGAAGTGATCAAAAGAGAGCTAACGCGTAAGTATCCCGACCTTTCCCCAGAAGAGTTAAAAGATATCGTTAACGAATATCAGTTGAATTAGAAAAAAAGGCGGTCCGAAATGGATCGCCTTTAGTTTAAGGACAGAATGGGAGATGCAGAAATGGACTTAACAATGTACTTCAAAGAAGCAAAGCATGAGACAAGAATTGAAAGCGCTAAGGATTTGGTGGAATCTTTTCAAAGTATAAATGCTTCCCCAAAAGTAATCAAAAGAGAGCTAACGCGTAAGTATTCCGACCTTTCTCCAGAAGAGCTAAAAGATATCTTTAACGAATATCAGTTGAATTAGAAAAAAGGCGGTCCGAAATAGATCGCCTTTAGTTTAAGGACAGAATGGAGGATTGAGAATGATGGACTTGGATTACTATTTTAGAAAGTCTCTAGATAAGGCTCGAGAAGAGGGACGACGTGAGGGGCTAAGTGAAGTCCAACATGAGCTCAGAATTGACAATGCTAAAAAATTAATTGAAGTTTCTCAGGAAAATGGGCTTTCGGATGAAGTAATAAAAAAGGGATTAAAGGAGTATTATCCCAATCTCACTCCAGAAGAGCTGGCAGCCATCTTCGACGAGTATCATTTAGGCTAGAAAAATGAAAAAACAACAGATTATCGTGGGCATTCTTGCAGTTACGCTAATGGGCGGATCAATTGTTGCTCTTAGAAGAAAATCGGAAAGAGTGCGGATCGAAAAGCAGCAGCGGGCAAAAGCACAAAAAAGACGGCAAGAGCGTAAGTTGAGACAGAATCTGCTGCGCTTTTTGCTGAAGAATTACACTTTTGGTGAACCGGTGAAGAGCTTTGAAATCGGAAAACTCGAATCACTTAATGTGGAATGGAACACGCAATACAGCATTGATGTTTCAATTAACCACAATCTCAAGAAAGCAATGTCGTTTGACTTCTATGACTTTGATAAGAAATTCAAAACCCAAGACGGCGTGAGCTTTACGGATGATTTGCGCTTAGAAGAACGCCGCAAGCCATTAAGCGATGCGCAAGTAGATAAAATGCTGCGCCATATCAAGATAACTGACGAAAACTAACACAAAACAAAAAACGATCCAAAACTAACAATGTCATTGAGTTGAGATATTGTTAGTCTTAAGACCGCTTATTGATAATTAAATATATTATAATTTATCGGCTAGGGAATTATCTTGCATTAGCAAAGCTAATAATTTTCTGGCTGATTTATTTGGTTCGCTACGATCGCTTTCCCATGCTTCTACTGTTCTCTTAGAAACACCGACTAAATTCGCTAAACCAGATTGAGGTGTGCCAATTTGATGTCTTAATGATTTAATCGTGGCTGCGTTAAATTCAATTTTCACAGGTAATGGAACATCCACAACCTCGACATGACTTTCATCACCATTTACATAGTCACGACAAACTTTTAGTGATTCTAAAATGGTTGATTTACTCATTATTTATCACTCCTTTTTGAAACTACCCAACACAAAAAAGGCGATCCAAAACGGATCGTCTTTTTGCATGTGATTATGATAAAGAACCAGCAATCTTGCCGCGGCGCTTTTCGTACCAAGCGTCCCAGTCTTCATAAGTCTTCATGTTTTCTGGATCGATATCTTCATCCTTACTGATTTCATTAAGTAAGTTCTTGAAGTTGTAGTCATGGTATTGAAGAACATGCTTAATCAAGACCTTGCGTGGGAAGTGAATGTTGTTAAGCAAGTACTTGTTAATGTCAACCATGTTGTGGTTCTCATCGTATAAGTTGATAATTTCCAAATCGTCTTCGCCGAACTTGGCAATGTAAAAGTTAGCAAAAGTCTTCAAATAATCAGGTTGATCTTTGTATTCTTCTGCTGGCATCGTAACGCGGTTAGCTTCTGGCATTACAACTTCCAAGTCTGAATTTTCGTCTTCATCCTTGGCTTGGTCTTCGGCCTTTTGATTGGTGTTCTTTTCTTCTTCAGTCAATTTGGACACTCCTTTTTCTTTAAAAAATCGGAAAATCAATTATAATTCTACCGAGTTTGGGCCATAAAGGCAACTGTTAGTGCATAACACCAAAATTATACGCGCTTTTGGGGTGATTTCAAAGGGCAAAATCATTTCTACATTAATATGTAAGGAAAAGAATAATTCTTTGAAAAAAGTTGGCCCGATTCATGGAGCCAGTTCGTTATTAATAGTGTAAGCAGTTGAGGCGCGCACAACTACTTACAAGCTTATCTATATTCGCATCAATTAAATATAAGGAAGGTATTCATAATGAATCAAGTTCAAGAATCTATTCAGTTTACTTTTGCAAACGAGGTCTATGCTAACGGCAAGAAGAGTCGCATCTTCAAGAATGTGAAGGAAGGTGTGGAAGACAAGGCATTGATCCAAGTGGGTGAAGCAATTAGTCAATTGCAAGGCGATGACTTGGGGGATGTCTTCAAGATTACCAAGACACCGGTCGCTAAAGGTTAAGATAGCGTACTATTTTACCGAAAATGCCGGGGATGTATGTAGAAAATGCGTACACGAGTGAAAATTACGATAGGAGAAAGAAAAAATGGCAGAAACTACTAAAACTTTACGATTAACTTACCTTAACAGTGACAACAAGAAGGTCAACTTGACTCTATCTAAGTCAGCTGACAACCTTACACCAGATACGGTGCGTGGCTTAATGAAGCAAATCGCGGATAGTCACGCCTTTGATAAGGAAGGGGTCGACATCTATCACGAACCTCAATCTGCTGCATATGTTGAACGAACTGTTACTGGCATCTTTGATGATGCTAAGACTGCTGCAGGTGAACAAGCATAGTTTAGAGTTACTACTAGACTTAACGCGTCTAATTAGGCAAATTTGGCGGTTAAGCAAGGGTAACGATAAGCATTAAATGTTACAAAATTAGCGGACTTTTGTTACTCGCTTGTAAAAAAACGGACTTATTATTAAAAAAGATGGGGCAGGTTTTCACCTGCCTTTCTTTTTATATCAAGGCTTGCGAGACTTACGAGCCGTAACGTGGAGGGCTTTTTAATCTGTAGAATAAATATTACAAAGCAAAAATAATGGGCTTTTAGGCTTGCCTTTTACTCTAGAGGTTAGTACAATATGAATCGTGGTAAGTAATAGGACATATGCTTCAGGCTAGCACCCTGTACGCATGCTGATCCTTCAGCAAGACTACTACCTCATAAGCCTTATAAACTTATGGTTCCTGCTCGAAGTATTTTGTACATTATAGGCCTCTGCCATGCTGAAGCCTCCCTCCTATTACTATTTTTTGTTTTTTCAAGGAGGATTAGACCACATGAAGAAAAATTTGAAAATCGTTAGCGCTGCTGCTGCTGCTTTATTAGCTGTCGCTCCTGTCGCTGCTTCTGCTGTTAGCTCTGTTAATGCTGCTGCTGTTACCTCTGCTACTCAAGTAGGTACTGTTCCTGCATTAAGTGAAAATGCTAAAGTTAACATTACTCCAAATGTTAGCTTAAATACTGCAGTACCTGGTACCAACATTAAGTCTGCTTTGAGTGCATCATTTACTGCAACTGTAGATGGTACTACTGCTACTTCTACTCTTACACCAGGAGTATCATCAGTTGAAATGTGGTACAACGAAAATGGTGCTCGTAAGAACATCAACAAAGTAGAAGACGTTGCAAATAGTTCTGCTGGTAGTCTTTTCAAAGTTCAATTGAATAAGGTAACTTTGAACTTTGGTGACGCTAATGCTAACAAGGACATTACTTTAGTATTGCCAAATGAAAATGGCAACCACTTTGGTAACAGCGTTTCTGACTTAACTTTCAAGACTAAGACTAATGCCAATGGTGTTGCTGAAATTCCTTACGTTGTTTTAGGCGTATACGCTAAGGACTTTGCTAACCCAGCTATTGTTAACTGGTATTCAAAGATTACCGGTGCTACTGTAACTTCAGGCGACCTTACTTTAACTGCTGGTTCAGATGCTGGTAAGATGAACGTTGCTCAAGTTTTATCTGCTGCTGAAGCTAAGTATGCTGCAGGTCACATCCATGCACAATCAAGCACCACTAACTACACTACTGCTGCTGAACTTGCAGACCAATTGAAGAAGCAAGGTATCTCAGTAGATGCACAAGGTTGGTTCGTTGCTCCTAAGTCATTTACTTTCAATTTGAAAGCAAATGCTACTAACAACGATGCTTCAGCTACTTTACCAATTACTGTAAATGTTCCTAACGGTAAGGTTTCAACTCCAACTGAATCAGCTGTAACTAAGACTGTTAACCACATTGCCGCAATTTACGACAAGGATGGTAACCAATTGAACTTAGCTAAGCTTCGTGCTT
>NZ_ML136921.1 GCF_004009905.1 Lactobacillus xujianguonis
GAGCACGGCAGCTACCTACCCTCGCAGGCAGTCTCCCACCAACTACTCTCGGCGTTAAGAAGCTTAACTTCCGTGTTCGGCATGGGAACGGGTGTATCCTTCTTGCTATCGCCACCGCACTCTTTTCTTGAGCTACTACGCTCAAAACTAAATATAATCCCTCTCGCAAAAACCTCAGATCGTTTCGCTTTGGTCAAGTGCTCGACTGATTAGTACTGGTCCGCTCCATTCTTCACAGAACTTCCACTCCCAGCCTATCTACCTCATCGTCTTTGAGGTGTCTTACTGCTTGCGCATTGGAAATCTCATCTTGAGGGGGGCTTCGCACTTAGATGCTTTCAGCGCTTATCCCTTCCGCACATAGCTACCCAGCGATGCCTTTGGCAAGACAACTGGTACACCAGCGGTGCGTCCATCCCGGTCCTCTCGTACTAAGGACAGCTCCTCTCAAATTTCCTACGCCCACGACGGATAGGGACCGAACTGTCTCACGACGTTCTGAACCCAGCTCGCGTGCCGCTTTAATGGGCGAACAGCCCAACCCTTGGGACCGACTTCAGCCCCAGGATGCGACGAGCCGACATCGAGGTGCCAAACCTCCCCGTCGATGTGAACTCTTGGGGGAGATAAGCCTGTTATCCCCAGGGTAGCTTTTATCCGTTGAGTGATGGCCCTTCCATGCGGTACCACCAGATCACTAAGCCCGACTTTCGTCCCTGCTCGAGTTGTCTCTCTCGCAGTCAAGCTCCCTTATACCTTTACACTCTGCGAATGATTTCCAACCATTCTGAGGGAACCTTTGGGCGCCTCCGTTACACTTTAGGAGGCGACCGCCCCAGTCAAACTGCCTACCTGACACTGTCCCTGATGCCGCTTAGGCACCGCGGTTAGAGCATCCATCAAACAAGGGTAGTATCCCAACATTGCCTCCGATAAAACTAGCGTCCTATCTTCTCAGGCTCCTACCTATCCTGTACATGTTTAACAGATACTCAATATCAAGCTACAGTGAAGCTCCATGGGGTCTTTCCGTCCTGTCGCGGGTAACCCGCATCTTCACGGGTATTATAATTTCACCGAGTCTCTCGTTGAGACAGTGCCCAAATCATTACACCTTTCGTGCAGGTCGGAACTTACCCGACAAGGAATTTCGCTACCTTAGGACCGTTATAGTTACGGCCGCCGTTTACTGGGGCTTCAATTCAGACCTTCGCCTAAGCTAAGTCCTCCTCTTAACCTTCCAGCACCGGGCAGGTGTCAGCCCCTATACGTCGTCTTACGACTTTGCAGAGACCTGTGTTTTTGATAAACAGTTGTTTGGGCCTATTCACTGCGGCTGATCTTGCGATCAGCACCCCTTCTCCCGAAGTTACGGGGTCATTTTGCCGAGTTCCTTAACGAGAGTTCTCTCGCTCACCTTAGTGTTCTCCACTTGACTACCTGTGTCGGTTTGCGGTACGGGTACGTTCTCTCTGGCTAGAAGCTTTTCTTGGCAGTGTGACTACCAGACCTTCGCTACTTTAACTTCGCTCCGCTTCACGACTTGTGCTTTTCGAAAGCAAGCATTTGACTCACTTCCACACTTATCGCTTGCACATGGCTTCCAGCGCCATGCGTCCTTCGCCTCCTGCGTCCCTCCTTCGCTCATAACGATTGAACGCAGTACAGGAATTTCTACCTGTTATCCATCGACTACGCCTCTCGGCCTTGCCTTAGGTCCCGACTTACCCTGGGCGGACGAGCCTGCCCCAGGAAACCTTAGTCTTCCGGCGGATAGGATTCTCACCTATCTTTCGCTACTCATACCGGCATTCTCACTTCTAAGCGCTCCAACTATCCTCTCGATTAGCCTTCGCCGCACCTAGAACGCTCTCCTACCACGCATCTTTCGATGCATCCACAGTTTCGGTACTATGCTTAGCCCCGGTAAATTTTCGGCGCAGCGCCACTCGACTAGTGAGCTATTACGCACTCTTTGAATGATGGCTGCTTCTGAGCCAACGTCCTAGTTGTCTACGCAACTCCACATCCTTTTCCACTTAGCATAGATTTGGGGACCTTAACTGGTGATCTGGGCTGTTTCCCTTTCGACTACGGATCTTATCACTCGCAGTCTGACTCCCGTGTATGGATATCTGGAATTCGCAGTTTATCTGGACTTAGTAACCCCTGACGGGCCCCTTGTCCAAACAGAGCTCTACCTCCATTATCCTCTCCCACGAGGCTAGCCCTAAAGCTATTTCGGAGAGAACCAGCTATCTCCAAGTTCGTTTGGAATTTCACCGCTACCCACAACTCATCCCCGCAATTTTTAACTTACGTGGGTTCGGTCCTCCAGTGCGTTTTACCGCACCTTCAACCTGGTCATGGGTAGGTCACTTGGTTTCGGGTCTACATCAAATAACTTTTCGCCCTATTCAGACTCGCTTTCGCTGCGGCTCCGTCTTTTCTCACTTAACCTCGCTATTTAACGTAACTCGCCGGTTCATTCTACAAAAGGCACGCCATTACACTTTAATGTGCTCTGACTACTTGTAGGCACACGGTTTCAGGTTCTCTTTCACTCCCCTTCCGGGGTTCTTTTCACCTTTCCCTCACGGTACTGGTTCACTATCGGTCACTAGCTAGTATTTAGCCTTGCGAGATGGTCCTCGCGGATTCAAACGGGATTCCTCGTGTCCCGCCCTACTCAGGATCCTGCTCGGCTTGCTTCCGATTTCGCTTACGGGGCTCTCACCCTCTCTGGCATGTCTTCCCAGACATTTCAACTATCTTTCGCAATACCTTATTGCAGTCCTACAACCCCAAATGATAAATCATCTGGTTTAGGCTCTTTCCTCTTCGCTCGCCGCTACTAAGGAAATCGATTTTTCTTTCTCTTCCTGCAGCTACTTAGATGTTTCAGTTCACTGCGTCTTCCTTTAAATACCTTAACAGTATTTAATGATGCATCTCCTGCACCGGGTTCCCCCATTCGGATATCTCCGGATCACTGCGTACTTACCGCTCCCCGAAGCTTTTCGTAGTTCGTCACGTCCTTCTTCGGCTGCTAGTGCCTAGGCATTCACCGTGCGCCCTTTTCTACTTGACCTTACTCAAGAATCTCTCTTCTCGGTCGCTCTACAATCTGTTCAATGATTGTCTCGGTTTTTGCTTGGATTATATTCAGTTTTCAATGTACTATCTCCTTGAGAGCTAATGCCCTCAAAACTAAACAAAGTTTCTCAGTGTGCTTCCGCTTGCTTTAGTGGCTTCTCTTAGTATCTCTACTCTCCGCCACCTCTGCTTCCTTAGAAAGGAGGTGATCCAGCCGCAGGTTCTCCTACGGCTACCTTGTTACGACTTCACCCCAGTCATCTGCCCTGCCTTAGACGGCTCCTTCCCGAAGGTTAGGCCACCGGCTTTGGGCATTGCAGACTTCCATGGTGTGACGGGCGGTGTGTACAAGGCCCGGGAACGTATTCACCGCGGCGTGCTGATCCGCGATTACTAGCGATTCCAGCTTCGTGTAGGCGAGTTGCAGCCTACAGTCCGAACTGAGAACAGCTTTCAGAGATTCGCTTGCCTTCACAGGTTCGCTCCTCGTTGTACTGCCCATTGTAGCACGTGTGTAGCCCAGGTCATAAGGGGCATGATGACTTGACGTCGTCCCCACCTTCCTCCGGTTTGTCACCGGCAGTCTCATTAGAGTGCCCAACTTAATGCTGGCAACTAATAACAAGGGTTGCGCTCGTTGCGGGACTTAACCCAACATCTCACGACACGAGCTGACGACAGCCATGCACCACCTGTCTTGGTGTCCCCGAAGGGAACGCCTAATCTCTTAGGTTTGCACCAGATGTCAAGACCTGGTAAGGTTCTTCGCGTTGCTTCGAATTAAACCACATGCTCCACCGCTTGTGCGGGCCCCCGTCAATTCCTTTGAGTTTCAACCTTGCGGTCGTACTCCCCAGGCGGAGTGCTTAATGCGTTAGCTGCAGCACTGAGAGGCGGAAACCTCCCAACACTTAGCACTCATCGTTTACGGCATGGACTACCAGGGTATCTAATCCTGTTCGCTACCCATGCTTTCGAGCCTCAGCGTCAGTTACAGACCAGAGAGCCGCCTTCGCCACTGGTGTTCTTCCATATATCTACGCATTCCACCGCTACACATGGAGTTCCACTCTCCTCTTCTGCACTCAAGAAAAACAGTTTCTGATGCACTTCCTCGGTTAAGCCGAGGGCTTTCACATCAGACTTATTTCTCCGCCTGCGCTCGCTTTACGCCCAATAAATCCGGACAACGCTTGCCACCTACGTATTACCGCGGCTGCTGGCACGTAGTTAGCCGTGACTTTCTGGTTGATTACCGTCAAATAAAGGCCAGTTACTACCTCTATCCTTCTTCACCAACAACAGAGCTTTACGATCCGAAAACCTTCTTCACTCACGCGGCGTTGCTCCATCAGGCTTTCGCCCATTGTGGAAGATTCCCTACTGCTGCCTCCCGTAGGAGTTTGGGCCGTGTCTCAGTCCCAATGTGGCCGATCAGTCTCTCAACTCGGCTATGCATCGTCGCCTTGGTAAGCCGTTACCTTACCAACTAGCTAATGCACCGCGGGTCCATCCTTTAGCGACAGCTTACGCCGCCTTTTAAGCTAGTGCCATGCAGCACTAGTTGTTATCCGGTATTAGCACCTGTTTCCAAGTGGTATCCCAGACTTAAGGGCAGGTTACCCACGTGTTACTCACCCATCCGCCGCTCGCGTCCGAAACGTCATTACCGAAGTAAATCTGTTAGTTCTGCTCGCTCGACTTGCATGTATTAGGCACGCCGCCAGCGTTCGTCCTGAGCCAGGATCAAACTCTCATTTTTTAAATAATTGTTTGAAATGACTTCATTTCGATTTCTTAAGATCTTTGTCTCAAGATTTATTGCTTGCGAATTGACTTCGCTTCTTTGTTTGGGTTTTTACACCCGCACACTTTTAGCGAAACTTTGTTCAGTTTTCAAAGTACTA
>NZ_ML136922.1 GCF_004009905.1 Lactobacillus xujianguonis
ATTATAAAACTAAGCTTACAAAAATTATAGATTTGCAGGCTTATTTGTCATACTTTCGTTTAAAAATAAATCGACACAATTTTAATTAAGTCGTTAAATTATACAAAATAATAAAGCAAAACATACGATGATGCTTGACTTTACGTAGAAAAAAGTGTCAGATCATGAATCCGTCGATTCATGATCCAACACTAGGTTAGTATGTTTTACTTATTCATTTCTGTTAGTGCAGCTTGCACCCATTGTTCATTTCTACTACCTTGCGCAATTAGTTCTACTTCACGCTTAGTTGAATTCCAACTATCATCGATCCGGCTAATTTTTAACTTTAAATATGCATCCGGTAAATCTGTCATTACTAACTGGGGCCACTCAATAACGACTAAACCTGGTTCAGCTAGATAGCCATTCAAATCAATTGAAGATAAATCATCATTTTCTAAACGGTAAAAGTCCATATGAAAGAGTGGTAATTTACCTTCACGATACTCTCTCACAATTGTAAAAGTTGGACTTTTAACAGGCCGTCTAATTCCCAGAGCTCGTCCTAGGCCTTGAGTCATAGTGGTTTTACCAGCACCTAAATCACCCGTTAAAAGGAGCAAATCATGTGGTTCAGCCGTTTTAGCTAAGGCTGCACCTAATTTTTGCATTTCAGCTGCAGAATTAATTTCTAGTTTTGCCATTACTTCTTATCCTTTGCTATAGCTTGAGCAGCAGTAACAATTGCAAGATCATAAATATCTTGTTCACTGCAGCCTCTTGACAAATCATTAACTGGGGCAGCCAGACCTTGCAAGATTGGTCCAACAGCAGTAAAACCACCTAAGCGTTGCACCATTTTATATGCAATATTGCCTGATTGTAATTCAGGGAAAACAAATACATTAGCATGTCCTGCCACTTTGGAACCTGGTGCCTTCTTCTCACCAACAGCTGGTACAAAAGCTGCATCAAATTGTAATTCACCATCTGCTGGAATTTCTGGATGATTCTTTTGGAACATTGCAGCAGCATCGTGAACCTTGTCGACCATCGCACCTTCAGCAGAGCCTTTGGTAGAAAAGCTTAAAAAGGCCACTTTAGGATCAATCTCAGCCATTTTAGCAGTTTGGGCAGATTGATAACCAATTTCAGCTAAAGTTTCTTCATCAGGTTCAATATTAATCGCACAATCAGCAAAAATATATCTTTGATCGCCCTTTTCCATCACAAAGGCACCTGAAACTCGATGCATCCCTTCTGCAGCGTGAATTAATTGTAAAGCAGGTAAAACGGTATTGGCTGTTGAATGCGCAGCTCCTGAAACCATACCATCAGCTAATCCCATCTTAACCAGCATAGTACCAAAATAATTGCCTTTAGCTAATTTAGCCTTGGCTTCGGCTGCACTAGTATCTTTTCTACGAGCTTTAATAAACGCAGCTACCATTTGATCCAATTCAGGATAATTATTTTGATCATAAACTTTGATACCAGCCAAATCTAAATGATGTTCTTGGGCCACTTGATCAATCTGTTTCTTTTCCCCAATTAAAATTGGTTCAATAATACTATCTTGCTTTAAGTTAGCAACAGCAGTTAAAACGCGCAAATCATCACTTTCTGGAAAGACGATCCGTTTCTTCTCATCTGAAGCTTGAACTTGCTTCTTAAATAAATCAAACACACTCATTCTTTATCTACCTCTTATGCTAAATCTTCTTTTGTAACTGTTTCTGGTAACTGCCAATCAATTGGCGTTTCACCAAAATTTTTTAGAGCTGTATTACAACGAGAAAATGGCCGCGACCCAAAAAATCCACGATCAGCGGAAAATGGACTTGGATGCGGAGATTTAATTATGAAGTTTTTGCTTTCATCGATTAAAGGAATCTTATTCTGCGCAAATCTTCCCCACAAGATAAAGACCACCTTACCCCGCTGACTCAAGGCTTTAATGGCGGAATCCGTTACTAGTTCCCAACCTTTACCTTGATGGCCATTCGCATGCCCATAAGGCACTGTTAAAACCGCATTAAGCAAAAGTACTCCTTGATCAGCCCATTTTTTCAAATAGCCATGATTAACAGGGCGAGCACCTACATCATCATATAACTCTTTATAAATGTTTCTTAAAGATGGCGGTAAGGTAGTCCCTGGCATCACTGAAAAACTCATTCCATTTGCCTGCCCAGGATTATGATAAGGATCTTGTCCTAAGATTACCACCTTCGTCTTGGAAAAAGGCGTTAATTTAAAAGCGGTAAAAATATGATACATATCAGGAAAAATTCGCTTAGTAGCATATTCTTCTTTCAAAAAATTATGTAATTGGTGATATTCTTCACTTGCAAAAACAGGATCAAGAATGGGATCCCAATCATTGCCAATTAACTCTTTCATCGATCTGTGCACCCTCTTTTCTAATCCTCTTTATGGTATCATGAAATAAAGACTTATGGAGGTTTTGAGATGATTAAATTAGTAGCTTGTGATCTTGACGGTACATTATTTAATAGCAACATGGCAGTTTCTAAAGAAAGCGTTGCTGCCATCCATGCTGCTCAAGAAAGTGGAATTGAATTCTTAGTAGCAACTGGTCGTGCTCCCAAAGAGTCAAAAAAGTTATTAAAAGACGCTAACATTCATACAGGGTTTATTAATTTAAATGGTGCTTTAGTTTATGATACTGCCGGCAGGCTGATTGTTAAGCATCCTTTACCTCAAGATAAAGCCAACTTAATTATTCATCTTTTACATGAACAACACTTTTACTTTGAGATTTTAACCAAAGATCATGTTTATACTGAAGATCTCAATGCTAGAATTTCAAATGTTGCTCATTTAATGGTAGATCTTAATCCAGGTATGACTTTTAAAGAAGCGGTTGCGATTTCTGCCGGTAATAAATCAATTATGAATATGACACCAGTCGATAATTTTGATGAGTTATTAACCAAGCCTGGACTTGAAGTGATGAAAATCATCGCCTTTGACGCACGTGGTCACGAGGCTTTCAGTGATGTAATTAAAAGAATTGATCAAATTGGCGGACTAGTTGTTTCTTCCAGTTCTTCATCTAATATCGAAATCAATGCTGAACGAGCCCAAAAAGGAATTGCACTCCTTGATTATGCGAAGAAAAAAGGCATAAAACGTGAAGAAACTGCCGCAATCGGCGATAATTTAAATGACGAAAGTATGATTAGAGATGCTGGAATTGGTGTCGCCATGGGAAATGCCATTCCTGCTATTAAAAAGATTGCTCAAATGGTGACTAAAACAAATAATGAAAACGGCGTCGCTTTTATTTTAAGAAAGTTTATTGAATTAAATAAAACTAAATAGAGGTGAGAATGATGCGGTTCTTGCTAGAATTAAACCAAGAAAAAGCCTACGGCCAAATTCCCATTACTGGACCGAGTGGCAAAATTGAATATATTATTCGTGGAAATTTAGATAACCCTAACCACACCCTGTACCTTTCGGACATACACAATCACGAAATTGGACGCTTGTTTTGTGACAACAGCGGTTTAATTGCTTCATATGCTGTGGATGTAATTCAACACTCCCTAGTTGAGGTCAAAAAGATCAATAATCCATTAGCCAACATTCTTTATATTACTCGGCTCAACTATTTAGTAACTGGGAGTATAAAAAAAGGCACTTACACATTCCGCTCTGGCTTTAAGAATGTTGCAAGTGTCAAAACTATTATGGGCAATTCTGGCGTGATTTTGGTATGCAATATCGAGCGTCCAGAAGATATTCCCTTTATTTTATTAATTTCTATTCTTTTTACGCAATGGCATATTTCACCATTGCGGTTGCCAACTTTTCCACCAATCGGAAAAAGTTTTTCAACAGATCTAAATTAAATCTTTTTAATCATGTGGTCATAAATTCGATCACCAATTGTCATCGTCTTCGTTGTTTCAAAGCCCTTGTACCAATATAATCTTTGCGCACGTGGGTTTTCTTTATCCACATTTAAGCTAAGACGATCATAGCCATTTTGTTTGGCAATCTGAGGTGCATAATCTAGCAACTGACTAGCAATCCCCTCGCCCCAGTGATCGGGATGAACTGCTAGGGCATCAAGATACCATTCATGTGGCCAGGCTTCCTGGTCATCAAAGATAATCGTCGAAATTGGTAAACCGACTTTGGCGTATTCGTGACGTAGAACAAAATCAATTACCTTTTGATCATGATATGAATACATATCTAAAATTCCTTGAACTTCATCGTGATCATTAGTTTCGACCCAAATCCGACGGTACGAATATCGATAATCTTCTGAAATAAATCCTAATTGCATCAAATCATAGAACTGTGATTCGGGCAAAGCGGCAATACTTGCCATTTGCATCTCATCAAAAATCTGCTTCAAAATCGGATAAACAAAAGGAAAATCTGTCTTTCTTGCTTTTCTAATCATTCAAAGATACCTCCGTCAATTACGATACTTGATCAAGTCATCGACTGCAAGAAAAAACAGCCATGGAATATCTCCATAACTGCTTTTCAAGAAAGTGATATAGATATAGACATAGACATAGATGTATCTGCCATGATAATTGTTTTTGAGTAATAAGGAACTGGCAGAGACTGAATTTTGGAAATAATGATTAATGTCTAATCGCTATTTCCATGATTCATTATACCCGCTTTTAAATAAAAAACAAGCGATCACATGAAAAAATGATAAATCTTTTTAATTTACCTTCTAAAAGTAAGTGCTACTAGGCCTTTATGTTAAAAATATTACTATTTAAAAAATAAAAAAACAAAAAAGGCTTGGAATTTTCCCAATGTCATTAAGTTAAGACATTGACGAAATTAGTCTAAGCTTTTTAAGGGATTTATCGAATATTTTTATTCGGTAAGTCCCTTTTTTTGTAACACAAATAAGCCATCTGATGATAGCTCCTTGATATTAATTTACGCAGCCAA
>NZ_ML136923.1 GCF_004009905.1 Lactobacillus xujianguonis
TACAAGCACATTCGATGACAAATTAGTTGATAAGATTAACGAGTTATTCAACTAATTATTTGATGAAACAGATACAAGCTATTTACTCTGACTTGCGTCTGTTTTTTGGTATTCGTCATTAATTTGATTGCAGAATAAGAACTCATTTTTTGCATTAATTACTCCAATTAACGGTTTGGAATATGACTTATATGTTTTGTCATCTTCTGCTGAAACTACAGCTGACAGGTTTTGGATTAATTGATTAAACTCTTTTAAAATTAATTTTTTATCCATTTGCTTTCCCTCTTTCTTACTTACTTGGTGAGCTCAAAGTCATTTTTAACGCCTAATATTCAGAAGACCCTTCTATAACTGCGCTTTTAGGATCTTCATTTGGATTTTCTCTCTTAAAGTCAGCGACTCTTTGGTCGTTGGCTTTTTTGAATTGGTAGCTTCGTCGAGCATGTACCACCTGAGCTAATGCCGTATCGACCGAATTTCCATATGGATCTATATCGTTAGTTAACAATTCATTAGTCAAATCTTTGATTAAATTGTTAAATTCATCTAAAATCTTGTCTTTCATATCTTGTTCACCTTCTTTCTGTTAAATCTTGGACTGGTAAAAAAGAATTAATCTAAGCAATAATTCTTTTTCATACAGGCTGTTAGCCTTTCGATACCATTTTGTTAAAGTAAATAGCCTTATTTTTTCAAGCTTCATACGGCTCTCCTTACATCGTTAAAGTTTCTTGTGCGTTAATCGCATCAATTTCTTGCTTTAAGTCATATGGTGGATACCAGTTCTTGATGTACTTCTTAGCAGCTTCAAAATCCTTTTTCTTTAGGTCTTCATATCTTGAAATGTGAAATGCCTTGTGGAAATCACTACTAATCTTGGAGAACACTTTTTTGACGTGCTTTTCGCGGTAGTAATTGCTGTCAGCACCGCCAACAAGTTTCATAACTCTCTTTTTACGCAAACTTTCAAGCTCATATCTTTGAGCCGAATTAATCTCAGAAGTTTCCTTCAAGAACTTGATGTCCTTTTCTGTTTGAGAAACTCTCTTATCCAATCGAACTGTAACTTCCATTGTTAAGTTCAATTTTTCTTCAGGCGTTTGTGGAAGCCCTTGTTGCTGCTTAATGTAAGCTTCCATCTTGTTGAAGGCTTTGATGTATTTAAGTTTGAAATCTAAAGCTTTTTGACCGGTAAAGCCCATTACCAGTAGTGAAAAGCCATCGCGGTTCATGTAATACATAGGTTGCTCATGGTTTTGCTGATTAACATATGTACTTTCAACGAACATACTTCCGACTGCGCAATTTTGCGCAGTCAAATTTTTAATGCTTCTCATCACGTCTCTATGGTTTTTTTCGAACACTTCTGCAACTTTCAAGCTAGTGGTAACTGCTTGTTGATCTTTCATGATCACTAATTCATTTTCCATTAAGAACTCCTCTCTATCCGTTTCGGATATTTTTACTTTAAAAAAATATCCGGGTCAATCCTTAATGCCTTTGCTACAGCGATTGCAAAGTCAGCATCGAAGTTTAATCTTCCATGAAGTCTACTGCTGAAAGTGGCACTACTGATCCCCATTCTTTTCGCAACAAAGCTCTGCTTAATGCCATGTTCATCGAGATACTTGCTTAGAATCTCTCTGGCATCGCTTCTTACAACTGCCATCTCATCACCTCTCATAAATTATCCGTTTCGGATATTCAACTTACAAATAATATAATACTCCATTTTGGACCTGTGTCAACACTTTTTTATCCATTTTGAATAAAAATATTTTCAAAATGAATAATTGAAACTACAATTAACTCGAATAGGATAATAAAAAGGAGGCTATTATGAGTGTTTTTAGTGAACGCCTTACTACTGCTAGAAAGGCGATGGGCTGGACTAGGAAGCGTGCAGTGTCTGAATTTTCATTACCATACCAAACTTATTCGAATTATGAACAAGGAAAAAGAGAACCTGATATAAATACGATGAAGCGATTAGCATATAAACTTAATACTACTACGGACTATTTAACCGGCGCTGTGGATAATCCTGCGCCCGCGTCTGTTACGAGTTCTGATTTAGAAGACATGTTGAATGACGCCCACTCTTACGATGGAAAGCCTATGGATGAACATGATCGCGCATTAATTAAACAATACTTAGAAGCACTTTTTAGTCAGCGTGATGCAAAGTAAGGTGATTGTATGAGCAGCCGTTTAAAGCAGCTTTTAAGAAAATATCACTTAGAAATAAAATATGGCCCTACTCATGGCAAAGGCTACATTGTGAAGACCCCCAAGGGCTTCCCTAATCTTTTAATAGTTAAAGAAAATTTGTCGGATGAAGAAACTGAAAAAGTTATTCTACATGAGATTGGACATGCTGAGCATGATAAAGAAATTGTGGGAGATTATAGGACAGATGCTCGTGCACATGATTGTTGTGAAAGTAAGGCTAACAATTTTATGATTAGTGAAAAGGTCAAGGAATATGCTGAACTTGGATATGATACGCTAAATGCTAATTGGTTAGATTTGGCAAAGGAAATTGGAACGCAGGATTATTGGCTAGTTCGTGAAGAATTATCAAAATATATTACTGAATAATTGGAGGATATAGATATGATCAATGGAATAATTGAATCACTTTATGACTGGAAAGTAAAAGGAGCGTTTATATGAAACTAATTAAATGGCTAGTTGCTATAGTTGCAATGATAATTGTGTTTCCTATTTTATTTGTAGAAACTGGTAAACCGGTTATATCAATATTGCTGCTATTAGATGTGGTTTTATTTATCTGGTTTATCACTTATATGCACAAGCATGATAAAAAAAAACACATTAAGGTAAATTTACATAAACAATGGTGGTCTTGGGTTTTAATTGCTGTTTGGCTGTTTGCTACTCTTTTAACTTTTGTGCTATCAGTATCAGATAACTACAGTACACCAAGTAATGATTCTTCAAATACTGTTGAGATTGCAAAAAAGCAGCATACGAGTAGTTTCAACTTGCCTGGCCAAAAGATCAATAGCGACACAGCTAAGAAGCATGAGTTTTACTGGACTGATAAGGACGACAAGAAAGTTAGATACTTTGTTAATGACAGCAAAAAGATAACTGCCATTAAAGTTGTACTTAATCCAGACATCAATAACACCTGGTGGTGCCAAAATTACATGCAAAAAGTCTTACATGATGACCACCTTAAATTTGGCAACGATAAGCAAAGCATTGACGGCGACACATTAAGTAATCGAGTTCAATACAATCTCTACTCACCTAAATACAAGAAATGGTACTGGGTAACCTTTGCACCTGCAGAAGGAAAAGACATGGTTGCCAGTTTTTCAATGTACCCTGGCAAAAACAAGGACGCGGAATAAAAATAAGCCTGCTGTCAAAACTGGCTAATTCGTGAGGAGTTACTGAAATATAAAGTTGAATAAAAAGCCGCCCGAAGGCGGCTAGAAAGGATGTGAGATTTATGAATGAAAATTTACCACGTTTACTCTATTTCAAAATAACAAACACTCATGGGATTAGACTCTATACTCTGCATCAAGATGAAAAAGCTGTTATAGAAGTAGCAGTTTACATCCCTGATAACATAATAGGCTCGAAAGCCGAAGATGGAGATTTCTTCATTCAATGGACTATTAACGGTAAGAATATTCAATATGATGATATCCCCATTCAAGAAATCATTAAAACAGGTAAACGCATAGCAAAAATCAAATTAGAGTTGGATGTCTATCTTCAGGATTCTATCAATCTAAATTTATCTTTAGGCGCAAAATACAGTGATATTTCGCCTCAGGAACAAATTGTGCAGTTTTCATTCTTTAAAACTATTATCGAGCGTAAAAAAACTATTTTTGCTACCGATAGTATGGGAAAACGACCTGTTCCTCCAACCGATAAAGTAATCAATGATTTTAAAGATCGATCCAATTCCAAAGATAAAGACAAGCATGACAAAGAAAATTAATCCTTTTCAATTGAAGTAATTATTATAAATTTTTCTTTTAAGTCTATATATTGTTGCACTATATGTTTGTCTTTATATTCTTTTGATTGAATTTTTTGTGTAATTTTATCATATTCGGGTTGTGGACTTCCAGCATCATCAGTAAAAGGCACAAGACTCAGTGAATAATTACTATCTGAATCATTTGAAACATATTGAACCCAACCGAATCCTATAGGCTTATGCTCCAATGAATAAATGTAAGCTTGTTGAAATTTGTTTTCACTTAGCATAACTGCTTGCCAAGGCGTACCAGAATCAAGCGAAATCAAATCATTTTTATTACGTTCCCCGTTTATATTTTTATAAAACAGTTCATTTATTTTCTTAGAGAATTTAATAGAAAGAATTATAGAAATAATTACAGTTAAAAGAGCAGCAATAATTTCGGCAAATGTATTATGTATACAATTTCTTAATGCAATATCTATAGTCAAATAAATTAATAAATCGATGATAGTTAATATTGCTGATATACTTTTTTCTCTGTTTGTATTTCTGAGAGTTGAATCAACCGCATTAAGAGACTCAGCAATAGTATAGTTAACCATTCCTAATCCGCCGGTTGTAATGATAGTAAGTAAAACTTTAATAAAATCATTCATTGATAATCTCCCATTTTCATTGATCACCCGTTCATATCATTAATCAATCTAATCATACCAGCAATTGATTTATCTCGCCAAATAAAAAAGAAGATACCTTTTACAGTACCTTCTTTAACAAGCATCCCTTTGAGTAAAAGCTCTTGGGGCGAACCTACTTCCGTGCATTTTTTAAGCAAGGATAAAATAGCCCATGTCTGTTGTGAATCTAGTACTACATGACTTACATGCCTATATTTGTCATTAAAAACTATGCCTGAATAATCTAGT
>NZ_ML136924.1 GCF_004009905.1 Lactobacillus xujianguonis
TGAACTAGATACGCCGCAAAACCACGAGCATTTAACGCGGCTACGCAGCTATATTGATCGCCGCTGGAACGATATTAAGCCGTTCAAAATGCGTGATTTAAAAGTTACCAAGGCAATTGGTAGTTGTGAAAGTAATCACCGTAAGTATACTTATCGCGTTAAAGGCCAAGGCAAATATTGGTCTGAAGCTGGTGCCGAAGGAATGCTTCGAATTCTAACTTGCATCAAGAATGGAGACTTAGAAGAATGGCTCAACAGTGATTTTGAAACGAGCAAACTAATTAGCTTAGACCGTAAGAAATTACAAGCCGCAGCTAGAGATAGTTTGAGAATCCGTCACGAAATCCATACCGGTATTCAACACGGAGCCTTAACAGCAGCAGTAGTTGGTGGCAGCTATTTAAGTAAATTCAATCGGATGTTAAATCACATAAATTATTAAGAAATTAAGGTCAGACTAATGGTTTTTGAGTAACCGCAAAAACTTTGACACTTACAAACATACGATGATGCTTGACTTTTCCCCTCCAATAAGTAATACTTAGGACCTAAGAATAAGAACATACCTTTTATGAATGGAGTGATTTAAATGTTGTTTAGGAAAAATCAACAAGAAAGACAACGCTTTTCCATAAGAAAGTATACTTTTGGAGTTGTATCGGTGCTACTGGGCACAGTCGTTATGGAGACAACGGGGTCCCCCGTATTTGCCGATAGCGATGTTCATACTACTGTGGCGGTGACAGGAACAATTAGAGATACAACAAATGTAGGCTCTCAGGAACAAGCTTCTAAAGAAGAAGTGACATCAGCTAAATCAACTGGAGATGTAGAAGACGCATCAAAGACTACCAACGTAGGTTCTAAGGAAGTAGAGAATAAGCTGGCAGATTCAAAAGAAAATAATAACTCTACTGATACATCAGTAATGTCTAAGACTGAGCAAGTGGCTAACAAATTAAAAGAAATATCTAGTGTTTCAGCAGCTAAATCAACTGGAGGTGTAAAAGACGTATCAGAAACTACCAACGTAGATTCTAAGGAAGTGGAGAATAAGCTGGCAGATTCAGATGAAGCTATTTCAAAATTATCAAACAAGCAACTTGTTGCACTAACTAATAGTAACGATCGAGTAGCAGAGCGCTCTGATGCCACTAGTACAGATCGAAGTGTTTACGTCGGAAAGGAAGTTTTCCCAAGTGAAGTTGAAGTTAGAGTGACAAATAGTGCGGGGGCAGCTCCTCCAACTATAAGGGCTCAAGTATTAAATTTTGATATTAGATTTTATAAAGGAATACATAAAGGAGATTACTTTTATGTAGAGAGCCAAGATCTACCTGTTGAGTTACCGCCTGTTTTTAATTATGAAATTAATGGAGAGAGCGTGCCTATTATCACAAGTGAAAGGATAGACTATACTAGTGATTACTATAGAGCACAGGATATTAATGATTCTTCACGCTTTAGTTTATCGACGAAAAATGGCTTTATCACCAAGAAATATAAGTATAAACTAACATTCACTGATAATGTAGAAGGATTAGAAAATATTAGAGCAAAATTCACGAGAACCTTTAGTAATCAAACTTTAGCTGTTGCTCAAGACATGAAAGTCCATCAGATTGTCAAAATAAATGATCAGACAGTATTGAACCAGGAATATATTTTACCAGCTTGGAACAAGACCTCAGCTAAAACTTATTATAGGTCTCCAAATAATGATGGATCGACCTCTTTTCTGAGAATGAACGCTACGGTTTGGGATATGCGAGAACTAGGGAGTGAAGAAGAGAGAAATTACAGTAAAGATGTTAAATCTGAGGGGATTCTAACCTTTAACGGCGAGGTTGGTGGGTTACCAGATGGTTTTGTGGTAAAATTGCGTTCCAAAGATAGTAACCCTAATCCCTATATCTGGGATAAGGTCAATATGGTTGGAGAAAAAATACCGATCTATTATGTTCAATACGATAAGGGCGGAAATTCTGATGATGGTACAGTATATGTCACACCGGATAATATGTACATGATAGTTGAAGGTATCAGCTCAGATCGTAAGGAAATGACATTGCGTTTTGTTGGTGACTTTTCGAAGCCAGGATGGGTAGTGAATGGTACTATGAATCCCTTGCTTGAACCAAAAGAAAAATCTTCTAAGCTTAGCGTTAAATTTACTTCAGCTTATAGTTCAGCAAAGACTTCAAACAATGGAGATCCAGATATTACCGATGAAGGGTATACTCAAATTGATGTTAGTGACGCAAAAGGGCAATCAATTGTTAAAAAACAAAAGAACATAGGGGGGTACTATAGATATACTCAATCTGAAAAATTCACAGCAGTTCCTGTATCGATTACTAATAATGATCAAGTTAGGAAAGGAACAGTTATTGTTAACTATGTAGATACAACTGGGCGATTTTTAAAAAACAAGGATGAGATGATTGTTGCTGAAAATGCTGATGTTGGGACATCATACAATGCAACACTGGATAGATTTAGACCTCAAACTCTTGTTAACGAAAGTAATGGGGAGTCAAAAACTTATAGACTAGCATCAGTCGGTGCTTATCCTATTGGTTCGGTAGGACTTGCTGGGAACCTAATTGAGGATGCAGATAGTAATGATATTGTCTCTTCTAATGATATAGAAGGTATTTCCCCTAGTGGAACAGTTATGCAAGGAAAACGGTACATAACTTATGTTTATCAAGAATTAAAAGGTAATGTTAACGTTACTTATAAAGACACAGATGGAAATATTATTAAGTTCGTTCACAATGACCAATATATCAAAGCTGAGGGGCAAGCAGTTGCTAAAGAGCAACCTGTTGGAAGTAGCTATGATGCTACGTCAAGTACTTATAAGCCGGATACTATTACTGACGTCAATGGTAAAATTTATCAAATTGTTAAGGAAGGAACTTATCAAGTAGGACATGTTGATAATAGTGGTCATTTAGTTTCAACGGCTCCTATGGTTGGAAAGGTATTAGAGTCTCCACAGACAGTTACCTACATCTATAAGTATGTTCCAGACGAACAAAAAGCTTCAGTTGTTTATCAAGACGTAAACGATCCAACTCATCCTGTTAATTTGGGGCAAAGTGATCAATTAATCGGTCAAGCAGGCGATAACATTAACTACAGCACTGCTGATAAGATTGCCGAATACGAAAGACAAGGTTACGTATTAGTATCAAATGGTTTTGATGCAAATGGTACTAAGCCGAGCTTTGACAATGTTAAGGGGAATACTCAAAACTTCTATGTAACCTTTAAGCATGGTACTGTTCCAGTAACTCCGGATAATCCAGGTACTCCAGATCAACCAATCAACCCTGACAATCCCGATGGTCCTAAGTACCCATCGGGAACTGACCAGATTAGTTTAACTAAGGATGTAACTCGTACTGTTACTTACGAAGGTGCTGGAGATAAGACTCCAAGTTCAGAAACTGATACTCTTCACTTCCAAGGTACAGGTTACTTAGACAAGGTAACTGGTAAGTGGACTGATGTAAATGGTACGGAACTTCAAGATCAAACTAAGGGTATCACTTGGACAATTACCGATGGTACTAAGGATGAAGGTAGCTTTAACTTAGTTCCAACTAAGCATATTGATGGTTACACTTCAAAGGTTGTAACTGATGGAGCTGACGATGGCAACGGTAACGTTAAGAGTTACACTGGCATTACTCATACAAGTGACAATATTAATGTTGTAGTTCAATACAACCCAATTGTTGCTGAACAAGGTAACTTAATCGTTAAGTTCCACGATGATACTGATAACAAGGACTTAACTGGTATAGGTACTGATACTGGTACTCAAGATGTAGGTACTCAAGTAACTTACAACCCAAGTACTGATTTAACTAACCTTGAAAACAAGGGTTACGTTTACGTATCAACTGATGGTAATATTCCTCCATCAATTGTTAAGGGTACAACTACTATAACTATCCACGTAAAACATGGTACTGTTCCAGTAACTCCAGACAATCCAGGTACTCCAGATCAACCAATCAACCCTAACGATCCAGATCCAAATGGTCCTAAGTATCCATCAGGAACTGAGGAGGCTTCTATTGATAAGACCATTACTCGTACTGTTCATTACGAAGGTGCAGATCAATACACTCCAAATGATGTACAACAACCAGTACACTTCACTGCTAAGGGCGTTCTTGACAAGGTAACTGGTGAATGGATTACTCCATTAACTTGGTCAGAAGATCAAACATTTAACGGAGTAACTACACCTAAGATTCCAGGCTACCACGTAGTAAGTGTTGATAAGGATACAACTGATAACCAAAATGTTGATAGTGCAAAGATTAGTCATACTGGTGCAGACTACACAGTAACAGTTAAGTATGCTAAGGATATTCCAGACGAACAAAAAGCTTCAGTTGTTTATCAAGACGTAAACGATCCAACTCATCCTGTTAATTTGGGGCAAAGTGATCAATTAATCGGTCAAGCAGGCGATAACATTAACTACAGCACTGCTGATAAGATTGCCGAATACGAAAGACAAGGTTACGTATTAGTATCAAATGGTTTTGATGCAAATGGTACTAAGCCGAGCTTTGACAATGTTAAGGGGAATACTCAAAACTTCTATGTAACCTTTAAGCATGGTACTGTTCCAGTAACTCCGGATAATCCAGGTACTCCAG
>NZ_ML136925.1 GCF_004009905.1 Lactobacillus xujianguonis
ACTGTCGGCTTATTTGCCATGGACAAAGCAAGTGCAGGCAAGCTGCAGATAAATTTTGAATATAATTAACCCCATCTTAGCACAAGCCAAGGTGGGGTTTTAAGATACTTCAGTTTTTTACGCTTACTAATGAAATTCCGGTTACTGACAATAATTTTCATGAACAATAAAAAAGACCAGCCAAGCTGGTCTTTTTTAGTTATCACGTTTATTTTTTTGATTCTTTAATTGATCTGGCTTTTCTTGACCTAAATGCCAAACTTGAACTGTTGGATCTGTTTTACTCTTCTTATTGATAATCTTTTGGATTAAATGCATTAACGGTTTATACTTCTCGCCTAATAAACCAATAGATTCCACAAATAGCTCTAGTGCTAATAATAAAGCAACAATTAACGGCCACAAACCCCAAGTTGGTGAAAGTAAGAAGAGCAAGGAAACAAATGAAAAGATTAACGAAATTGCATAGATCGTCAAAACTGTTTGCCGGTGGGTTAACCCCATACGCATCAATTGATGGTGTAAGTGATGCTTATCTGCTTGCGACACTGGCTGCTTATTCAACTTCCGTCTAATCATCGCATACACAGTATCGGTAATGGGCACACCAAGAATGATAATTGGCACTAATAGGGAAATAAAAGTGACGTTCTTTAGCCCCTTTAGCGATAATACGGCAATCATAAACCCGATAAATAAAGCCCCAGTATCACCTAAGAAAATTTTAGCTGGATGGAAATTATATGGCAAAAAGCCTAATAAACAAGCAGCTAGCATAAAACAAGCAATAGGCACATAAAGTTGATGGGTATGTAAAAAGAAGTAACCCACAATCCCCATTGTAGTTAAGGAAATCAGCGAAACACCATCAGCTAGCCCATCTAAACCATCGATTAGATTAACGGCATTGGTTAAAGCTAAAATCCAAAAAATCGTAATGGGAAAACTCCACCAGCCTAAATTAATCTGATGATTAATAAAGGGTAGATTTAAGACGTTCATTTGAATTCCAGCCAAGAAATAAACAACACAGGCCGCGATAAAGATGCCAAACATCTTCTGTCCGGGCTTTAATTCTAAAATATCATCAATCATCCCGGTTAGAACAATTACGCTAGAAGCAAGCAAAACGGCGAATACTTCATGGGTAGGAAATTGATCCCGTAACAAAACAAAGCATCCAATATTGTACGTCACAAAAATTCCCAATCCGCCAATTGTCGGCATGGGCTTTTTATTAACTCGTCTAGCATTTGGGTTATCAACTGCTCCCAAGACAAAGGCTAATCGTCTAATAAAGGGCGTAATCGCCGCTTGAATGATAACTAGGAAGAATAAATCAACAATTATTTTAAACATTATTAACTGCTTTCTTTAAATACTCGTTCCTAATTATACAAGTAGAAACAAATAACAATCAAGCTACTAAAGTCTAAAAAAAGTTTGGAAAAATATTTTTCCAAACCTTTTTCTTATTTTGCAATCGCAACTACGCGTTTTTCACGAATAACGGTAATTTTAATATTACCTGGATAATCAAGTTCTTTTTCAACTTGATTCTTAATGTCACGTGCCAAAATTGTGATGCGATCATCTGAAATTTCTTTAGGTTCAACCATTACGCGAACTTCACGACCAGCTTGAATAGCATATACCTGCTTAACACCGTGATAGCTCTTCGCAATTTTTTCCAATTCAGTTAAACGTCTAATATAATTTTCAAGACTTTCACTTCTTGCACCTGGACGTGCTGAAGAGATTGTATCTGCTGCAACTACAAGTTCAGCAATAAACGATAACTTCGGTACATCTCCGTGGTGTGCCGCAATTGCATTAACAACTATATCTGATTCATGATATTTACGAGTTAATTCCACGCCGATTTCAACGTGAGAACCTTCAATATCATGATCGATTGCTTTACCAATATCGTGTAATAATCCCGCACGAACTGCTAGTTTTTCATCTAGACCCAGTTCCGCAGCCATTGTGCCAGCTAATTTACCAACTTCAATTGAGTGTGCTAAAACATTTTGCCCATACGAAGTACGATATTTAAGTCGGCCTAAAGTCTTAACTAATTCAGGATTCATTCGGTGAATTCCTAAATCCATCAAGGCACTTTCACCAGCTTCATAAATATCATCGTTAACTTCTTTACGAGCCTTATCAACCATCTCTTCAATGCGAGCTGGATGAATACGACCGTCTTTAATCAAACGTTGCATTGCTCGCTTAGCAATTTCACGTCTAATTGGATCAAATCCACTTAGCGTAACTACCTTTGGAGTATCATCAATAATTAAATCAATTCCTGTTAATGCTTCAAAGGAACGAATATTTCGGCCTTCACGACCAATAATTCGACCCTTCATTTCTTCATTTGGCAAATCAACGACTGAAACAGTAGTTTCAGCGACGGTATCAGCCGCACTACTTTGAATTGCATCAACCAATACTTGATGAGCAAAACGATCAGCCTTAGCTTGAACTTCTTCATTACTATTTCTGATCATTTCGGCGCGTTCTTTAACTAATTCATCAGATAATTGGGCTAAAACAATTTTCTTAGCTTGTTCTTTATCTAAATTAGCCACTTCATAGAGTTTCTGGCGTCGTTGTTCAACTAAATCATTAGCTTCATTGATCTTATTATCTAAACTGGCTTGTTGCTGCTTTAACTGATCTTCTTTTTGTGAGAGACTAGATTCTCGTTCATCCAACAAAGAATTTTTATGATCAAGGGTATCTTCATGTTGTTGAAGGCGGTTTTCTTGACGTGAAATTGCATCACGCTTTTTACTTAAACTATCTTCTGTCTTTTGCCGATAATCACGAATTTCTTCTTGAGCTTCAAGAATTTTTTCTTTTTTGGTGTTTTCTGCACTTTGCTTAACTGCTTGCGCAGCTTGCTTTTGTGCATTGACTTCTGCTCGAGCAGCAGCGACCTGTGCTTTAGCATCTGCAAGAATATGGTCGGCATCATTTTGAGCGTTTTGAGCTTTCTTCTCCCATGCGTTCTTCCGAACAGCATATCCGATGCCAAATCCCACTAAAAGAAAAACAATAGCAACTACGGCGGGAATCAAATAAATATTATATTCCATGATTACTATCGCCTTTTTTTTAGAATTATTCACACAGTCTTATGATAAAGAACTAGATCAGCTCTGTCAATTCAAAGAAAAAACCTTGGAACTAAATTCCAAGGTTTAATTTAATTTCTTCTACGCTTTTATTTGCTTTTCTTGGCCTCTTCTTCGGATGAAGCTTTTGTTTCATCCTTAGTTTCATTAGCCTCCTTGGCTTTGCGCTTTTCTTTGATCTTTTCTGGATCTTCTCGTTCAGCAATTGATTTTTCATCAATGCCGTAAGCTTGCCGAACTTGTTCTTCAACTTCGTGATAAATATCTGGGTGATCTTCTAAGTACTTCTTAGCATTTTCACGCCCTTGACCAATTCGTTCGGTCTTGTATGAATACCAAGAACCGGCCTTATCGATAATATCCTTGTCAGCAGCCATATCGAGCAATTCGCCGCTTTGAGAAATACCCTTACCATACATAATGTCAACTTCAGCAACCTTGAATGGTGGGGCAACCTTGTTCTTAACCACTTTGATCTTAACCCGGTTACCAATTACGTCACCAGATTGCTTAATCTGTTCTGCTCTTCTAACTTCCAAACGAACAGTTGAGTAGAATTTAAGGGCACGACCACCTGGGGTAGTTTCTGGGTTACCAAACATAACCCCAACTTTTTCACGAATCTGGTTAATAAAAATAGCAATTGTCTTAGTCTTAGAAATCGTACCTGAAAGCTTACGTAAAGCTTGACTCATCAACCGAGCCTGCAAACCAACGTGGGCATCACCCATTTCGCCTTCAATTTCTGCTCGTGGTACTAAGGCAGCAACTGAGTCGACAACAACAATATCGATCGCACCACTGGAAATCAAAGTATCAGCAATTTGTAAACCTTCTTCACCAGTGTTGGGTTGTGACAAAATCAAAGAATCAATATCTACACCTAATGCTTCGGCATATGCCGGATCCATCGCATTTTCAGCATCAATGTATGCAGCCGTTCCACCACGCTTTTGCACTTCGGCAACAGCGTGTAAAGCAACAGTTGTCTTACCAGAAGATTCTGGGCCGTATACTTCAATAATTCTTCCGCGAGGGTAACCACCCACGCCAATGGCTGCATCTAAAGCGATTGAACCGGTTGGTACAGTAGAAATTTGCGTATCGGCTTTTTCACCCATCCGCATTACTGCGCCTTTACCAAAGTTCTTTTCAATTTTCTTAAGAGCTGCATCTAAAGCAGCTTGTTTCTCATCTTTGGCCAAATCGGTACCTCCTATTTATGTTACCTAATAATTATACTTTGTTCACCGACAAGAATGCAAGAAAAAAGCGAACGAACGTTTAAACTTTTTTCTCACTACTTATAAATATGCAAAAAATCGAAAAAATTTTTTTATTTTATTTTTTATTTTAATTTTTCCAACAAAAAAATGTAAGCGTAAAAAACTGAAGTATCTTAAAACCCCACCTTGGCTTGTGCTAAGATGGGGTTAATTATATTCAAAATTTATCTGCAGCTTGCCTGCACTTGCTTTGTCCATGGCAAATAAGCCGACAGT
>NZ_ML136926.1:0-2715 GCF_004009905.1 Lactobacillus xujianguonis
CCGCCCCAGTCAAACTGCCTACCTGACACTGTCCCTGATGCCGCTTAGGCACCGCGGTTAGAGCATCCATCAAACAAGGGTAGTATCCCAACATTGCCTCCGATAAAACTAGCGTCCTATCTTCTCAGGCTCCTACCTATCCTGTACATGTTTAACAGATACTCAATATCAAGCTACAGTGAAGCTCCATGGGGTCTTTCCGTCCTGTCGCGGGTAACCCGCATCTTCACGGGTATTATAATTTCACCGAGTCTCTCGTTGAGACAGTGCCCAAATCATTACACCTTTCGTGCAGGTCGGAACTTACCCGACAAGGAATTTCGCTACCTTAGGACCGTTATAGTTACGGCCGCCGTTTACTGGGGCTTCAATTCAGACCTTCGCCTAAGCTAAGTCCTCCTCTTAACCTTCCAGCACCGGGCAGGTGTCAGCCCCTATACGTCGTCTTACGACTTTGCAGAGACCTGTGTTTTTGATAAACAGTTGTTTGGGCCTATTCACTGCGGCTGATCTTGCGATCAGCACCCCTTCTCCCGAAGTTACGGGGTCATTTTGCCGAGTTCCTTAACGAGAGTTCTCTCGCTCACCTTAGTGTTCTCCACTTGACTACCTGTGTCGGTTTGCGGTACGGGTACGTTCTCTCTGGCTAGAAGCTTTTCTTGGCAGTGTGACTACCAGACCTTCGCTACTTTAACTTCGCTCCGCTTCACGACTTGTGCTTTTCGAAAGCAAGCATTTGACTCACTTCCACACTTATCGCTTGCACATGGCTTCCAGCGCCATGCGTCCTTCGCCTCCTGCGTCCCTCCTTCGCTCATAACGATTGAACGCAGTACAGGAATTTCTACCTGTTATCCATCGACTACGCCTCTCGGCCTTGCCTTAGGTCCCGACTTACCCTGGGCGGACGAGCCTGCCCCAGGAAACCTTAGTCTTCCGGCGGATAGGATTCTCACCTATCTTTCGCTACTCATACCGGCATTCTCACTTCTAAGCGCTCCAACTATCCTCTCGATTAGCCTTCGCCGCACCTAGAACGCTCTCCTACCACGCATCTTTCGATGCATCCACAGTTTCGGTACTATGCTTAGCCCCGGTAAATTTTCGGCGCAGCGCCACTCGACTAGTGAGCTATTACGCACTCTTTGAATGATGGCTGCTTCTGAGCCAACGTCCTAGTTGTCTACGCAACTCCACATCCTTTTCCACTTAGCATAGATTTGGGGACCTTAACTGGTGATCTGGGCTGTTTCCCTTTCGACTACGGATCTTATCACTCGCAGTCTGACTCCCGTGTATGGATATCTGGAATTCGCAGTTTATCTGGACTTAGTAACCCCTGACGGGCCCCTTGTCCAAACAGAGCTCTACCTCCATTATCCTCTCCCACGAGGCTAGCCCTAAAGCTATTTCGGAGAGAACCAGCTATCTCCAAGTTCGTTTGGAATTTCACCGCTACCCACAACTCATCCCCGCAATTTTTAACTTACGTGGGTTCGGTCCTCCAGTGCGTTTTACCGCACCTTCAACCTGGTCATGGGTAGGTCACTTGGTTTCGGGTCTACATCAAATAACTTTTCGCCCTATTCAGACTCGCTTTCGCTGCGGCTCCGTCTTTTCTCACTTAACCTCGCTATTTAACGTAACTCGCCGGTTCATTCTACAAAAGGCACGCCATTACACTTTAATGTGCTCTGACTACTTGTAGGCACACGGTTTCAGGTTCTCTTTCACTCCCCTTCCGGGGTTCTTTTCACCTTTCCCTCACGGTACTGGTTCACTATCGGTCACTAGCTAGTATTTAGCCTTGCGAGATGGTCCTCGCGGATTCAAACGGGATTCCTCGTGTCCCGCCCTACTCAGGATCCTGCTCGGCTTGCTTCCGATTTCGCTTACGGGGCTCTCACCCTCTCTGGCATGTCTTCCCAGACATTTCAACTATCTTTCGCAATACCTTATTGCAGTCCTACAACCCCAAATGATAAATCATCTGGTTTAGGCTCTTTCCTCTTCGCTCGCCGCTACTAAGGAAATCGATTTTTCTTTCTCTTCCTGCAGCTACTTAGATGTTTCAGTTCACTGCGTCTTCCTTTAAATACCTTAACAGTATTTAATGATGCATCTCCTGCACCGGGTTCCCCCATTCGGATATCTCCGGATCACTGCGTACTTACCGCTCCCCGAAGCTTTTCGTAGTTCGTCACGTCCTTCTTCGGCTGCTAGTGCCTAGGCATTCACCGTGCGCCCTTTTCTACTTGACCTTACTCAAGAATCTCTCTTCTCGGTCGCTCTACAATCTGTTCAATGATTGTCTCGGTTTTTGCTTGGATTATATTCAGTTTTCAATGTACTAACCGTTGGACCTTTCGATCCAATGGAGGCTAACGGGTTCGAACCGATGACCTCCTGCGTGCAAAGCAGGTGCTCTCCCAACTGAGCTAAGCCCCCAAGTATTGTTATTTTTTAGGCAGACATAACTTTAACTCTTTTTTATCGCTATGTCAATGGGCCTAAATGGACTTGAACCATCGACCTCACGCTTATCAGGCGTGCGCTCTAAACCAGCTGAGCTATAGGCCCGACTAACGCTTGGCGTTTATTCAAATCTTTGAGGTAATACCCTCAAAACTAAACAAAGTTTCTCAGTGTGCTTCCGCTTGCTTTAGTGGCTTCTCTTAGTATCTCTACTCTCCGCCACCTCTGCTTCCTTAGAAA
>NZ_ML136926.1:2725-4545 GCF_004009905.1 Lactobacillus xujianguonis
TCTCCTTGAGAGCTAATGCCCTCAAAACTAAACAAAGTTTCTCAGTGTGCTTCCGCTTGCTTTAGTGGCTTCT
Organism: Lactobacillus xujianguonis; assembly: GCF_004009905.1. Classification (GTDB taxonomy): domain Bacteria; phylum Bacillota; class Bacilli; order Lactobacillales; family Lactobacillaceae; genus Lactobacillus; species Lactobacillus xujianguonis. The sequence continues at coordinate 2,799 of NZ_ML136926.1, forward strand.
CTTAGTATCTCTACTCTCCGCCACCTCTGCTTCCTTAGAAAGGAGGTGATCCAGCCGCAGGTTCTCCTACGGCTACCTTGTTACGACTTCACCCCAGTCATCTGCCCTGCCTTAGACGGCTCCTTCCCGAAGGTTAGGCCACCGGCTTTGGGCATTGCAGACTTCCATGGTGTGACGGGCGGTGTGTACAAGGCCCGGGAACGTATTCACCGCGGCGTGCTGATCCGCGATTACTAGCGATTCCAGCTTCGTGTAGGCGAGTTGCAGCCTACAGTCCGAACTGAGAACAGCTTTCAGAGATTCGCTTGCCTTCACAGGTTCGCTCCTCGTTGTACTGCCCATTGTAGCACGTGTGTAGCCCAGGTCATAAGGGGCATGATGACTTGACGTCGTCCCCACCTTCCTCCGGTTTGTCACCGGCAGTCTCATTAGAGTGCCCAACTTAATGCTGGCAACTAATAACAAGGGTTGCGCTCGTTGCGGGACTTAACCCAACATCTCACGACACGAGCTGACGACAGCCATGCACCACCTGTCTTGGTGTCCCCGAAGGGAACGCCTAATCTCTTAGGTTTGCACCAGATGTCAAGACCTGGTAAGGTTCTTCGCGTTGCTTCGAATTAAACCACATGCTCCACCGCTTGTGCGGGCCCCCGTCAATTCCTTTGAGTTTCAACCTTGCGGTCGTACTCCCCAGGCGGAGTGCTTAATGCGTTAGCTGCAGCACTGAGAGGCGGAAACCTCCCAACACTTAGCACTCATCGTTTACGGCATGGACTACCAGGGTATCTAATCCTGTTCGCTACCCATGCTTTCGAGCCTCAGCGTCAGTTACAGACCAGAGAGCCGCCTTCGCCACTGGTGTTCTTCCATATATCTACGCATTCCACCGCTACACATGGAGTTCCACTCTCCTCTTCTGCACTCAAGAAAAACAGTTTCTGATGCACTTCCTCGGTTAAGCCGAGGGCTTTCACATCAGACTTATTTCTCCGCCTGCGCTCGCTTTACGCCCAATAAATCCGGACAACGCTTGCCACCTACGTATTACCGCGGCTGCTGGCACGTAGTTAGCCGTGACTTTCTGGTTGATTACCGTCAAATAAAGGCCAGTTACTACCTCTATCCTTCTTCACCAACAACAGAGCTTTACGATCCGAAAACCTTCTTCACTCACGCGGCGTTGCTCCATCAGGCTTTCGCCCATTGTGGAAGATTCCCTACTGCTGCCTCCCGTAGGAGTTTGGGCCGTGTCTCAGTCCCAATGTGGCCGATCAGTCTCTCAACTCGGCTATGCATCGTCGCCTTGGTAAGCCGTTACCTTACCAACTAGCTAATGCACCGCGGGTCCATCCTTTAGCGACAGCTTACGCCGCCTTTTAAGCTAGTGCCATGCAGCACTAGTTGTTATCCGGTATTAGCACCTGTTTCCAAGTGGTATCCCAGACTTAAGGGCAGGTTACCCACGTGTTACTCACCCATCCGCCGCTCGCGTCCGAAACGTCATTACCGAAGTAAATCTGTTAGTTCTGCTCGCTCGACTTGCATGTATTAGGCACGCCGCCAGCGTTCGTCCTGAGCCAGGATCAAACTCTCATTTTTTAAATAATTGTTTGAAATGACTTCATTTCGATTTCTTAAGATCTTTGTCTCAAGATTTATTGCTTGCGAATTGACTTCGCTTCTTTGTTTGGGTTTTTACACCCGCACACTTTTAGCGAAACTTTGTTCAGTTTTCAAAGTACTA
>NZ_ML136927.1 GCF_004009905.1 Lactobacillus xujianguonis
TCTTTTATTCTTTTGTCATAAAACATTGAGCCATAGGACAAATGAACAAGGCCATACCAACGCTTGTAAGATTGGACATCACCTATAGGCGGTAATGCTTCTTCATGATGCACAATTAGCATAAAGAAGTCCGCCCTGTCGCGAGCAGCAATGCACCGAAACACGTCACCCGGTTGGTAGTCTCTACTTTGTTTGCTCTTAATATCAATTACTTTCATAATCTACGCCATGTAATAGCCTTTCTTCTCAATCTCTTGCCACTCGTCCAGCTCAAACAACGCTTTTGTGCGTCTTACTGTGCCGTAGCAGTTGACCTTACCGTCAAACTCCACGTACGTGACGCCTTTAACTGGACTCTCGTCACCGGTTAGCACTCTCGCTGTGTAGCCCGGTTCTAAGTAATGCTCTAACAAATTCACGCTCTCGCCTCGCTCTCAATTAGTACATGCAATAGCCCCATTGATCTATATCGTCATATTTTTCCGACAGTCCCCTAATTTTTCCTAAAAGACTCGCTTGACAGTAAATATACTTGCCTAAGTATTCAAAATCGCTTGTTGTTCCTAAACTGTCGCCCGGTTTAGTTCCATCACACTCGCCATCAATGATTACAGCCCCATAGTGATAGCTGTAATCATAAGGGATATTTTCGCGAGTAATTAACAAAGTGAGATATTGGTCGTCGCTTTTGTCACATTTAAAGTCAACATCAATAACATTTCCGGGCTTTAGATTAAGGTCATTCCATCTTTTAATAAATTCTTCTTCTTCCATAACGTCTCCTTATACCGTGAACTTGTACTCTTTGTAGTCTCGTTCCGGATAGTCAAATGCCGCCACCGCATCGCATAGGTGCATAGCTGTTTCGATGCCATCTTTTCTCGTAGAGATAAAGTCGAGAGCCGCCGAACTATACAGATATTTCTTTGCGTAAACTTCCGGAAAAACGTACGCAATTGTAATAGCTTTGTCGTTATCGAAATAATCGTGTAAAGCCTTGTCGAACTGCTTATTTCTAATGGTTCGTGGCTCGGTTAAGCCTATGTAGTAGTGATAATATGCGTCATGCATGTGGCAAGCTAGTATTTGATGGCCTTTATACCAGAACTGAAAATCGTTAACTTTCATACGTTGTCCTCATCATCTAACTTGTACAGTAGTAAGCTATGGTCCTTGTCTTTTCGGTGTGCTGCCGGTGTAGCTCGCTTCTTAATCGTGACCGGCGACCGATTATACTTCTTGGCCAACTCTTTGATCGTACCGACGTCGACAAACTCGTCACCGCGGTACATTGCATAAACGCGCTCCATGCTTACACCTCCGTTATAGTTACATCATTGTCTTTCAGTACCTTCCATAATTCTTCACGTGTGCCTTGCCAAATGATCAGAGGCAAATACTGGCCATCATAGTGGAAAAAGCCCGCATACGGTACTTCGTTTGTCTTCCACTCGCCTTGCTTAGCTTTAACCGGCTTCACTTCATGAAAGATAGCCGTTGCAGTAGTGCCACGCTGTGACAATCGATATACATTGCCATCCGCCAACTGTTTACAGTCAGTAATTTCTTTTGTGTCCTTCACAGCTTTCATTCTCCCTTACGATTGACTTCCTTAGCTTTTTATCTCGGCTCGCTAAAAATTTGATAAAATCACGTTCATGATTTAAAGGAATCCCATCTTGGTCAAAAAATGATTTTCTTCTGATTCTGGTGTAATGCTCACCGTTTGATAAAACTGCATGCATCAAATCTTGATCCTTATACATTTTTACTTTTCATTCTCCTTTGCGATTAACTGTGCTACACGCTTGGCAATGATGTTTCTTGCCAATTTAAGAACAAGGCTATCGAACTGATTCATAAAGCGCGGATTAGCCAATAAATCAAGCCCAATAATGGTTGATAGCGTCACTTGTTGCGGAAACTTAACTCTTCTTTGTTTCATCTTCATGCTCCTCATACATAACTAAAGCAGACCAACCACCATCAACTTCAAAAATAAACTTGCAGAATCTGCCTTCACAATCAACCCTTGAGTTTTCACTAATTTTGATATTAAGATTTGGTCGATTATTAACAATTCAATTGTTAAACGCATGCGTTAAAAGTGAACTAGTTAAAAAGCTAATCACATCAGTCCGCTCTTGCTCCACTTGTACACCTACTCACCTTTAAAATATTTATGCCTTAAAAATCAATCTATAGACCACAACTGCCACGATGGCTAGGCCACTTGCAACACTCTGAATAGCAGATACCCAACTTGGGTGCTTCTCAAAACTATCAGTTACCATTGACCAAAATAAGATCAACAAAACTCCTAGCCAAAAATTCATTTTCAATACCTCTTGTCTGTAATCCCTGTAAAATCAATCGCACTGTTGCGACTGCCTGCCCTTAAGCGGCTAACTAGCTTTGCGTTGTAGACCCGTTGCAGTTGGTCAAGCGTGAGGTTGGTCGTTGTAATAATGCGATGCTGCCGGTTGGTCACCTTGTATAAGATGTCTTGCACAAACTGGCTCGCGGTCTTGTCACCCACGTTCATGGCACTCTCACTGCCGAGATCATCAAGGACTAATAAGTCGACGCCCTTTAATAGCTTGATGGCGTATTTTTCCGTCCACCGTGCCGTGGGGTCGTCCCAGCTGTCTTTAATCGCTTGTATCAAGCTAACTGTATTAACAAATAGACACTTTTGTGGTTGCTTTGCATTGTCGTTAACCGCGTTAAGCATAGCCATTGCTAAGTGCGTCTTACCTTGCCCCGGTGTCCCGTACATGATTGTGTTAAACTCGTCGTCTCTGTCTTTGAGATACCGGTAGGCGATCATGCGCGTTTGCTTCTTAATTTGGACTTCTCTCGTCCCCTCTGGGGCGTCAAAATTCTTAAACGTATGATTATACTCGCTTGCATCATCGACCAGTGAGAGCTTAGTTAAGACACTTCTCACGCTTTCAATTTTGAAGTCCTCGACTTGCTGCTTTTTCTCGCGTTCGGTTTCTTCACGTTGGCACTCCACACAAAACGGCTTCATGCCCTTTAGATATTCGAGCGGGATATGGTGGATAGGGCAGGTCTCAGTCGATTTAAGTGTCTTGATCTTTAAATTTGCTAAGCCTTTCATCGTTTTCTATCCTGCTCCTTCCTATGGTGCGGTACATTAGGCTAATTACGCCGTCAATCTCGTAAGACAGTTCATTTTCACTTAAGACGTCGGGGTGGTTATGTAACCCTATTTGGATAAATTGCAACTCTTCAATCACTTCGGCACATAACGCAAGTGCGTCATCGCGCTCTTTTGTGAGCTGCTTTATACGTTCCTTATCAGTCATAATCGGCCCGCTCCATGATTTCGTCTAAGTCGTCGTAGACCCATTGGATACCATCGTATGGTCTTTCATCAACAAGATCGCTTATTAGGTCTTGTGCTTGTTTCCATATGCCCGCTAGCCGGTTCTCACGGTCCTCTAACTTATCCTTAAGGTCTTGATTTTCGTCGTATAGTTGCTGGTTCTCCTCAGTTAGATCATCGTTATCGTTCTCTAACTGCCGGTTCTGGTCTTCGAACTCGTCAGCCTTGTCCATTACTAAGTCAGCGATAGACACGCTTAACACGCCGGCTAGATGGCGCAAGGTCTCATAATTAGGCTCACGCTTGCCGGTTTCGTAGTAGTGTATTGCCTGCGGTGACATTTCTATTCTTTTGCCTAGTTCTGTTTGCGACAGTCCTTTTTCTTTACGTATCCTTTTCAAGTTCTCCGATAGCGTACTCATGATTTATCACTCCTTAAAACGGCAACTTGTCGTCCGGTATGCTTGATATGTCGACCGTGCCACCATAGCCCCCGCTAGCTGGTGTGTTGCGGGTTTGGTTTAGGTTATTAGCATTGAGATAGCCGTCAAACTTGCTTGCACCAAAGAGGGTCGACGGTCTCATATACTTCCAGTAGGGCGTGCCCTGCCAGTCGAAGGCTTTATTATCTATGACTGTCTTAAAGTCATCTAACTTATATCCTTCTTTGAATCTAGCCTTGATCAATCTTTGATTAGCTTTACTTGATGGTTTATAGTGAGCGCCAGTTTTCTGATTTAAGTAATCAAT
>NZ_ML136928.1 GCF_004009905.1 Lactobacillus xujianguonis
ACAAGACACACAGATTCTTCAATCCAAATATTTTGAAAATTTGAGTTGAAGTCAATTACAGCACGTAATTCATCATACTTTTGCCCAGGTTCTTTCAAATCATAGGCAATAATGTATGGCTTCATTTGATCACTTCCTTATTAGAGGATGACTTAATTTTAGCAGAAAGGAAGTAAATGAAAATCCACGAGTATAAAAATAAGCCATCTCACGAAGATGACTTAGATGAAAAAATCAATAAATTTGATGAAAAAGTGTGCTGGGATTATTTGATTCCGATTTTTGTAAGTTTAGTAACCACGTTGTTAACACTTGCAGCACTTAGTGGAAAATAAGCGGAATCAATTTTGTGGTAATTAAAGTCGTTGCAATGGAAACAAAAATTGGCAAAAGAATGCTTTTAAAGAGAGTATTCCAAAATCTTTCCCATTTCCATTTGAAAAAGTTTAAACCTTCATCGGTAACTTTAAATTCAGATGGTTGTGAATAGCGAGAAGGCAGAAACTCGACGAGTCCAGCTTCAAGAAGAAGTTTGAATTCATAACTATTGACTTCACTATGAGGGATTTTATCAAGATTAATTTCATTTAGTGTGTCTGCTTTTTGTATTTTGATGTATTTCCTTAATAGTTTTCTTTCAGCCGGTAAAGTTTCGTATTTGTGCATAATTGCTCCTCCTATAAAATTTCATAATTTATCTCATTTTAGCAGAAAGAAGGAATAGCAAAATGAAGGATTTAATCAATATTCAAATCAAAGATAATCAGCAATTAGTTTCAGCGAGAGAGCTTCATAAAGGCTTGGGACTTAAAAAGAAGTTTTCTGATTGGTGGAAACAAAGTTCAAAAGAATTTGAAGAAGGTACTGATTTTTTGAAGTCACCTAAAGGTTACCTCAATCAAAGCGGTAAAAACACGGTAAGAAGATATGACGACTACCTAATGACTTTGGACATGGCAAAAGAGCTTTGCATGATGTCAAAGACTGATAAAGGTCAAGAGGTTCGCCGGTACTTCATCCAGGTTGAAAAGAACTGGAACTCACCCGACATGATCATGAAGCGGGCACTGGAAATTTCAAACGCACGAATTCAAAAGCTGAAAGATAAGAACGATGCTTTGACATTGCAGCTCGAAGAAAGCGACAAAAAAGCAAGTTACTTAGATCTAATTCTTGGCACACCCGACGCAATGGCTACCACTCAAATTGCAGCCGACTACGGATATGGTGCAAAGGAATTTAACAAGCTACTTCATAAAGTAGGCATTCAGCATAAGGTAAACGGCCAATGGATACTTTACAAGGTATACATGGGCAAAGGGTACGTAACTACAAAGATGTTCACGTTTAAAGATTCGAAGGGCACGGATAGGTCAAAGCCATCAACCTACTGGACGCAGAAGGGACGTAAGTTAATTTACGACATCTTAAAAGATGAAGATATTCTCCCTTTGATCGAACGCGATGACATCGCTTAAGGAGTGACAGCAATGCACAGTGATGAATTAATCACGAAGAAAGACGCACTTAGCCGCCTGCAAATAAGCCGCTCGACGTTTGACCGGCGCAAGCTGCAATGCTTGGCAAGTCCTTATAAGGACGCGGTCGTCAAAAACGGCGGGCGTGTATATATCCAGTGGCAACGTTGGACGCAGTTCATGGCATGGCTAAGCGATAAGGAGTTTAAGGAGAAATATGGAATCTAAATCAAGCAAGACAGAAAAAGGACTCTATTTAGACAAAGATCGTGTTTGTTACAAAGATGGTGACTATGCCACTGTGATTTTTAATTCACTTCAAGTAGCTGCCATTAGACAACTTATTAGAGAAGAAATGAAAAAAGCTAACACGTCCAAAAACATGTCAGCTTTAGTAAATAAAGCAGTATCGGAAAAACTTCAAAAGATGGTTGGCGAAGATCTGGAATCTAATCCAGATATCTATTAAGGCCCTTTGAATCATCCTTAATCGGCTTTATCCAAGTAAATCCACAATTGCTACAAGAAATCAAATTTACTTGGACTGAGCTTTCAGGCTTACCGTCTCGTCTCATTGCAATTATCGCAAAGGCTGTGGGGCCTTTACCAATCGCAATGGGCTTGACGTCATATGAATGGCATTCAGGGCAATGAAACTTTTCCATATTGTCACCTCCTTATTAGAGGATGACTTCATTTTAACAGAAAGAATTATTTAAAAAGGTGAGCTAAATGAGTAAGTTTGACGCATTTATGTATAAGTTGGCCAAGCACCAGTTAACGGACTTCGCAGACGCGTTCGGCAGCATTCTGAAGTGGACGCAAAAAGGTCGCAAGTTTATCTACGACAAGTTAGCAGAGCATGACATCCACCCAACGTTAGAACAGATAGAACTGTTAGGAGATTAGGAGGTTTAATCATGAAGATCTTAGACAAACTTTTAGACAAACTGTTTTGCACGGAATATTCGCCATTGGTGGAGGAAGACTATCAAGCACTTAAAAAATATCACCCTAGCATCACCAAGCGGCAAGTCTACAAAGTGATGGTTAAAAGCAAGCTGATTGATAAAGAAGGCAATCCAACTGATTTTGCAATCAAAAATGGCTACATTGCTGTTGAGGATGATCCAGAAAGCAACAAGGAGGCGTTATAAATGTTGATTCTAATGCTTGGTGATATTGACGATGATCTACCAGATTTTACTCACATGTTTATGGGTGATCGTGCCTGGAAGAGCCTAGACGACTACCTAGGGCAAGACGAGGGCTATTCAGCGGAACAATACAGAAATCAACGTGAAACGGTCGTATCCAAGAAAAACGGCGTTACTTATAAGCTCTGGGTTGGAATTAGCTAGGAGGTGACAAGAAATGACAGTATTAGCAGCTATGTCCACTAAGGAATTGTGGTCAAAACTATGGGACTTGCTCATTCAAAAAATGGCACTCGATACAACTAAGGTCAGCAGTACTTCATGGGGCAATTCACTTTAATAAGCATATCACTACATATAGCGATATACAGCAAACAAGGTACAAGATAATGTGGCAACGAGTAGAAAAAATTTTAAAAGATGAAGGATTATCTGTTTATGAACTATCGAAAAAAACAGGTATTCCAGACAACACGTTAAGAAATTATCGTTTGAAGCATTCTGATCCAAGTTTTACGAATGCTTGCAAGATCGCTGATGCATTGGGTGTCAGCTTGGATGAACTGAGAGATAGGAGCGTGATTTAAATGGAACTGCTAAACACGGAACTTCTACAAAAGATGATCACTAAGATTGTTCGCACTGTCGTGAGAGAAGAACTCGCAAAGCGCGGTGAAGTGATTGATCAGAAAATGTTTAACCGTAAGTGTGCTGCTAAGTACTTAGGAGTTAGCGGAACTTATATCGACACCGCAGTTAAAAGCGGGCAACTTGATCCAACTCTTCCAGGTAATGGGGAAACAAAATTTTATCTCAGAGAAGACTTGGACAGGTTTGCAGAGCAAGGAAAGGATTACTTACAAAGGGTGATTTAAATGGATAAGTTTGATGAATGGATGCTCAAATTTGCTGAAACCTGGCTAACAGATTTTGCGAATGCTTTTGGAAAGCTGCTTAAATGGGGCGCAATCATTATTGGTACGTTGGTAGTCATCGAGCAGATCACAATCTTTGCGATCAACTACTTAACAACACTATTTGTTAGATAAGGAGCAAAAAACATGAAAAAGGTAACAGTCAAAGCTTTGGAAGACGCAGTTAAGAATGACAAGACCTATGTGGTTATTGTCAGAGACGGCGCTAAATTGATCATGGACGCACAAGGTAACCCGTTTGTGATGGGCGCTTACTTAAAGTACGCGCTCG
>NZ_ML136929.1 GCF_004009905.1 Lactobacillus xujianguonis
ATGGTCCAAGGACCAGTCTTCTTTATGCAAAAATAAAAAGGACAGAAAAAGACGGTCAACCAACTCAAAATCAAGAGTTGGATTGATCGTCTTTTGGTATCTGAGAGTTAGTTTTTTCCCAGACACTCTTTATTTATTTCATATTTGAGAAATCTTTAGGTGCAACCCGCTTAATGTATGATGGGTTAGACCGCCCTAAGATCAATGGTACACGTTCAACAATCGTGTCGGCATACTCTAAGCCAAACCATGAAGCTGGGTTAGAGGATAAGTTTTGCAACCAGACGCGAACTTCGACCATCCATTTTTCCCAACCAGTTAATTGGGTTTGTGGACTGATTACGTCATTAACGATAACGAAGGAGAAGTCACCAACGTCACGTCCAGGCGTGGTCGTGTATTCTTGTGGCTGTGGTTCAATTGTTCTATCAGCGATCAAGTCGTGCACAATCTGACGAATATAAACGTTAACACTGGTCTGCTTCTTAAATCCTAAGTAAAGCTGAACGTTGATCACGTTCTTAGTGCCATAAGTGTTAACGGCATATTCAGCGGTGTAAGGCTCGTTAGTAACGTTAACGGTTACGAACCAGTAAGCCTTGGCGCGCTTAGGCCGCTTATCGAGGATTGAGTACAAGATTTCACGTTTAATGAACTTGTTGTACTTAACTTTAGCCATGTAAACCAAGTTAGTGGCATAAGTTGGGTAATCATCATCGTGACTTAAGTTCGTCAACATATCGGTGTATTCATCAAGCCGGACGTAGGCATTGCGTGATTCTCGCTTGTCACGGATCTTGTTACCGTAGAACCAAACGTACATGATAGCTAAGATGAAGCCGGTGATGATCAAGGAAACATAACCACCGTGAGTAAACTTACTCAAACTTGAAGTCATGAACATGATGTTCAAGAAGCCGAAGAAGATTAAGAAGAGCCAATCCCAGAAAATATGAACAGGGCTCTTGGCCTTCATTCTCAACCATTCAAACAACATGATCGTGGTCATGAGCATTGAAATCGTAATTGACAGACCATAAGCTGCTTCCATGTGAGCTGAAGTCCGGAAGAAGAGGACCAAAGCAATGGTGGCACAGCAGAGCATCTTGTTAACAGATGGAATGTAGATCTGACCCTTTTCAGTTGAAGGGTAAAGGATGTTCATTCTTGGCAAGAATTTCAAACCACTGGCTTCCGCAACTAAGGTGAAAGAACCAGTGATTAAAGCCTGTGAAGCAATAACGGCGGCGATAGTAGCCAAGACAATGGCAGCCAAGCGGATGTTTTGAGGGATGATTTCAAAGAAAGGATTGAAGTCCCCGTTACCAGCTTGATAGTTAGGGTTTTGTAAAATCCAAACCCCTTGACCAAAGTAGTTCAAAGCTAAGCATACGAAAACGTATGGCCAAGAACCAACAATGTTACCTTTACCAACGTGTCCCACGTCTGAATAAAGGGCTTCGGCACCAGTCGTTGCCAAGAAGATGGAACCTAAAATAAAGATTCCGGCCTTGTTGTAAGGACTAACTAGGAGCTTGATAGCGTAGATTGGGTTAATGGCTTGTAAGATTGACAAGTCACCAGCCATATTCATTGCACCGATTACTCCTAAGAAGGTGAACCAGACGAACATGATCGGTCCGAAGGCCTTACCAATAATACTGGTTCCCATTCTTTGAATGATAAACAGCAATAGCAAAATTACCACGGTAATAGCGATAACTGCCAATTGCGTATCAACGGGAACGTTATTCCCAAATTGCATGCCCTTAAGCCCTTCAATGGCGGTTGTAACCGTTACGGCTGGGGTTAAGGTACCATCAGCCAGGATGGCAGCCCCACCAATCAGCGCGGGCAATACAAGCCATTTAGCACGCTTACGAATCAAAGCATACAAAGCGAAGATTCCCCCTTCACCGTGGTTAGTGGCCTTTAAGGCGATAATCACGGTCTGCAGGGTAGTTAATAGAGTAACAGTCCAGAGCACCAGAGAAATTGAACCAACGATAAAATCCCGATTAACGTTGGCAATCCCACCGTTACCGGCGACGATTGATTTCATAACGTACAGTGGACTAGTACCGATATCACCGTAGACAATTCCGATGGCGATCAACAGACCGGCAGCGGATGTCCTGTTTCTAATACTCTTTGTCATATTAGTACTTCCTTACCGAAAAAATCGATTTTTAAGAAAAAAAGAATGCCCAATGACATTCCCTAAAACATATCTATTTTCTTCTATTTGGAATGAATATGCAAGGTCTCGCGAGAAATAATTTATACAGTCAATTCTTGTGCGTTCAATTATTAGTTTGTATAATCCTGAGTTTGACAGTTTAAGAAGACAAAAAGCCCCCGAAAGCACTGCTATAAGTGCTTTTTGAGGACCTTTTTACTTTGCAAAAAATTGCGTACTTTTTTAATTTTTGGTTTACAAAATATTTTTTTGTTCGATTACTTAAGAAAGCTATTCTTAAGCATATTTGTTAAGTTTGTTGATTAAAACATTTAATAGAAATTGGTATAAATGTTCAATATTTTTTATTATAGCTTTTGGCTTATAAAACGTGTAAAAAATTATACCTTAGATACCAAATTTCCGCAAAAAGTACGTAAAATAATTTCACAAAATTTGACACAAAGAATCGCTTGAGACCAAGGATTATAAACATTTTTTAATTTCAAACTGTCAAACTCCCGGTAAATTTTGATTATTTTGGACTTTCTTGTTAAAATATAATTGATAAGAATAAGTAAGACATATCAGTGCGCAGATGGACCGGTTTATCCATCAGGTATGTTTGTAAGGCTTGTTCGAACTTCAAAATTCGACAGGCTATAGATTAGAAAGAGTCACGTAGTAATACGTGGCTTTTTTGATTTCTTATGATCAGAAATAAGCAGTACACATGGTAAAATATGGTCAACTTTATAACATTTTTAGATTTGATGAACGGGGATGCGCAAATGAACTTGTCAGTATTACTATCAGACGAAAGACATGATGTTGAGCTTGCTGATGCAAAGAAAATGGTTAGATCTTTTAAAAGAGTCGGCGTTTCAAATCAAGTAACTGAAAGTTGAAAGCTAGAAATCATGCTAACTTAGCGTGGCTTCTGGCTTTTTTCGTCCAAAAATAAAAGCGCAAGATCTTCCTGCGTTATACTTTAAGTGTCCAAACCAAAGTTAAAGGAGAT
>NZ_ML136930.1 GCF_004009905.1 Lactobacillus xujianguonis
ATCGGTAAGAACCAATACATCAAGGTAGCTAACTTCCGTTAATCAGAAGTTTAACAACTAAAGATGTAGCGGCTAACGCTAATCGATAAGAAAAAGACAGATCGTAATGATCTGTCTTTTTTGTATACTTATACAAACTACAAGTAAACACTAATGCTACTATAAATAAAATAGTATAGCTAAGTTACTTATATATTGTTAAAATTATTAATATCCTAATATTGGATAAATAATTAATAAGGGAGTTGAAATCATGAACGATATTTTCGTCTCAATCGGTTTTGAGCAACCCAAATACCGTTTAATTGAGAAACAACATATCCGTCATCTTGTTGAAAAAATGCAAGAGTATTCTAATTTAATAAAAATTGATAATCGGTATCAATTTAAGTTAGATTCACTGCTAGCTATTTTCAATTACCACGAGAATCCGATCAAAGATAAGTATCGAACCGTGGTCTTAGATAAGGATGGACAATTCATTGTAACTACGCAGTCGACTAGACAACTGATTAATCAGTTATTGCGTGACTATACTATTGGTGGTATGAAATTACAGAATCATTTTGCTGGAACCCTTGGGTATAAGCGATATCATGTGATTTCTCTAGGTAGAGTAGCTTTCTTCTCGCTGAAAGGGAACAGTCGAGATAACTCTGACTGGGTGGCCTTGCATTTCATCAAGAAGTATAACTGCAAGGTAACACCAAAGTCAGCTAAGTTGAGCTTTTCAACAGTTAAGCTTGAGGGTCTTACTTACAACATTGTCTTCAACAAAGTCTTAAGAAATATTGAACGACGATTAATCGAAAGTATTCGCCATAATCACTTGGTTCACATTTCTGCTTGGCAACATTTACGACAGCTTCTATGGTGTGAATGTAATCCTAAGCGAAAGTCAATTCTTCAGGATAAAGAATTAATCGGTTCAGTTACTAAATATGATCCATTATTAATTGTGGAGCTTGCCGAGCTGATCATTGACCACTTTATCAGGACTTCTTTTCAAGCATTTACCAAAGATCAGAATCTGGAATTACTAGATTATGAGATTCAGTTCTTCATTCGTAAATCGAAAAGAAGCAAATTTACTTATTAAGCAAATAAATAGCGCAGATCATAATGATCTGCGTTTTTTAGTGTCTTTTTTCAACTGAAGTTTGAATCCTCTGAGTATTGCTATGTCTGCATCCTTAGAGAAACAGCTATTTTTATTATCACAAGAATCCCATTCTAGTGCCCACTAAGCCGCATCAACTTCGTTTTTTCTCAGAGGAATAATCTTGCTAAATTAATAGTGCACAAGCGCTTGTGACATAAACAAAAAGGATGTCACATTATGAAAATTAGTAAAGAAAACTTTATTGCCGCTTGGGAAAACAAGCGATTGATTGCTGGAGCATTGAAAGCAGCGCACGTCTGGCCTCACTATGATAGCTATGAGGACTTCTTCCAAGAAGGCGTGATGATCTATGCGGAAATGCTAGAAAAACACTCTAAGAAATCGCTCAAAGAAGTTGATAAACTCAGCTTTAACAAAATTCTCTGGCATACGATTGATGAATTGCGAAAAGTTCAACGGATCAGTGAACATGGAACTGGAATTGAAGAAGCTGCACAGCTCTTTGAAATGGAAGATTGGGATAATCTATTAGTCATCAAACGTGAAATAGCTAAGATGAATGAACGTGAACGAGTGGTTTTCTGTGAGCACATGCTTGGTGGCAAGTCTATGGTGGCTGTATCACGGGAGTATGGGATTCCGTTGAGGACTTTGAAGAGAGTTAAAGAGAGAATAATTACAAAACTATTAAATATCTTTAAACATTAGGATTTATTTATGTTTATAGTTAGTTTCTGAAAGTTGAAAGCACTAAAACGGGCCAGATTCCTTATGGGATCCGGCTTTGTTATGCCTAATTTAGTTTTTAGGCGGGCTCTTCTAACGCATTTTGAATACATTTGGGCAACATAGAAATAAAGT
>NZ_ML136931.1 GCF_004009905.1 Lactobacillus xujianguonis
CTATTACATTAATGAAGATCCACAGAAAGGTTTTAATGGGCTAACAGCTGGAGAAATGCGAAGAGAGGCACTCAAAGGCAATATTAAGAGTTGCCCTATTGCACCAAATCATCGAATTAAAAGATACACGACAAGAAAATTAAAGAAGCTAAAAAAAATCCTCAGCTGATTAATAATCAACTGAGGACTAAAAACTTTATGTAATTCTACTGTCTACTTGACAGGAAATGTATCAATTGTGGGAATTCTCTTTTTTGTTGGAAAAAAGTATCTAAGATGATACATAAGCAACAACTTATCATTATAATTTAGCATATGTTATTTAATAATATAAAATAATTGCTGAAGTTAAAGATTAAAAAGTTCTCCTCTTCACTACATATTTGCAGATTTATCAACGGCTAAAAGAAATTGTTAAAATTTGAAACCTGAGTGTAAAATAGTTTGCGGTGACGCTTAGTTACAAATTAAAAAGAGTCAAATCCTTTTTAGGACTTGACTCCAAAACAAAAAGACCAGTAGTCTGATGTTAAGAACAAAAATACATTAGAAGCTGGTCTTTTATGGAATTAATTGTAACTGAAATCGTCAAAATTATAAAGTCTGAAACTAATATTATTAAGCGTGAAAAAGCGTTACTGGTCTTCTTTCTCAATTTGATTAGAGACTTGATGTCTTTAGCTTTGGAAGCATTAGATCAAGAGCTGAGTGAATCAATGAAAGGTCAAGGCTACCAGATTGAAAAGAAGAATCAACGGTCAATTAACATGGCCTTTGGCGAAGTAACTTATGCCAGAAGAAGATATGTGAAAGCTGGTCAAGAGAGTCGCTATCCCTTAGATGAATTAATGGGCTTTGATAAATATAAACATTATAGTGTTTTAGCTGTGAGAAATATTTTAGAAGTTAGCAGTGTAGCCACTTATCGCAATACTGCCTTAGCGGTTAATTGCCTAGCTGGCTTTAATATTAGTCATGCTCAGATTGGTAATTTGGTTAAGGTTGCTGGACAAAAGATCAAAGAACAACAAGAAGCTGATAGTCGTTATGATGGTCAAACTAAAAAGAAACAAGTGCCAGTGCTCTATCTTGAAGGCGATGGTGTCATGATTAAAGGTACCCAAGGCCGCTTAGAATTTCATCGTTATCAGGTTTGTGAAGGAATCCGTAACGTAACTTACCAGCGTAGAGAGCGAATTAATGCCAAGGAATTTGTGTCATTAAGCCGCTTGGATGCTTTGAATGAAGCCAAGGAGTATTTGGCTAATACCTATGATCTGACTAATACCTTGATCATCAGTAATGCGGATGGTGGCGCTGGTTATACTAAAAAGGACTTTGACGAAATCATCGGCCGTTGCAGTAAGCATGAGCACTTCTTAGACGTCTTCCACTTGAACAAAAAGATTAAAGATCGACTCTGTTTTGCCCCAGAACTCCAAGGTAAATTGATTTATGCCTTAGAGATTAAATACGATCGCGACTTAGTGAATACGGTCCTAGACACTGCCGAAAGTAAATTGATCGATGAACTAGATACGCCGCAAAACCACGAGCATTTAACGCGGCTACGCAGCTATATTGATCGCCGCTGGAACGATATTAAGCCGTTCAAAATGCGTGATTTAAAAGTTACCAAGGCAATTGGTAGTTGTGAAAGTAATCACCGTAAGTATACTTATCGCGTTAAAGGCCAAGGCAAATATTGGTCTGAAGCTGGTGCCGAAGGCATGCTTCGAATTCTAACTTGCATCAAGAATGGAGACTTAGAAGAATGGCTCAACAGTGATTTTGAAACGAGCAAACTAATTA
>NZ_ML136932.1 GCF_004009905.1 Lactobacillus xujianguonis
TCAAATGGTTTTGATGCAAATGGTACTAAGCCGAGCTTTGACAATGTTAAGGGGAATACTCAAAACTTCTATGTAACCTTTAAGCATGGTACTGTTCCAGTAACTCCGGATAATCCAGGTACTCCAGGTCAAGAAGTTCCAAATCCAAATGATCCAAACAATCCACATACGATTCCGGACAACTTCATACCTCAAACTTTGACTAAGACTGTAATTCGTGATGTAACTTACGTTTACGAAGATGGTAGTCAAGCTGAAGCTGCAGTTCACCAAATATTTACTTTCAACGGTAACGGTGTTGTTGATCTTGTAACTGGTCAATTGGTAACTCTAGAAAATGGTAAGATCACTGGTGCAGGTAAGATTACTTGGAATGCTGATAATCACGACTTTGAAGCAACTAAGGCAATTGATACTACTCAATATAATATTGTTAAGGTTAGCGAAAACAATACTTCAGCTAATGTTGATATGAGTAACGGTGTAGTGGCTAGTGAGACTATTACTCCAAATAGCCAAAATAGTAGTGTTGTAATTACTTTAGCTAAGAAGGAAGCTCCAACACCAGATGATATAACTGTCGTTGGTAAGCAAGTAGTTCACTACGTAGATGAACAAGGCAACAAGTTACGTGATGACAATACAAATGATACCTTCGTCTTCACTAAGCCAGGTAAGACTGGTCAATGGAATGAAACTAGCCACAAGTACGCAAATGCAAATGCAGTAGTAATTGATGGTTACGTATCAGACCAAAAGACTTACGAAGGTAAAACTGCAACACCAGAAGATGCCAACAAGGAAATCACTATTGTTTACCACAAGATCGGTAAGATCATTCCAGTAGATCCATCAGGAACCCCAATTCCAGATGCACCAGCTCCTGGTTACCACAATGATCCAAATGATCCAAGTAAGGTAACTCCAAATGAACCAACGCCAAACGTACCAGGCTGGACTACAGATGTTCCAAAGGAGACTTCGATTCCAACCCAACCTACTGAGAATGAATCAACTCCAAATGTTGAAAAGGTCTCAGTAACAACACATATTACAACATTACCACAGGCTGTAACTACTAATTCCGTTTATCCTAAGAGAAGCGCTGTTCGTAATAAGAAGAACATTCCAGCAAGTAAGAAAGTTGCTTTGCCTCAAACTGGTAAGAAGAATAACTTTAACTTAACTTTAGCAGGTACTGCACTTCTTGGGTTAGCAAGTGTTTTCTCATTAGTTGGATTAGGAGACAAAAGAAAGAAGAATAAGTAAGCAAAATAGTTGAAGCTAACCCCTAAAGTTGGACGTTAGTTTTAAATAAATGCTTTTAAAGCTTGATTTCGATATTCTATCGGAGTCAAGCTTTTTTGGGTAAGCGTCAAAAACTGAAGGTAAGCGTCAAAAACTGAAGTACCTATCTTCTCCTTTTCTTTCGTCCTATACTTGTCTTATCAATTTTGAGGAGGCAAATTTTATGAACGATAAACACGATATTGTACCTTTAACAGATAAAAATAAGTTTCCAAAACGAAATAGTCGTAATACTCTGCTTTTAAATCTTAAAAATAAAGATTTAGAACTGAATTTTTATAGCTCTCTAGATCCTGAAGTGATGAGTAAGCGTCAAAAACTGAAGTACCTATCTTCTCCTTTTCTTTCGTCCTATACTTGTCTTATCAATTTTGAGGAGGCAAATTTTATGAACGATAAACACGATATTGTACCTTTAACAGATAAAAATAA
>NZ_ML136933.1 GCF_004009905.1 Lactobacillus xujianguonis
ACAAGACACACAGATTCTTCAATCCAAATATTTTGAAAATTTGAGTTGAAGTCAATTACAGCACGTAATTCATCATACTTTTGCCCAGGTTCTTTCAAATCATAGGCAATAATGTATGGCTTCATTTAATCACCTCCTTATTAGAGGATGACTTAATTTTAGCAGAAAGAAGAAAGAGAAAATGGAAGACTTAATCAACATTCAAATCAAAGATAATCAGCAATTAGTTTCAGCAAGAGAACTTCATAAGGGCTTAGGTCTAAAGAAAAAGTTCTCTGCTTGGTGGGAACAAAGTTCCAAGAAATTCGAAAGCGGAACAGATTATACGAGGGAACCTGAAAGTTACCTCGTTAAAAGTGGCAATGGAACAGTAAGAAAATATGACGATTGGCTACTAACTATTGATATGGCAAAAGAGCTTTGCATGATGTCAGAGACTGCTAAAGGTCAAGAGGTTCGCCGGTACTTCATCCAAGTCGAAAAGAACTGGAACTCACCCGACATGGTAATGCATAGAGCGTTGGAGATCTCTAATTCAAGAGTCAAGGAACTTGAAGGAAAGAACAAGGCTTTGCTACTTCAAGCTGAAGAAATGAAGCCTAAGGCATTGTTCGCTGATTCGGTAGCAACCAGTAAGTCAACCATCTTGGTCGGTGAATTAGCCAAGATCTTACGTGGTAACGGCGTAGATATTGGAGCAACACGGTTGTTCAAGTGGATGCGTGAACATGGCTACCTGATCAACCGTAAGGGTAGTGACTGGAACATGCCAACACAGAAGGCAATGAACCTCGGCTTGTTCAAGATCAAGGAAACAACGATCACACACAGTGATGGTCATGTATCTACTTCTAAGACGCCGAAGGTAACTGGCAAAGGTCAACAGTACTTTATCAATAAATTTCTGAAGGATAGCAAAAAGCCCAATGCCAAGGAAATTGCTGAAATGGTCAAGAAGGAAATTGGCAAGAGCTTAGGCAACATTGGCAATGAATATGGCTTAGATCCAACAGTTTATTAACTAAGAAAGGAAAACGAAAATGGAAAACTACATCGACATGGCAGCACTTGACCATCACTTTAGTCAAATTGCGCGGCGAGTTTTCCTCGAGGAACACGCCAAACAATCCGGCATTTCAAAGAATGAATTAAGAGACATGGTGCGGATGATGGTTCAGCAAAGAGCTTTTAACAGAAAAGATGCTGCTAAATACATTGGTAAAACACCAAGCTACATCAACCAATTGGTTGATAAGGGTTTGCTAAAAAGCACAGTTAATAACGGCTCAAAGTACTATCTCAAAGAAGATTTAGATGAGTACCTAGAGTCAGGAATCACAACAAGGAAGGCAATTTAAAATGAGTAAGTTCGATAAATGGGCATTGCACTTTGCAGAAACAGGTTTGACCTACTTTGCAGAAGCTTTTAACAGCATTCTGAAGTGGGGCGCAATCATTATTGGTACGTTGGTAGTCATCGAGCAGATCACAATCTTTGCGATCAACTACTTAACAACACTATTTGTTAGATAAGGAGCAAGAAAATGAGAAAGGTAACAGTTAAAGCTTTGGAAGACGCAGTTAAGAATGACAAGACCTATGTGGTTATTGTCAGAGACGGCGCTAAATTGATCATGGACGCACAAGGTAACCCGTTTGTGATGGGCGCTTACTTAAAGTACGCGCTCG
>NZ_ML136934.1 GCF_004009905.1 Lactobacillus xujianguonis
AGAACAAGTCATATCAAATTTATTGGATAGCGTGATAGAAGACGCTATCCGCGATGTAAGAGACAAAGCATTAAAGGCAAAGGTGGTAAACAATGACTGAGAAGACAACCAAAGAAGAAAAAAAGAGCGTTTACGAAACTCTATCAAAAATTGACGTTAAACAATATTTGAAAAAGAAAATGGGACTTGACTATCTTAGTTGGGCAACTGCATGGGGTCTTGTTAAGTCACATTATCCAGATGCACAAAAGAAAATTACTGAATTTGATGAGTACATTCCAACCAAAGAAGGCTGGAAAGGCACTGGCCGCAAAGTTGATTATCGTTTAACGCCATTTGGATGTGAAGTTGAAGTGACAGTCATCATTGATGGGCAAGAATCGTCATCAAATCTTTATGTCATGGATAACAAAAATCATGCAGTTAATTACAAAAGTTTAAACATGGGTGCTATTAATAAAGCTCAGCAAAGATGTTTAGTCAAAGCACTTGCCAACGCAGGGCTAGGGCTTGATGTTTATGCTGGTGAAGATTTACCAAGTGATGAAACTGAAACTGCTAAAAAGACACCAACGAAAAGTGCAGCAGCTCAGCCAACTCAGCCTAGTAAAAAGCAGAAACCAACAAAGCAAGAACTTATGAGTTATCCAGTAACTTTTAATGGAACCAAGACCAATATGGGCATTCTTCTTAAGCACTATAACAATGGCTTAAGCGCTGCTGTTAAGTTTGCGGATAGTTTACAAGGTGATGAAAAATTCGTGTTTGACAGTTTAAAAGCGATGAATTAGGCAATTAGGAGGTACAAAGATGGTGAGTAATTCAAGTCCATTACTAATCAATGAAAGCCCGCTTCAAGTTCTACCGTCTTTGGCGGTGGCGCTAGGAAACATTAATGAGGCTATCATACTTCAACAAATACAGTATTGGCTAAAAAATCCCAAAAGTGGGCGCTTGGATGATCAAGGACACAAATACATTAGAGATACTGTCTCGGAATGGAATGCGCAATTCCCGTGGCTTACTGAAAGAGCGATTAAGACAAGACTTAAATCTCTAAAGGACAAGGGAATCATACTGACTGCTAACTTAAATAAATCAAAGTATGACAGAACAAATTGGTATTCGATTGATTACGATGCATTAAACAAATTAATGCAAATGCATAGTGAAGAAACTTCCCCATCGGAAGGGAAGAAAGTTCACGATCAAAAAGGAAGAAACTTCCCCATCAAAAGTGAAGAAACTTCCCAACCTATACCTAAGACTTCAACTAAGACTTCTTCTGAAACTTCAACTAATAAAAATAGTGCATCTAAAGATGCACCACGTATTCCTTACAAAGAAGTTATTGATTACTTAAATCAGAAAACTGGCGCTCACTATAAACCATCAAGTAAAGCTAATCAAAGATTGATCAAGGCTAGATTCAAAGAAGGATATAAGTTAGATGACTTTAAGACAGTCATAGATAATAAAGCCTTCGACTGGCAGGGCACGCCCTACTGGAAGTATATGAGACCGTCGACCCTCTTTGGTGCAAGCAAGTTTGACGGCTATCTCAATGCTAATAACCTAAACCAAACCCGCAACACACCAGCTAGCGGGGGCTATGGTGGCACGGTCGACATATCAAGCATACCGGACGACAA
>NZ_ML136935.1 GCF_004009905.1 Lactobacillus xujianguonis
GGCAATGTCATTAAGTTAAGACATTGACTTTGAACGGGGAATGCTTTAGGACACTCATCTAAGTTTGATGAGTGTTTTTTTTGCTTAATTTTTGAAACCGCTTTACGCTATATTTGGTTAGAGATTTTATCAAAGTTGGCGTATTTTCATGACTAAGAAGCATCAAGTCCTAAGACAGCTTGATTCTGTTACAGACATGGCTGCCGAATGCATCAATTACTTTGTTTATCATCCAAGTAAAGACTTCACGCGTAAAAGAAAACTGGATGCTAAGACATTCATTAAGACCACTCTTGCCATGCAAGGAAACTGCTTGAACAAGGAGCTGGCTGACGCATTTCCTAAGCCCTCTAAGCGAATGACCGCGTCGGCTTACGAACAGCAGAAATCAAAGGTTAACCCTAGATTATTTAAGGCAATTCTGTATGAATTCAATTCAACTTTGAAACAGCCTGCTTTGTATCATGGCTATCGGCTGCTGGCAATTGATGGTAGTGACTTTGCTTTGCCGTATGATAAGAATTCAATGTTTCTATGCAATATTCAGACAAGAAAAAAGCCTTCGGACGATAATAAATTAACGACCAAAGGCACATGTTTGATTCATGCCAATATCCTTTACGATATCGCAAATTGTTGTTACCTAGACTGCTTATTGCAATCACGAAAGAGTATGGATGAACGCAGTGCAGCTGTGCACATGCTTCAGAACTTAAGACTTCAACACCGCTATATCGTACTGATGGATCGCGGCTATGAATCCTTCAATCTTTTCGAGCATGGCAATCGACTGTCTAACTGCAACTATGTTATCCGTCTAAGAACTCAAAGTAAAAGTGCTATTCGGGAAATTAGCGCTCTTCCCGATCAAGAATGCGATCTTGAGATGACGTTTAACATCACCAATAGCGCCAAGCAAAAGAAGCTTCATCCAGAGTATCACAAGATCAATGCCCCGAATCGTCGCTATAAGGACAAATATTCACCTAAGTACCGTACAGCGCACTGGGATTTTGAAAGCTTTTGTCCGGTCCACTGCAGAATCGTTAAGCTTAAGCTCAACGACCCACAATCGGGAAGCACCAAGTGGGAAGTACTAGCTACTAATCTAAGCTCGAATGACTTCCCGCTTAGTGAAATGAAAAAACTGTATCATCTGCGCTGGGATATTGAGAGCTCATTTCGCAAGCTAAAGTATGATCTCGGTGCAGTATGTTTTCATTCGAAAAAACCAGCGTTTCAAGAAATCGAGTTGTACTCTCAGCTGATTATGTTTAACGTGGTCAACAGAATCATATCCCTTTGCCGGATAGTTGATGCTCACAGAAAATGGCCTCATGAGATAGATTTTAAAGAGGCGGCCAACATAGTTCACCGATATTATACAACGCCCATGATAGGCAATTCAAAGCAGATGATCGAAGAAATAGAAGCTTATCATCATCCAGTCCGAAAAGGTAGACAATATCCCAGACCTCTACGGTTTCAAGGTTCTGTTAGTTTAAACTATCGAATTTCGTAAAAAACAGTCAATCGACTGCTTATTTGTCATACCCAAAAAGCAGAAAAGACACCCACCTAACTTAGATGAGTGTCTCAAAGCGGTTCCCTGTTCAAAGTCAATGCCTTAACTTAATGACATTG
>NZ_ML136936.1 GCF_004009905.1 Lactobacillus xujianguonis
TTGTCGTCCGGTATGCTTGATATGTCGACCGTGCCACCATAGCCCCCGCTAGCTGGTGTGTTGCGGGTTTGGTTTAGGTTATTAGCATTGAGATAACCGTCAAACTTACTTGCACCAAAGAGGGTCGACGGTCTCATATACTTCCAGTAGGGCGTACCCTGCCAATCAAAGGCTTTATTATCTATGACTGTCTTAAAGTCATCTAACTTATATCCTTCTTTGAATCTAGCCTTGATCAATCTTTGATTAGCTTTACTTGATGGTTTATAGTGAGCGCCAGTTTTCTGATTTAAGTAATCAATGATTTGTTGATAAGGAATAGATTCAGATTTATCTTCTTTTTTGGTTGATCGAGACTGCTGATAAGTCATCTGTGACTTATCGTTATTTTTGTTAGTATCTGAAGTAGTCTCTGTGTAGTCTCTGGTATAGGTGTGATCATTTTGATCAGTTCTATCTGCTCTATTTGAGCTGATCGTCTGCTCATTTTGATCACATGCACTGCTCATCAATTGATTTAGTTTAGTTTCATCTATCGAATACCACTTGGTTTTATCAAAGCCAGCTCGATTAAAATTAGCTGAAACTACAACTTCTTTTTTCTCTAAACTGCTAAACGTTCTTCTAATGGTTGCTACGCTCCAAAAAGGAAAATTCTGTTTTTTCCAACTTTCATAGGTGTTATAGATCCACCATTTGTCGTCAATCTTTTTTGCACTCTTTGAATGAAGCCAGTAATTCAATTGTTGAAGTACAATAGCTTCATTCAGTCCAATTACAGTTGCTAGTTCTTGATCTACTAATAATGGGTGCTTACTAAATAGCCAGCTTGCTTTCATGATTAAGCACTCTCTTTCTGTAATCCTTGATCTTTAATGAAGTTGTAAGCTGCTTCATTGCCTTTGGATTTAGTCCGCCAGTTGTCTAGGAAAGCCTTAGCTTGTTCGTCACCTTGAGCTTCCCATTTGCAGACATCGACTAGTTTTTCCTTACCGCCGCCGTATTGGACTTCAAATTGTTTAGCCTTAGCAATGCGTTGCGATAATGATTCAACTTTTCTGGGCTTAGGCTTGGTTGCTGTCGTGCTTTCATCGCTAGGAAGGTCTTCGCCAGCATAGACATCTAATCCAAGTCCTGCATAGGCTAAAGCTTTAACTAGACATCTTTGTTGTGTCTTATTGATCTGTCCCATATCTAACTCTTTAAGATTACGGACAGCTTGATTTCTATGATTCATAACATAAAGATTTGAACTATATTTATTGCCTTCAATTTCAACAGTGACTTCAACTTCACAGCCGAACGGTGTTAAACAATAGTCAACAGTTCTTCCGGTTGATTTCCATTCCCCATTAATAGGCAAATATTCAGGGTATTTAGTTATCTCTTTTTGTGAGTTAGGATAGATTGCTTTGACTAAGCCCCATGCTTTAGCCCAACTAAGATAGTTAAGTCCCATTTTTTTGCTTAAATAAGGCTTAACGTCAATCTGTGATAGCTTTGTGTAAATACTCTTTTTTTCTTCTTTGTTTGTCTTCTCAGCCATTGTTTACCACCTTTGCCTTTAATGCTTTGTCTCTTACATCGCGGATAGCGTCTTCTATCACGCTATCCAATAAATTTGATATGACTTGTTCT
>NZ_ML136937.1 GCF_004009905.1 Lactobacillus xujianguonis
CGTATGTTTTGCTTTATTATTTTGTATAATTTAACGACTTAATTAAAATTGTGTCGATTTATTTTTAAACGAAAGTATGACAAATAAGCCTGCAAATCTATAATTTTTGTAAGCTTAGTTTTATAATGTACTTGATCAATTAATTACGACTAAAGTCTTTTTGATTATGGGTGGCTACGTTGTAATCATATAGTTGATCATTGATAATCAGAGCATAGATCGTTCTGATTAATTTATGTATTGAAGCAATAGCTATCTTCTTGAATCCTTTGGTTTGAGAGGATAGCTTTTTGCTTTCATAATAGTCTGCTATATGACAAGGATTGGTCTTTGAGGCAAGAGCAATTTGACCAATAGCGCGGTAAAGTAGTTTGCGTGCCACTGCATTGCCATGCTTAGTAATGCTTAAATTGGAATCCATTTCGCCTGATTGGTATCTGCCTGGATCAATTCCAACGAAAGCATTGATTTTATTGGGGTTACTAAATCTGCGTAAATCACCTAATTCTGCCAAGACCCTAACTGCAGTAATTTGGGCAAAGCCAGGAATGCTTTCCAGGTTTTCTAAATCATGATTAGACAAAGACTTAGCCATTTTAACCATTTGCTCAATTATCTTTTCTCTGTGTTTACTTAAGCTGAGCAGTCTATGGGCATAGTATTGCGCCTGTTCAGCTTCTACGCTGTCAGATGAGACAACAGGATAAGCTTTGTGAGCCAATTCAATTAATTTATCTGCAGTCTTTTGTGCGTGCTTAAAGCCGATACCCTTTAATTGCATTAGCCAATTGACGATTTGCTTTTTATCATCTTTTTCAACCAGATCACAGTGAGGATAATGACGAACTATTTTCCAGTAATTCTTGCCTTTGGCAGAGCAAAATAAAGTTTCAATCTCAGGGAAAGTTGATTGCAAGGCTTGATGAAGCCTGTTTTTAGCCATTACCAAGTCACTTGTCAGCTGATCATAAAAGCGACTCAGTGAATTAAGCTGCTTATAAGTTTGGGATTGAAGCTTTTTAACTGGATGATGATGAAGCCGTTGAATTAAAGCTAAGTGATAAGCATCAGTTTTATCAGTCTTGTTGTGTCTCAATCCCATATCCATTTCCTTTTTAGCTTTAAGTGGGTTAAGAATTACATAATCATAGTCATAATCTTCAAGAAAAGCCTGCAATCTGCGTGAGTAAACACCAGTAGCTTCAAAAATTATTTGCGGATGTTTAGAAAAAGCGGACAGTTCTTTGAGCAGCTGAATAAAGCCAGGGCGATCATTAGTAATTGTAAACTCATTTTTGCTTTCACCAATTAACTCGCAAACAGTAGAAGTAGACTTGCTTACATCAATTCCAAAAGTAACTTGCATGATTAAAACCTCCTAAAGCTAAGTAGTAAAACGTATTGACTTAAGAAATCAGATCTAATTTTCTAAACTCGACATCAAAGTGTCCACATTCTTCGAAGAGACTATTGAAAACTTAAGTAAAACTGCCAGTTTATTTTACGACATCAAGTGTCTAAAAGCGACAGGGCATATCGTTTTACTACTACTTTAATTCTACAAGAGAACAAAAATAGTGAATCAATTATCCCGTCGGATAACTAATTCACTATTTAGCTTAGAATGTTTATT
>NZ_ML136938.1 GCF_004009905.1 Lactobacillus xujianguonis
TTTTTCTACCTAAAATCAAGTATTATCAAAGATTTAAAGAAGAATTTTTAGTCTTTTGATGAGGCGAATAAGATTAAAGTCAGTCTGAGAACCCAATACAGGGCATGACAAAATAAGTCTCCACTTTAATCATTTTGTGCAGACTGATATACTTATAAATGATTAATCATTAACTTTGATTATGAAGAGATTTACGGTAATCATATGGTTGATCATTAATAATTAGAGCATAGATTGTCCGAATCAGTTTATGCATAGATGCAATAGCAGCTTTCTTGTAGCCTCTGGCTTTCGAAAGCTGTTTTTTGTAATCATAGTAATCCGTGATATGACAAGGCTGCGATGACTTGACCGTCTCCATTTGCCCAATAGTTCGATATAAGATCTTTCGGGCAATAGCGTTGCCGTGTTTTGTGACTGATAAATGATTGTCGACATCTCCTGATTGTGATCTTCCCGGATCAATACCAATAAAGGCATTAATTTGGTTACGATTGTTAAATCTACGTAAATCTCCTAATTCCGCATAGATTCTTAGGGCAGTTGTATCAGCTATTCCTGGAATAGTGGCATAAAGCTGAACGTCTCTAGGATTAGGGGCTATTTCCTTAATATACTCTAAAATATGTTTACGTCTTTGCTCAATGCCACGTAATCGTTCAATGCAATATTTACCCAATTCAACTGTGATACTGTCATAATCATCGTAATAGCAGGTCCGCTTAGCAATAGTTTGCAAGCTGCAGGCTAACGTATTAGCTTTTGCATGTCCAATGCCTTTAATTTGGTTCAATTGAGCCACAATTTGATCATAAGCACTGTTTAAAACAAACTTGGCATGCGGAAAGAGATTGACAATTTGCCAGTAAACTTCACCACTATGACTGCTGGTCAGCCTTTCAATCTGCGGGAACGTAGACTGTAGAGCCCGGTGCAAGCGATTCTTCCACTTAACTAAATCGTTAGTTAGCTCTTCATAGAAACGACTTGCATTTTGCATTTCATGGTAACGATAATCTTGTTTAGGCGAAAGCTGTTGCGGTGAGTTGAATTGAAGTTCTGCTAAATGCTTAGCGTCTAATTTATCGGTTTTAAGATGACGCAGATTATTGTCCATTAGCTTCTTAGCCTTTAACGGGTTAAGCCGCACATAATTATAATTATGACGATCCAAAAATGACTGCAATGGCAGAGAATATACGCCAGTTGCTTCAAAGACAACTACAGGATTGGCGTAGCACTGCAATTGATCCAATAACACATTGAAGCCACCTAAATCATTAGTAATCGTAAAGCTATCAAATTCTTTAGCTCTGACCATAATGCATACAGATGAACTCTTACTACTGATATCAATACCAAAGACCACGTCATAACTGCGTCATAATAAACATCCTCTTCTAAAATCTCATGCTCTGTTGAGATAAAGTTGCTCTTCACATTGATTTTTCAGTCATTAATTTTCTAAACTAGGCTTTAAAAGCCCACATACTCCAATGAAATTCCCTGAAAAGCCGGTGAAGCTGCCCGTTTGTCGTACGACATCAAGTG
>NZ_ML136939.1 GCF_004009905.1 Lactobacillus xujianguonis
CGCAAGATCTTCCTGCGTTATACTTTAAGTGTCCAAACCAAAGTTAAAGGAGATCTTACGCAATGAAAAGTATACCGCAAATTGATGATGAAAAGGACACTAAAGCTTTAATTTCTTCATTTACTAAGTTAATTGGTCTAGGTAATTTAGGTAAAAAGGTAAACTTCAAACGGCATTCTCTAATTGATCTAGTCACAGTCATTGTTTGGATGATCAAAGCCCGTTTTGCTCGTAAATCATTACCTCGGTTTGATAAACCTGTTAACTTTACTAAAAGAACAGGTAGAAATGTTTTAAATGATGGGCGAATCAACTGGCAAAAGCTAATCTGCCTTGCTGCAGCTAAGTTGATCTCATCCTTGAGGCCAGTAATTGATCACCGCAGAAGACTAGCTTTAATCGTTGATGATACTTTAATGTCACGTTCTTGTTCGACTAAAACTGAATTGTTAGCTAGAGTCTATGATCATAACAAGAAAAAATATTTAACCGGTTATCGCGGCTTAACTGTAGGCTGGAGTGATGGTAATACCTTCTTACCAATTAACTTTGCCTTGATGTCTACTAAAGAGCCAAAGAACATGATCGGAAAAGCACCAGTTACGCAAGATCAGCGCTCAATTGCTGGGCGCAGAAGAGCACAAGCACAACGTCAGATGAATGACGTGACGGTTGAGTTAATTAAACAAGCAATTGATGAAGGTGTTCCAGCTGATTATGTACTATTTGATAGCTGGTTCACCTCACCTAAAATGTTCTGGCAACTGAAGCAACTAGGCTTAGATAGTGTCGGCATGGTTAAACAAAGTAAGAAAATATATTATCGCTATCGCAAGCGTTTATATGATGTAAAAGGTCTCTATGCTAGATTGGTAGCTTCAAAAATTCCGAAAAAAGAAAACTATCTATATAGCTGTGTCGTCCAAGCCCAATATCGTGGGCATGCCTTTCCACTAAGATTGGTTTTCGCAACTAACCGTGGTAAAGGAAAACAATACCTAGTTCTGGCTTCCACCAATACTTCTTTACGTCCCAAAGAAATCATCCAACTTTATGGTAGAAGATGGCAAATCGAAACATACTTTAAAGCTGCTAAGCAGTACTTAGCTTTAGACAAGTCACAAATTCAAAGCTATGACGGTCAATGTGGCTATATTGCTGTTACTGCCTTAACCTACGACCTTTTAGCTTGGCAAGAAAGACTAAATACTGATGATCGCACAATTGGAGATCTCTTCTATTTAATGAACGATGCATTACCTGATTTAGCTTTTGAAGAAGCATTGGTCTACCTGATGACAGCCTTAAAAGAAGCGAAAATAAAGTTAACAGATAAAATTTCGAAGATAATTGATAACTTTATTTCTATGTTGCCCAAATGTATTCAAAATGCGTTAGAAGAGCCCGCCTAAAAACTAAATTAGGCATAACAAAGCCGGATCCCATAAGGAATCTGGCCCGTTTTAGTGCTTTCAACTTTCAG
>NZ_ML136940.1 GCF_004009905.1 Lactobacillus xujianguonis
TTGGGTCCAACATTGTGTAAGCCTTATACTCCGACAAAAGAATGGCTTTAAATCAACGCTTGTAGCAGATAAAAAGTTAAAAATAAAACCTCAAATAGAAAAATTACGTAATAATTACGTAAAAGTACTATTTAAAGTCCAAATTATTGATGGAACTAGAAATATTTTGCCTCTGCTTTTTAGTGATGTGAGTATAAATGTCCAACGCCATATCTGGTTTTGAATGTCCTAGCATGTATTGTACATCCTTTGGGGTTATTCTGTCATCTCCATCGTACAGTAGAGTGGCAAGAGTGTGACGCAATCCATGGGGAGTGATACGCTTTAAGCTAGGGTTATCGGAAAAGATCTTTCTAATCCAGTTGTCCGCTTCATAGTCTGTATAATAGTCTGGACTATTTGGCTTATGGAAAACGAACTCAGAAATTAAAGGTTCTTCTGCTTCACGATAGGTGTCTAAAGCATCCATCAAGCTGTTAGATACCGTTAGGAAACGATTACCAGCATCATTTTTGACAGGTCCTAATGTCGTTTTACCGTACTCATCAAGAGTAACGGTGCGCTGGATATGCACTATCTTTTTGTCAAAATCAAAGTCAGACCATTTCAAAGCTAATCCTTCGCCACGTCGCAAGCCTAAATTAACGAGTGTTACAAAGAATGTATAAGCCATTAGCTTATAATTCTTAGCAGCTGCTAGAAACTCAGCTACCTCTTCTTTGCTGTAGAAATTTTCCTCGTTATTTCTGCTTTGTTTTAAAGATTTACGAGGTATTACTACCTTATCAAAAGGATCTTTTTCAGCCCATCCGCGACGTTGAGCAAACTTAATTACTCGTCTGAGTTGATTAAGTGTGGCAGAGTAGGCAACGTATTTCCTAGCTAATTTGTTAGCGAATTGCTGAACGTGATCTACTGAGATATGATTAATGTAATTATCACCAAACTCAGGTGCAATCTGACTACCCCAAACAATTGTTGCATGTCTGTAAGTTGATCCACGGACAGTTAAACGATAAGATTCTGAGTAAATTTTCCAAACATCGTTTACTGTTTTCTCTCTTTTCTGAGCGTTTCTTTTGTTTACAACTCGATCAGCTCCATCTACCTTAAGACGCATTTTTTCTTGTTCAGCGTCTTTATATGTAGCAAAGCCTTGACGAGATACTTTGATAGACTTACCGGTGGCTTCTTCAATACCGATATAAGTCTTAAAGCCATATCTCGTTTTACCGGATTTGAGCTTGTATGAGTATATCTCATTATCTTTTTTCCTTGGCATTTATTTTCACCTCCTTTGTTTGGTGCTTACTGTTTTTTAGAATTAAACGAGTGTTCTTTTTTAACTTAAAATCAAAGCCTACTAGCCAGTTCTGACAGCAGGCTTTTTATGTGCTATGATGAATTTACTTTTAATTAGGATGGGTGATTTAAATGAAATTAAGTGAAGAATATGAACTAGATTATTCAGGCATAGTTTTT
>NZ_ML136941.1 GCF_004009905.1 Lactobacillus xujianguonis
CAATGTCATTAAGTTAAGACATTGACAAATTTGACGCTTTTAGAACCGAATTATTTGGATTCGGTTCTTTTTCTTTTACAATAAAAATAAAGGTGAGCAGCTATAGAACTATCTGCTCACCTTTTTGTCTCTTATCAGGTCTTTCATAGAAAGGTTGTGGCTCTCATGAAATCCCTTCACTCAAATATTTTAAAGCTGATGAATCAGATTATCAATCAAATCGCTGCCAATATCCATAAATTTACTTTCTCAAATCATGATTTTACTCGTTGCCGTAAGCTTAACGCAGTTGATCTAATTAAACTAATTCTTAATATGGGAGCTGGTAGTTTAAATACCGAGTTGTTCAAAGCCTTTCCAGATATTAATTTTAGAATGACTGCTTCAGCTTTTGAACAACAAAAAGCAAAATTAAAGCCAGCATGTTTTAGAGAAATTATGATCAAACTTAGTCAAGCTAAAACTGAGCCGCAACTTTTGGATAAGCAATACCGGGTCGTGGCAATAGATGGCTCTGATTTTGATCAACCTTTTAATCCTCAATCAGAAAATGTCATGCAAGGCAAAGATAGTCGGATCTATTGTCAAATTCATGTGAATGCTTTATATGATGTTCTAAACAAGTTATATTTAGATCTGATTTTTCAACCACGACAAAAAATGGATGAACGTGAAGCTGCTGTGACAATGTTAAAGAAACTAAATAAGCAAGAAAAAGATTTCCTGGTTTTAATGGATCGAGGCTACAGTAGCTTTAATTTGATTGAAAACTGTAATCGTCTTAAACACTGTCAGTACGTTATTCGTACTAAAGCCAATAAAGGCCCTGGTGGTGCAATTAAAGAAATCGCTGCGATGCCAAATCGAGAATGCGATCTAGACTTATCTTGTCATGTGACTTCACTACATCGTTACTATCTTACTCATAAAAATACTGAACCGCTCCTGCACCTGATTCTACACAAGAAACGGCATTATAAGAAAGTTCGTTCTAAAAACACTCTAGATCAACGCTGGGATTTCGAAGACTTTTGTAATGTTAAATGTAGAGTATGTAAGTTTAGAATTAATTCACCAGGAGCAGCTGATGAGTGGGAAGTTCTTATTACCAATTTAGATCGCAAGCAATTTCCTTTAGAACGGATGAAGGAAATCTATCATCTTCGTTGGGGGATTGAAACTTCTTTTAGAGAGCTAAAGTATGATTTAGGCGGCGTACAATTTCATTCTAAAAAAAGATCAATTTGTATATATGGAGCTGTATGCTCACTTCGCTATGTATAACGCCGTAAGCTTAGCAGTAAATAATTGTTCAAAGCCAAATACTAAAAGAAAATATCAATATCAAATCGATTTTAAAATGGCATGTTGTATTTGGCGACAATATTTTAGCTCAAATGACTTTTCAGATTTAAATTTTTCACAATTATTGTTAAATATGATTGCCTATTTAACTCCGATTAGATTAGGC
>NZ_ML136942.1 GCF_004009905.1 Lactobacillus xujianguonis
ATCGGTAAGAACCAATACATCAAGGTAGCTAACTTCCGTTAATCAGAAGTTTAACAACTAAAGATGTAGCGGCTAACGCTAATCGATAAGAAAAAGACAGATCGTAATGATCTGTCTTTTTTGTATAATTAGATAAGATAATAAAAGAAAGAAGTATAGATTTATGGGTAAAAAGAAACGTACACATGCAAAGATACCTTGTCGTATGGCCTTTTTAATAGCAGATTACACGTCCTTTATGGTTGTAATTTATTTATTATTGTCAATATCTTGGATTAATGTTATTAATAATCCAACTTTATTGAAGGATCCTGCAATAAAGTTAATATTCACAAGCATCGGTTGTCTCTTAATTACTGTTTTTTCGGTATTTATTAGTATTTTATTTTTTTAGGATAGAACGCGTATAATATTAGCGATAAATAAAGTTCCTAAGAAGAATTTTAAACACTTATCTATATTACTTATAGTAGTTAATATCATCTTTATATTTGCTATTTTTTCTGTAATTTTATAAATTTAAGTTTGCTGTCTTTTTCTTTTATATTACCTATACTGTTATCTGCCTATTCTATTTGGATAAATTTACGTAAAGATATACAGATTCTAAAGGTAAATGTATTATTTGATAATTCTCCAATAGATAATGACTTCAAATTAAGAGTAAATCAAGATATACAGGTAAACGCAATTTTAAGCGGAGAAGATTGTGAATACATGAAATTTGCAGGTGCTTGTATTCGGAAAGATATTGACGATATAATTTATGGTTCAGATCTAAGCAAATTAAAGAGAGTAGAATATCATTCAAATGGGAAAAATAAGAACAATTATAGCAAATATTATCTCATTAAACCTCATATGGTAAGTAAATCTATTTCAATTAATAGCAATGATATACAGGATATCCTTAATATTCCTGATAATGAAAAATAAGTCTGTTTTGTGTTTAAAGATTATACAGGAAGTTTCTTTTTCAAGTCTATAAAGGGTGATTTTAAAAGAAATAAAAAAGAAGATACAAATGAAATTGACAACTTACACAATGCTAATCCAAGTCAAGAAGTAAGGAAAAACTGTCAAATTAATATAAATAAACTAACTGAAAGTTGAAAGCTAGAAATCATGCTAACTTAGCGTGGCTTCTGGCTTTTTTCGTCCAAAAATAAAAGCGCAAGATCTTCCTGCGTTATACTTTAAGTGTCCAAACCAAAGTTAAAGGAGATCTTACGCAATGAAAAGTATACCGCAAATTGATGATGAAAAGGACACTAAAGCTTTAATTTCTTCATTTACTAA
>NZ_ML136943.1 GCF_004009905.1 Lactobacillus xujianguonis
GCCCAACTAAGATAGTCAAGTCCCATTTTCTTTTTCAAATATTGTTTAACGTCAATTTTTGATAGAGTTTCGTAAACGCTCTTTTTTTCTTCTTTGGTTGTCTTCTCAGTCATTGTTTACCACCTTTGCCTTTAATGCTTTGTCTCTTACATCGCGGATAGCGTCTTCTATCACGCTATCCAATAAATTTGATATGACTTGTTCTGGCGTACCGCTATAGGCAGTAGGCAAGCCCTGTTTTAAGCCTTTGAGGAACTTAATACCCTTGTCATAAGTGCCACAAGTCAATGCTTCATTAACTAGTTCTTGTTTGTAGGTTTCTGCTTCATCTTCTAAGCGGTCCTGCCATTTTATGAAGTTATTCATCGTAAAGGTCTCCTAATCTGTCAGATGAGTATCTATCCAAGATAAATTCTTCTAAATCATCAGCATATTCTTGATAGTCATCTAAAAAATCGCCGTGATTAGGACTTGGTGTATCATAGCCCATCTCATCTGACAGAGCGTTTAAATCATAATCGTGTTCACTTAAACGCCAGTGCAAGAACTCGCTTGCACTTTCAAAGCCATAGTCATAATCAAAGCCATCTTCGCAGATAATGGCTTCGCAGTTTGGTAAGTAAACAATGATGGCATCAGGATCACTTAATGCGAGTTCTCTCATTGCTTCTGCACTCTGTTGATACTTAACTTCTTTCATTTGATCTTTAGTTAATGGTTGTAACATGGTATAATCTCCTTAGTGTTTATTTTTGAGAGCCGTCCACTTCTTGGTGGTCGGCTTTTTGTTTTGCTGCGAAAAGTTGGCTTGTCGTGCCTACCGCGTTACTTGCAGCAAACAACAGCTTATCCAATTGACTGTTAGCACGTCGGCTGTAGCATTTAATCTGCGTCATCGTTATCACCGCCGTGAAGCAAGTCTCTAATGGCTTTGAAAAAGTCCTTGCCAACGTCGCCAGCTGTCGTATATGGCTTGTCGTCGTCCTTATTACCTTTGTCCAAGTCCATGTCATTAACCAGTGCGTCAAGTGCTGCTGATTTCTGCTGGTCTTCCGGTAGCTTGCTGATTTCTTCGGTCACTTTTTCGAGCGCGTACTTTAAGTAAGCGCCCATCACAAACGGGTTACCTTGTGCGTCCATGATCAATTTAGCGCCGTCTCTGACAATAACCACATAGGTCTTGTCATTCTTAACTGCGTCTTCCAAAGCTTT
>NZ_ML136944.1 GCF_004009905.1 Lactobacillus xujianguonis
GAAAAGAGTGCGGTGGCGATAGCAAGAAGGATACACCCGTTCCCATGCCGAACACGGAAGTTAAGCTTCTTAACGCCGAGAGTAGTTGGTGGGAGACTGCCTGCGAGGGTAGGTAGCTGCCGTGCTCTTTTTTTAATATTCCGGCTTAGCTCAGTTGGTAGAGCGCTTGACTGTTAATCAAGATGTCGTCAGTTCGAGTCTGACAGCCGGAGCTAAGAGGAATAGGGAGAGAGGACACGAGGGTGTCCTCTTTTTTGCGTTGAAAATATAAAAGTAAAAATTAACTTATTACTTCTCCCTTTTACGGCTTTTTTGCAAATCCTGTTGATAAAAAATAAAGGAAAAGATTAATAGAACTACAAAAAAGGAGCAAGTTGAATTAATGCAGCTTCAAAGCTTTCATATTTTTACCTTGAATAAATTTTTAATATTGATTTTCAAAAAAGACATTTTTATCTTTAATATCAAGCATAAATTTAATACAATCATTAGTAGAAGAGGATATAGAAATCACCTTTATTTATAAAATTTTGTGTGGAAATGATTTTTTATGACAGAGGACTATGTCCTCTTTTTTGATGCAATAAAACCTGTTAGTTGGTTATGGTTCCTCTTTTATTTATTGATTGAAACTAGATTCTCTGGCAGAGACTATTAGTCATCAACACAGTTTGGATAAAGATGTTTTGTTACTGTTGAATATTGTGGAAAAGAATACGTTGGTATAAAAAGAAAACTTTAAAAGTACTTTGACGTTTTTAAGAAGCTAGAGTTTAGACAAAAAATAAATTTAAAATTGTTTTCTTAAGTCTCAATTGTTAAAGTTCGCTAGTCAGCTATCAAAAGGAAATAATAATTCAAGAAAGTAAGGAATATAAAGATTAAGATAGCTATCGATTAAAAAATATTGTGAAATAGCAATTCTAATCCGAACGAAAAGAAATAGTTGACGAAAAGAGAAACAAAGGGTAATATATTTAACTGCCGTCGGGTGATGCGAAAGCGTCGCTGAACGGCAGAAAAATAAAATAAAAAAGTGCTTGACATGAAGTCAAGTAACGAGTATTATTAAATGCGTTGTCGATGAGACAACAGGTAGTACTTTGAAAACTGAACAAAGTTTCGCTAAAAGTGTGCGGGTGTAAAAACCCAAACAAAGAAGCGAAGTCAATTCGCAAGCAATAAATCTTG
>NZ_ML136945.1 GCF_004009905.1 Lactobacillus xujianguonis
TGTCTTTCTACATACCAGAAAGTAATATAGTTTTCCTTTCTTTATTTTATTTACTGGCGTCATCATTAGTATTCCGATATTCCAATTTAGGAGTAATCGCATTGACCAACTCTTCCAGCTTCAGGGCTTAGCCAGCTCCTTTTTTATTTATCTTATTCTGCTAAAGCTAAAAGATTTAAGACGGCATTCTTATCACGATCATTTTGATAACCACATTCATAACAAATATACTCGTTATGTTTAGTACCGTGTTTTCGATTCCCTTGCAAAGTAATCTTTTCATCACCAGTTTTAATGTAGCCGCATTGTGCACAACGTTGAGGTGATGGGTAAGTTTGCTCAGCCCAGATTAATTTCTTGCCATACCAGTCACATTTATAAGTTAGGATTCGTCTAAACTTACTAAATAGTGACCGTTGCAAGCCCTTTGAAGCTACATGTGCCATCATCATTTGTTTAACTCGCAAGTCTTCGATTACAATTTGATCAT
Source organism: Lactobacillus xujianguonis (assembly GCF_004009905.1). Taxonomy (GTDB): domain Bacteria; phylum Bacillota; class Bacilli; order Lactobacillales; family Lactobacillaceae; genus Lactobacillus; species Lactobacillus xujianguonis. The sequence continues at coordinate 491 of NZ_ML136945.1, forward strand.
AATCATTAACCAACTGAGTTGTGAACTTTTGTAAGAGATCATTTTGAATATTGGCTACTTTGCGATAATCACGTTGCAGCTTGGTTCTCACTTGCAGGTAATTATTGCTTTGATTAGCAGCCTGTCCATTAACTTGTCTCTTTCTCGCCAATAATCTTTGATAATGTGCTTGATCCGCTTGTACAATTTTTGCAATTTGTTTGGTAAAACGTTGATCTGACCGGCAGTGTAGTTGAAATGTCCCACATTAACATCAATGGCAGTCCTTTGACCAGTTTTTGGTTTAGCCATTATGTTTTCTTCATAAGAAAGAGCGGCATAATAATGCCCTCTTTCTCTAAAGACGCTAGCCTGCTTTACCTGAGTCATTTTTAGCTTTTCACAAGTCTTTATGTCAGACCAATTAGAAATCCCACGTGGATGATCTAAACGTAACTTGCCGTTAACTACCTTAGCTCGATCAGTTTTAAAGCCTTGACGTGGAGCCCGCTTGGACTTGAAACGAGGCTTACCCCAATCAGGTTGTGCTTTATCAAAGAAGTTCTGCCAAGCATTGGCCAAGTCCGTAACGGCTAGCTGTAAACATCTAGATGATAACTGATACTGCCATTCTGCTTTATTGGCAACTAATTCATCTCGCACTCGATATTCGTTTGGACTAGGATTATCTTCCTTGTTTAA
>NZ_ML136946.1 GCF_004009905.1 Lactobacillus xujianguonis
GAAAAGAGTGCGGTGGCGATAGCAAGAAGGATACACCCGTTCCCATGCCGAACACGGAAGTTAAGCTTCTTAACGCCGAGAGTAGTTGGTGGGAGACTGCCTGCGAGGGTAGGTAGCTGCCGTGCTCAATATGGAGGATTAGCTCAGCTGGGAGAGCATCTGCCTTACAAGCAGGAGGTCACAGGTTCGAGCCCTGTATCCTCCATATCGAGTCGTTAGCTCAGTTGGTAGAGCAACGGACTTTTAATCCGTGGGTCGAGGGTTCAAGTCCCTCACGGCTCATGACCCTATATTGCGGGTGTGGCGGAATTGGCAGACGCGCTAGATTTAGGTTCTAGTGTTTTCGGACGTGTGGGTTCAAGTCCCACCACCCGTATTGCCAACCACATATTGACATTTATGCCGATTTAGCTCAGTTGGTAGAGCATCTGTCTTGTAAACAGGGGGTCGTACGTTCAAGTCGTATAATCGGCATTATATATTATGCGGAAGTAGTTCAGTGGTAGAACATCACCTTGCCATGGTGGGGGTCGCGGGTTCGAATCCCGTCTTCCGCTTTCATTACCTGCCGGGGTGGCGGAATTGGCAGACGCACGGGACTTAAAATCCCGCGGTTGGTTTCAACCGTACCGGTTCGACTCCGGTCCTCGGCATATAATGATGCGCCCTTAGCGCAACTGGATAGAGTGTCTGACTACGAATCAGAAGGTTGAAGGTTCAAATCCTTCAGGGCGCATGTTAACGGGAAATGGCTCAGTTTGGTAGAGCACCTGGTTTGGGACCAGGGGGTCGCAGGTTCGAATCCTGTTTTCCCGATTGTAATCTACTGGTTACAAATTTATGGCGGTGTAGCTCAGCTGGCTAGAGCGTCCGGTTCATACCCGGGAGGTCGAGGGTTCGATCCCCCCCGCCGCTATTTGTAAGCTTGGACCTTTAGCTCAGTTGGTTAGAGCAGACGGCTCATAACCGTCCTGTCGTAGGTTCGAGTCCTACAAGGTCCATTAGGACGCCTATAAAAATTATCGCGGGATGGAGCAGTCTGGTAGCTCGTCGGGCTCATAACCCGAAGGTCGTTGGTTCAAATCCAGCTCCCGCAATTTGGTCCATTGGAGCAGTGGTTTATCTCGCCTCCCTGTCACGGAGGAGA
>NZ_ML136947.1 GCF_004009905.1 Lactobacillus xujianguonis
CTACTGGTCTTTTTGTTTTGGAGTCAAGTCCTAAAATGGATTTGACTCTTTTTAATTTGTAACTAAGCGTCACCGCAAACTATTTTACACTTAGACTTAACTTTTGCATTAATTTCTAACAAACGAAGATTATAATAATACGCGTGGTGCTAGTTAAATCGTTCTAAACAATAAGCCAAATTATAAGCTAAAATTGCAATTTCCAACCGGCTTTGAAAGCCTATCAGACTACGTGCTCGATTGTTCTCGGCATTGTAATAGGTCAGAAGCGAAAAGTCGCTTTCAATTGTTCTGCGAAGAGCCATCAATTGATGATCATTGTGCTTTTTAGCTCCTGTCATATTTTTACGATATGGTGTCCAAAGTTCATAACCCATTTGTTTTAGCTGTTGATGCAGTTCTTTGCCTAAATAGCCTTCGTCGCCAAGAAGATAGTAATTAGCTGGATGTGCATTTTCCAGCAGTTCAACTGTCTCCTTGGCATCATGAACTGATGCTTTTGTTACGACATAATCAAGAATGTAACCGTCATCGCTAACAATGGCATGAACTTTGAAACCATAGAAGTAAATTTTCTTGGTGGCCTTATAACCAATGTTGGCATAACCGCGAAAAATTTTAGCACGATAGTTGCGAATTGGTTGGCAAACAGGTACCGGAAAGCTGTCAATGATCAAGAACTGTCCATTCAGGTCAACCTTTTTATTCATTTCTTGCCGTATTTGATAAATCAATTGCAATAGCTGACGTGAACGCCGATTAAAACGTGAGTGTGATAAACAATTGAAACATTCACAGAATCTTCTTTGTGATTCAATTCCTGTCTTAGCTTGCCAGATAAGTAAAGCCAAAATCAGACTGTCCGTAGTTTTAATTTGATCAATATTTCGCCGATGAGTAAACTCAGCCGGTGCATACAAACGATACCAGTGCCGACAAATTATCACTAAATCTTTAAAACTAACTTGTCTTAGGGTGGCTAAAACGCTTAAGCTTAAGGCAGTTCAATCAGATCAGACTCTTTTCTATTATTACTATTTACAAGTCGAGTCTAACAAGATTGGACTTTTTTATTAACTAAAACGATTTAACTAGCACCACGCGT
>NZ_ML136948.1 GCF_004009905.1 Lactobacillus xujianguonis
GTAAGCGTAAAAAACTGAAGTATCTTAAAACCCCACCTTGGCTTGTGCTAAGATGGGGTTAATTATATTCAAAATTTATCTGCAGCTTGCCTGCACTTGCTTTGTCCATGGCAAATAAGCCGACAGTGCTTCTTTGTCTGTCAGAGTTGATTCATTGGGTAATTTATAGAGCAAATATTTTAGATATTTTTCTGGATCTAAATCATTGCGTTTAGCAGTTTCAATCAAACTAAGAATGATAGCTGAAGATTTCGCTCCGTTAAGACTCTGAGAGAATAACCAGTTCTTGCGCCCAATAACTAGCGTCTTGATTGCCCGCTCAGCTAAATTGTTGGATAAAACCAGTCGGCCATCTAATAAAACATGCTTGAATGTTGTTTCATGATTCAAAGTGTAAGCGAAGGCTTTTCCCAACTTGGAATTAGGCAGAGTCATTGCTTTATGTTTACGACACCAGTCAAAGAACTCTTCCATGAGTGGGGCTAGTTTCTTCTGACGTAGCTGTAGACGCTCTTGGTTAGATAGGTTTTCCCAGTCCTTTTCTAGGGCAAACATTCTATCACAATAACGTACGCCTTGATTAGATATTGACTTGTTTGAGGCTTCAGGCGGAACGGCTTCGAAAAATTTTCTTCTGACATGAGCCCAGCAGCCAACTAAGGTAGCTTGGACCAATTGACCGTATGCCTGCCACATATCGCAATGCAAGAAGCCACTATAATTGCCTAAGAAACTAGTTACTACTTGACCACTGCGATGTGGATCATGATGATATAGAGTAATTGGTTTTTCCGCCTGCTTATCAGACAAAAAAGTCCAATAAAAAGTTTTTACTGTCTCACTTTCCAAGACGCGATAAGTGGTTTCATCTGCATGCAAGAACTTTTGCTCTAGCAGCTTTTCTTTAAGCAATTGATAAAGCGGCTCTAAGTAGTATTCTGTGGATTTAGTCTGCCAGTTAATAATATCTTGGCGCGTCACTGGCAGCCCCATTTTTTGCCAG
>NZ_ML136949.1 GCF_004009905.1 Lactobacillus xujianguonis
AAAATATAGACAAACAGCAATAAGAAAACGCTGGAAAATAGAAACATATCAATTAATCCATGATTGTCATCAAAAGTACAATTGGAAGATTGATCTCATGTGTCGCTGGGCTAAAATAGCTCGCTCAGCCTATTACAAATATTTTGATCCTAAACGTCACCCTAACCAGCGTGATGAACGAGATCAAAGGATTGAAGCCAAAATTATTGAGATAGCTCAATCCAATAACAGTTTATTTGGAACAGAAAAAATGACTATGGCTGTTAATCGTCAAATGCCTAATGAAAAGCCGATTTATCATAAAACTATTTACCGCTTGATGTGCATTAATGGTATCAGTTCTCAAAAGCCTAGGTATCAGAAACCTAAATTTAAGCATACAACTCCTGAGAAGACGGCCGAAAACAAGCTAAAGAGAGACTTTAACGCTTCTAAGCCTAATGAGAAATGGTGTACAGATATTACTGAAGTCGTTGCACCTAACTTGCCTAAGGCATATCTTTGTACGATCTTTGATCTCTATGATCGATACCCTGTAGGTTATGCAATTAGTAAGCATAACGATACTGCCTTAGTTCAGTCAGCTTATGAGCAAGCTATTAAAGCTTATCCGAGTGCACATCCGCTCTTTCATAGCGATCGCGGTTTTCAATTCACTCGCGCGCCTTTCCAAAATCAGTTGGAAAAGCAAGGCATGATCCAATCTATGTCACGTGTTGGCCGCTGTATTGACAATGGTCCAATGGAAGGCTGGCAAGGCATCATTAAGGAAATGCGAGTTGTTCTTCATTCTCAAGTAGCGAGCTATGATGAGCTTAATGCTTCTACCTGCAAGACTATTGACTATTACATTAATGAAGATCCACAGAAAGGTTTTAATGGGCTAACAGCTGGAGAAATGCGAAGAGAGGCACTCAAAGGCAATATTAAGAGTTGCCCTATTGCACCAAATCATCGAATTAAAAGATAC
>NZ_ML136950.1 GCF_004009905.1 Lactobacillus xujianguonis
TAGGTCGTAGCCGTCAGACACGTTTTTAAAATTAAGCTTGCCATTGTTGAGATTGCTAATTGCACCGTTTAGGTTATTCTTAGCCTCCTCTAAGTTAGACTGCACGGCGTTCTTTGCGTCTTGCACTTGAGTCTTGTCAGCTTTAGAGCTAGATAAACCGTTAACTTGTTCGATTACACTATAGAGCTTAGAGGCCGTCCAGTCATCATCAAACAGGTTAATTGTGTATGTGCCATCGCTGTTGCGAGTAGCGCTCCACGTCTTGTCCTGCAAATATCCGTTGTTGTCCAGCATCTGCTTGCGGAATTTGAGCTTGCTTAGATCAGCATTTTTGATCTTGCCCTCCATATCAACTTCCCAGCTATTAAGCTCGGCACGGGTCACATAGCCGATTTCGTTAACGGTCATGTTAATATTGGCCGCGTCTGAGATAGTAAAGTCCAGTTGTGCAGAGATCACTTGGGTTGATCGCTGATCAAGTGATCCGGCTGCTAAGATTTCATGATCTTTTGTTGTAGGCAAAATGGCAATTAAAACTTCCTTGCCTTGTGCAAGAACGTTATCGTGATCATTAGGATCTACTGTATCAATACGTCCATACCAGCCGATGGAGCTAAACTCGATATCGTCTGGCACATTTTTATTATCAAAATCCGCAGTAACGGCAAAATGGTTATCTACGACTGGCGTCAATTGCACGGTGCCTTCCTTTAGGTCATCGCTAAGGCCGGTCAAATTTGAGATTGCTTCGTTGTCAAGCATTTTGCCTTGACCGTCAACCATCTTTTGACTTGATAGGGTCACACGCGTGTAGTGCAGTACGTGGTTACTTGCCACTGATTGCAAAAAGGCGTGACGACCGTCATTGGTCAAGACAGCTTTAGGCCAGAATTTAGGCTTGAACCCTGTAGGCTTGTCTTGTTCGTCTGCCATAATTTGGCTCCTTTCTGTGTG
>NZ_ML136951.1 GCF_004009905.1 Lactobacillus xujianguonis
TATACAAAAAAGACAGATCATTACGATCTGTCTTTTTCTTATCGATTAGCGTTAGCCGCTACATCTTTAGTTGTTAAACTTCTGATTAACGGAAGTTAGCTACCTTGATGTATTGGTTCTTACCGATGCGGTAGAATTGCTTGTTGAACAATGAACCACCGTATACAGTTACCTTTTCGCCAGCCTTAACTTTTCTTAAGCTACCACGGTGACCCTTCTTAGGCATCTTAACTGCCTTACCTGAGGTCTTGTAAACTTTCTTGCCGTAAGCAGTGTAAACGTATGAGTTCTTAGTAACAGTCTTTTCAACACCGTCGATGTTTGAAGCCTTTACAAAGTGACCAGTACGCTTGCCAGCAGCGTCAGCAATTTCGTACATCTTTGAACCCTTGATGGTTACAGTAGTTGGGAATACTGATACTGCGTTGTAAGCACGAAGCTTAGCTAAGTTCAATTGGTTACCATCCTTGTCGTAAATTGCGGCAATGTGGTTAACAGTCTTAGTTACAGCTGATTCAGTTGGAGTTGAAACCTTACCGTTAGGAACATTTACAGT